>NZ_REHN01000001.1:0-88641 GCF_003693025.1 Lactobacillus sp. ESL0261
TTGTTTGACATTAATAAATTTTGGCATCATTTTAATAGCGAGATGCGTGAACATTTTAATGAAGTTGCTTATAACGCATGGTTTAAAAATACAAGACCAATTTCCTATAATAAGGAAACTCATGAACTAAAAATTGCCGTGCAAAATCCCGTAACCAAGGGGTATTGGGAAAAAAATTTGGCCTCACAACTGATTCAATCTGCCTACGGCTATGCCAATATTGAAGTCATGCCGGTTTTTCAAATTGAAGGTGACAACAGTACTGAGCGCCTTGTAACACCTAAGCCAAAAACAGACTCAATGTCAGAAAGTGCACGACCTCAAATGGAAAATGCATTTGTCCGTAATCTTAAGCTTAACGAAAAGTACACCTTCGATAATTTCGTTCAGGGTGAAGGCAATAAATTGGCCGCGGGTGCAGCCTTGGCCGTTGCTGACAGTCCGGGCAGTTTTTACAACCCTCTTTTTATTTTTGGTGGCGTAGGGCTTGGAAAGACGCACTTGATGCAAGCTATCGGACATCAAATGCTGGCAGAGCGTCCCAATGCCAAAGTCGTTTATATTCAAAGCGAAACTTTTGTTAATGATTTTATAAACTCAATCAAAAACAAAACTCAAGATCAATTTCGTGCAAAATATCGCACTTGCGATTTGTTGCTTGTAGATGATATTCAGTTTTTCGCTAAAAAAGAGGGTATTCAAGAAGAATTTTTCCATACTTTTGAGACTCTCTACAATGATCAAAAGCAAATAGTCATGACGAGTGATCGCCTTCCTACTGAAATTCCTGACCTATCAGAAAGACTGGTATCAAGATTTACTTGGGGTTTGCAAGTCGAAATTACCCCACCTGATTTGGAAACGCGCATCGCGATTTTACGTAAAAAAGCAGAGGCTGAGAATCTAATAATAGATGATAATACACTCGACTATATAGCTTCCCAAGTTGATACTAATATTCGTGAACTTGAAGGGGCTCTGGTAAAAGTTCAGGCACATGCCACAATTGAACATGAAGATATCAATGTTAATTTGGCTAGAGAAGCCTTGGCAGATCTCAAACTAGTTCAAAAGAATCAGGGACTGCAAATTTCTAAAATTCAAGAAGTTGTTGCTAACTATTTCCAGACTTCAACCTATGAATTGAAAGGAAAAAAGCGCGTTAGACAGATCGTTGTTCCCAGACAAATTGCAATGTATTTATCACGCGAATTGACAGATTCCAGTCTTCCCAAAATCGGACAGGAATTCGGTGGCAAAGATCATACAACAGTGATGCATGCTTACGAAAAAATCAGTCGGGAAATTAAAACAAATGCTGATATCAAAACTGCAGTATTTGATTTAAAACAAATGCTTGATCACTAAAAGTTATTAATTGTGGATAAGTAACGAACTTGTTCACATCTTCTTAACCGTAATAATTACGTTATTTTAAGAACTGTGTAACTTTTCAACAGAAATCACAGGACCTACTAATACTACTAATTAAATATATAATTAATATAAAGGAAACAGACAAAATAACAGGAGGCACCAAATGAAATTTACAGTAAACAGAAATCTTTTCTTAGACAATTTAAACAACGTAATGCACGCAATTTCTTCAAGAGCAACTATTCCTATTCTTAGTGGAATTAAAATTAATCTGACTGAAGATGAATTACTTCTAACAGGCAGTGACACTGATATTTCAATCGAGATTAAAATACCGGTAAGTGAAGACTTAACAGTTGCATCAACCGGTTCAATCGTTTTACCAGCTCGTTTTTTCAGTGAAATTATCAGACGGTTGCCAGGAAAGGAATTTTCATTAGAAGTTAAAGAAAGTTTTCAAACACAAATTATTTCTGAAAACAGTGAATTTACTATCAATGGTTTAGATGCCAATAACTATCCAAGATTACCGGAAATTCCAGACGAGTCCTCTTTTGTTATTTCGGGGAAAACTTTTCGTGAAATAATCAACGAAACCCAATTTGCAGTTGCGACACAGGAAAGCCGTTTAGTGTTAACTGGAGTACACTTTACTTTTAGTCCAGACAAAATCCATGCTGTAGCAACAGACTCACACAGATTATCTAGTCGAGCATTGACTTTGGAAAATGGACCGCAAGCTAAAACGGATCTGATTATACCTGGAAAAAGTTTACTTGAATTAGCACGAATTATTGGTGAAACCGATCCGGAAATTAAAGTTTGTCCTGGTGAAAATCAAGTACTTTTTGAGATTGGCAACATTCTGTTTTATTCACGCTTACTTGAAGGTAGTTATCCTGATACTGAGCGCTTAATTCCGACTGACAGTACAACAACTGTAGAATTTGATTTAATGGAACTTTCGAGTGCATTAGACCGGGCAAGTCTGTTGACACATGCAGGACGCAATAATGTGGTCGATTTAACGCTAGATACCGAAAAACAAAGTGCAAAATTGTCCGGTGAGTCAGCAGAAATTGGTAATGTGGAAGAAGACGTTAGTTTTAAGAAACTTGAAGGTAACAATCTAAAGATTTCGTTCAACCCGGATTACCTGCGAGACGCACTAAAAGCTTCAGTAACAGATTCTGTCATTATGGATTTCACGCAACCACTGCGTCCATTTACTGTCAATCCAGATAAAACTGATATTGATTTTGTTCAATTAATTACACCAGTTAGAACATTTTAATCATTGTCAAAACTACAAAAGATAAAAAGTCATCATTTGATGACTTTTTTTGTAGTCAAATTTTTGTAATCAACCGAAAAAGCTTGCTGGTTTATTTTTAATGTCGATCACTATGAATTGTTTATTTTGGAAAAATCCGTTTATATGGCTTTATATGGGCTTTTAGTTGTTTTTTGTTTGTGAAACGAATATACTTATTATAGGTATTTAAAGTGGCGAAGGTGGTTATGATCAAAGAAATAAAGTTAACGAGTGAATATATTACTCTGGGTCAATTTTTAAAAAAAGAAAGTATCATTTCTTCTGGTGGTCAGGCTAAGTGGTATTTGCAGGATAATCCTGTTTTATTAAACGGAATAAAGGAAAATCGACGGGGTAAGAAGTTACGTCCTGGCGATAAGCTTGAAGTTAATCAAGAAACTTACGAATTGCGGTAGCTTTAATGTATCTCAAGCATTTTATTGCCCAAAATTACCGCAATTTACAACAATTTGAGGTTGATTTTGATCCTAATGTCAATATTTTTATAGGACAAAATGCTCAAGGCAAAACTAATCTGCTTGAAGCAATTTATTTTTTGGCTTTAACACGGTCTCACCGGACAAGTAATGACAAAGAACTAATTGCTTTTGGTAAAGATTATGCCAATGTTTCCGGGCACATTTATAAAAGTCAAGTTGATTTGTCCTTACGGGTTCTAATTACTACCAAGGGCAAAAAAGTTTGGGTTAATCGAGTTGAACAAGCAAAATTATCTAAATATGTTGGCGAGCTGAATGCTATTTTATTTTCTCCGGAAGATTTAGACCTGATTAAGGGTGCTCCTAATTTAAGACGACGCTTTATGGATCAAGAGTTTGGTCAAATTAGTGCAGAATATCTCTATTTTGCGGGCAAGTATAAGCAGGTTTTGCAGCAAAAAAACAATTATTTAAAGCAGTTAGCCAAGGGCGAAGCTCATGACACTATGTTTTTAGAAGTCTTATCAGATCAGCTGGCAGGTGTGGCTGCAGAGGTAATTGTTCGCCGTTTTCAATTTTTAAACTACCTAGACCAATATGCTAGAGACGCATATGCGCATATTAGTACCAGTGCAGAGAAACTGAAGGTAATTTATCGACCATCAGTAAAGGAAATTTCTGCAAAAGACAGTGTCGAAGAAGTTTACCATAAAGTATTAAATAATTTTCAGAAAAATAAAAAGGTTGAAATTCTCAAAGGTACGACATTGAGTGGACCTCACAGGGATGACATTGAATTTGAGCTTGATGGAAAAAATGCACATTTGTATGGTTCCCAAGGACAACAAAGAACTATAGCACTTAGCATCAAACTAGCAGAAATACAACTTGTGCACCAGATAACTGACGAGTATCCATTATTACTACTCGATGATGTAATGAGTGAGCTTGATCATAACCGTCAAAGTGCTCTACTTAACTACATCCACGGCAAAACGCAAACATTTATTACAACAACAGATCTTGAGGGTATTTCCTGGGAAATAATTAAAAAGCCGAAAATATACCGCATAAAATCTGGACAAATTTATTTAGAAGAGGGGAAATTGCATGGCAGATAATAACAAAGAAAATCTTAATCAAATTAAGCAATACGAAAAAGAAGCCGATAAATATAATGCCAGTCAGATTCAAGTCTTAGGCGGACTTGAAGCAGTTCGTAAACGTCCAGGAATGTATATTGGCTCAACCAGTTCTCAGGGATTACACCATTTAGTGTGGGAAATAATTGATAATGGTATCGATGAAAGTCTAGCCGGTTTTGCCAGTAAGATTGAAGTTACTATTAATGAAGATGGCAGTGTCACTGTTCAGGATGATGGACGTGGTATTCCGGTAGATATTGAAAAGAAAACTGGGCGGCCAGCTCTTGAAACTGTTTTTACTGTCTTGCATGCAGGCGGTAAATTTGGTGGTGGCGGCTACAAAGTATCTGGCGGTTTGCACGGGGTTGGTGCTTCTGTTGTCAATGCATTGTCAACTAAACTTGACGTTACAACAATGCGTGACGGGAAAAAGTATTTTATTGACTTCAGTCGTGGTCGCGTAGTTGATGAAATGAAAATGATTGGAAGCGTGCCCTTATCTCAACATGGTACTATAGTACACTTTTTCCCAGATCCAGATATTTTTACTGAAACCACTTCTTTTGATGATAAAATTCTCAAAAATCGCATTCGTGAATTGGCTTTTTTAAACAAAGGGTTGAAGTTAACCTTTACTGACAAAAGAAAAGATAGCGCAGAAACCGATGTTTACCACTATGAAGGTGGTATTCAGGAATATGTGTCATTCTTAAACCGTGATACAGAAGTATTATTCGATGAACCAATCTATGTCGAAGGTAACGACAACGATATTAACGTTGAAGTATCTTTGCAATATACAAAAGGCTATAAAACAACGTTAATGACCTTTGCCAACAACATTCATACTTATGAAGGCGGAATGCACGAGGCAGGATTTAAGACAGCATTAACTAGGGTAGTTAATGATTATGCTCATAAGACTAAGCTATTAAAGGATAGTGATGATAATCTTTCCGGAGAGGATATTCGGGAAGGAATGACCGCTGTAGTTTCTGTTAAACACCCTAACCCCCAATTTGAAGGTCAGACCAAGACTAAATTAGGAAATTCAGACGCTCGAACAGCTGTTGATCACGCGTTTTCGGAAACCTTCAACCGTTTCTTAATGGAAAATCCGCAGGTTGGTCGCAAAATTGTTGAAAAGGCCCAGTTAGCTGAACGTGCTCGGACAGCTGCTAAACGCGCTCGTGAGGTTACACGTAAAAAATCAGGACTGGAAATTGCCAATCTGCCTGGTAAGTTAGCTGACAACACAAGTAATGACCCCAGCATTTCTGAATTATTCATAGTTGAGGGTAATTCTGCCGGTGGTTCAGCTAAACAAGGACGTTCAAGATTAACTCAGGCAATTTTGCCAATTAGAGGTAAAATTTTGAACGTTGAAAAAGCTTCAATGGATCGTATTTTGGCTAACCAAGAAATTCGGTCACTTTTTACAGCTTTAGGTACCGGTTTTGGTGCAGACTTTGATGTTTCTAAGGCTCGTTATCATAAGTTAATCATTATGACAGATGCCGATGTCGATGGGGCCCATATTCGGACCTTGCTCTTAACCCTCTTTTATAACTACATGCGTCCGATGATTGAAAAAGGCTACGTTTATATTGCACGTCCGCCTCTATATCAAGTGCGCCAAGGCAAAGTCGTCAGATATTTAGATACCGATGAAGAATTGCATGACTATTTGGGGAGTTTACAACCAAGTCCTAAGCCACTGGTACAGCGTTATAAGGGACTAGGTGAAATGGATCCGGAACAACTGTGGGATACAACCATGAATCCTGAAAATAGAAGACTCGACCGTGTCAGCCCAGAATATGCTAAAAATGCCGATGAGGTGTTTGAATTGCTAATGGGCAATGAAGTAGGACCACGGCGCAATTTTATTGAAACTAACGCTAAATACGTTGAAAACTTGGATGCATAGGAGGTTTAAATGGATAACGACAATCAAGGTCAGGATCACAGAATAAGAAACGTTGATTTGACCAGCGTAATGAATAGTTCATTCCTGGATTATGCCATGTCCGTTATTGTGGCAAGGGCTTTACCCGATGTACGCGATGGCTTGAAGCCGGTTCAACGCCGGATTCTATATGGCATGAGTGAACTAGGAGTTACACCAGATAAACCATACAAAAAATCAGCCAGAATCGTTGGGGAAGTTATGGGCAAGTTTCATCCTCACGGTGATTCCTCAATTTATTTAGCGATGGCTCATATGGCACAAGATTTCAGCTACCGCTATATGCTTGTCGATGGTCACGGCAACTTTGGTTCAGTTGATGGTGATGAGCCGGCCGCAATGCGTTATACTGAGGCGCGCATGAGCAAAATTGCGGTTGAAATGCTGCGCGATATCAATAAAAACACTGTTGATTGGCAACGTAATTATGATGATTCTGAAAATGAACCAGTAGTTCTGCCGGCTAGAATACCAAACTTATTAGTTAACGGTACTAGTGGTATTGCGGTTGGTATGACTACCAACATTCCGCCGCACAATTTATCAGAAGTGATTAAGGGACTGCACATGCTAATGAACAATCCTGATGTCACTACTAAAGAACTAATGAAGGCAATCCCGGGTCCAGATTTTCCTACAGGTGGTACCATCATGGGTCGCGGCGGCATTTATCGCGCCTATGAAACTGGTCGTGGCAATATCGTTGTTCGTGCTAATACTAATATCGAAACTGAAAAAAGTGGCCGTGAAAGAATAGCTGTTACTGAAATACCATACTTGGTCAATAAAGCAGAACTGGTTAAGAAAATTGCTGATTTAGCGCGTGCGAAGACAATTGATGGCATTACCGGTGTGCGTGATGAATCAGATCAAACGGGGATGAGAATTACTATTGATATTCGCCGTGATGCCAGTGCCAGTGTGGTTTTGAATAACTTGTTTAAGCTGACCCAAATGCAGGCTAATTTTGGCATGAATATGGTAGCAATTGTCGATGGTGCACCGCACTTTCTCAGCCTCAAGCAAATGTTGCAATATTACTTGGAACACCAAGAAGATGTTGTTACTCGCAGAACTAAGTTTGAGTTGGAAAAGGCTGAGGCTCGGGCTCATATTCTTGAAGGTCTGCAGATTGCTCTTGATCATATTGACGAAATTGTCCATATAATTCGTCAGAGTCAATCAAGTGATATTGCAAAAGCTGCTTTAATCAGTCGTTTTGGTCTTGATGACAAGCAGTCACAAGCTATTTTAGACATGAGACTGGTACGGTTAACCGGACTGGAACGTGACAAGGTTGAGGCTGAATACAAAGAACTACAAGCCAAGATTGCTGATTATAAAGATATTTTGGCAAAACCAGAGCGAATTAATGAGATCATTTATAATGAACTGCTGGATATTCAAAAGCGCTTTGGCGATGCTCGCCGGACTAAAATTGGCGCCAGTGAAGTTGTTTCAATTGAAGATGAAGATTTAATTGAAAAACAAGATGTTTTATTAACTTTAACCCATAGCGGCTACATTAAGCGGATGCCAATTACTGAATTTAAGACCCAAAATCGTGGCGGCAAAGGTATTAAAGGCATGGGCGTTAAAGATGGCGACTTCATTGCCAACTTAATTTACTCAAGCACGCATGATACGTTGCTGTTCTTTACCAACAAGGGCAAAGTTTATTCTAAGAAAGCCTATGAAATTCCAGAATTTGGCCGTACTGCCAAAGGATTGCCAATAGTCAACTTGTTACAACTGGAAAAGGGCGAGAAGATCCAGACGATTGTCAATATTCCTGAAGATGCCGATGACCAGTACCTGTTTTTTATTACGAAGATGGGAACGGTCAAACGTACTCATGTCAGTGAATTTGGTAACATCCGCAACAGCGGCCTAATTGCATTGACATTGCGCGATGGCGACGAGTTGAATAACGTTTTGGCTACAGATGGCAGTCAGGATATTTTAATCGGCACTCACTTAGGTTATGCAGTACGCTTTAATGAAAAAACTGTTAGATCAATGGGTCGAACTGCTGCCGGTGTTCGCGGAATTAATTTGCGTGAAAGTGATTATGTTGTTGGTTCTGGGGTCGTTAAGAATAGTGATGAAGTCTTGGTCATTTCTGAAAAAGGCTATGGCAAGAGAACAGCGGCTTCTGAATATCCAACAAAGGGTCGTGGCGGTAAAGGTATTAAAACCGCAAATATTACCGAGAAAAATGGTCCATTGTCAGGAGTAACAGTGATTGATGGCAGTCAGGATATTATGGTTATCACTGATGATGGCATCATGATTCGCTTCAAGACAAATGACGTCTCTCAAACAGGTCGCAGCACTCTTGGTGTACGCTTGATTAAAGTTAATGACAACAATAAAGTTGCCAGTCTTGCAATTGTTCCTGCTGAAGAAGACCAGGAAGTAGCAGCTTCAGAAGAAACTGACGAAGAGCAAGATTAATTACTAAATCAAAACTTTTAAAAATTATCAGATTATTTTACGTACTTACTAGTAAGAAATAAAAATTTCTTATTGGATCACGTGAAGATAGTTTGGTAATTTTTTGTTTATGTGCTAGAATTAGAGATTGCGAGTAATAAAATTACTCCTTGTTCTTGATTTTTAGCAAGAACCATTTAGTCCAGAAGGAGGTGCACTAGTATGACAACTACTAAGTACGAAATAACTTATATTATCAAGCCTGACATTGATGAAGAATCAAAAAAGGCATTAGTTGAAAACTATGATAAGGTTATTACTGATAACGGTGGTACGATGGTTGAGTCAAAAGACTGGGAAAAGCGTCATTTCGCATATGAAATTAATAAATATCGTGAGGGATTATATCACGTTATGACTTTCACTGCTGATAATGCTGACGCAGTTAACGAATTTGACCGTTTGTCCAAGATTGATACTGCTGTTTTACGTTCAATGACCGTTAAAGTTGGATAATTAATAACAAAAACTTTATCGTTTTCGTGATTTAGGAAAGGAAGGACCTAAAGTATGATTAATCGAGTTGTACTTGTTGGCCGTTTAACACGTGATCCTGAATTGCGTACTACTGGGAGCGGAATCTCGGTTGCTACGTTTACTCTTGCTGTAGATCGTCAATATACAAACGCACAAGGCGAGAGAGGTGCAGATTTTATCAGTTGTGTCATTTGGCGCAAAGCTGCGGAAAATTTCTGTAATTTTACGTCTAAAGGTTCACTTGTTGGTATTGATGGCCGAATTCAAACCAGAAGTTACGATAATAAAGATGGGCAAAGAGTATATGTAACAGAAGTTGTCGTTGACAACTTTGCATTGCTTGAATCACGTAAAGATCGTGAAGCCCGTGGTCAAAATGGTGGTTATACACCAAATAATAATGGCAATTTTGGTAATCAGAATACTAATAATACCCCTAACATGGGAGCATCTAACCAGAATAACTCCGCTAATAATGGACCAGATGATACTCAGGATCCATTTGCAGGTTCAGGTGATACCATTGATATTTCTGATGATGATTTACCATTCTAAATTAACAGAAAGGACCTAGGATATGGCTCAACAAAGAAGAAGCGGCGGCGCTCATCGTCGTCGTAAGGTTGACTACATTGCTGCCAACCATATTGATTACGTTGACTACAAGGACGTTGATTTGTTGAAACGTTTTATCTCTGAAAGAGGTAAAATCTTACCACGTCGTGTCACTGGCACCAGCGCTAAGAATCAACGTAAGGTAGCTAAGGCAATTGAAAGAGCTCGCATTATGGGCTTGTTGCCATTTGTTACTGAAGACTAGTAACTAAATAAAAAATAGCTTTGCACTAATATTGGTTGTAAAGTGAAAAAGATAAAAGCATCAAGCTGATAATGGCTTGGTGCTTTTTGCTTCGTAAGATTTAAAATGAAATATCATAGCAACAGTATAAAGAGTGTAATTTTTGCAAGTAAGAGGATAGTTAAAACCTGAATATTGCCTAGTTTCTTATCCAGAGAATACAATGTATAATAATAATGATGTATTATACATTATTTTAGGAAGGACCTTACATGAAAGATTTTTTACGTAAGCTTGAATTTCCTGCTTTTATTAAAGATTCCAGGCTCACGGCCTCAGTCATTATTATTTTAGCGTTATCGCTTTTGGGTAGTATCGTGGCAATGATTATGAACCCATTATTTGGCTTGGCCATGGTTTTGATCTTTATTTTGACTGTAGCATGTGTTGTTTATGGTGCATATATCTTAGCTGGCAATGCTAATAATTTTGCTGTTAGTTTGTCTTACCGGATTAAGCGCAGCGAGCAAGAGGCAATGATTAAAATGCCACTCGGCATTTTACTTTATGATAAGGATCGGCAAATTCAGTGGGCTAATCCTTACCTGCAGCTTTATTTAAAAAATGAAGATTTGATTGGACATACAATTGCTTCTGTTGATCCTGAACTAGATAAATTGATTGATGAATCATTGAAGGCCAAAACAGCTGAGAATCATGTAGTAAATTGGGATGGTCATCAATTTGAAATGGTTATTCAGGACAATCTCGGTGTTGTTTATTTACTTGATATTACGCGTTATGCCAAAATCGAAGAAAGATACAATAATGAATTATTGGCCATTGGCCAGATTTTTATTGATAACTACGATGAATTAAGCGAAACAATGCATGATCAGGAGCTAACGACTACTAGTGCATATGTTCAGAATACTTTGAGTGATTATGCTAAAAATTTTAATGCCTATCTTAAGCGTATTGATGAAGATCACTTTTTGTTGTTACTGCACATGCAAGATTTGGTTAAAATGGAAAAAGACAAGTTTTCTGTTTTGGATAAAATGCGTTTGGAAACCAGTCGTAATAATACGCCTTTAACTTTATCAATTGGTATTGCTTTTGGCAGCAGCTTGATTACCGAGTTAGCTGATCAAGCACAGTCAAACCTTGACCTTGCGCTTGGCAGGGGCGGCGATCAAGTTGTTCTCAGTCAACCAGGCAAGGCTGCTCGTTTCTTTGGTGGTAAATCGAATCCGATGGAGAAAAGAACCAGAGTTAGAGCCAGAATGGTTTCACAGGCGATTAGTGAGCTGTTTAAAGAGGCAGACCGCGTTTTTGTAGTTGGCCATGCCAGCCCTGACATGGACTCAATCGGCAGTGGCATTGGCGTTGTTAAAATCGCTCGTCTGCACCATGTGAAGGCAAATTTTGTCTTAGATGTTAATAAAACCAATTATGATGTCAGCCGTTTAGTTGCTAAAATGGAAAAGGTAAAGGGAGATAATGATATTTTTATTGCTCCTGGGGATGCCTTGGAAGCAGTGACTGACAAGTCCATGTTGGTTATGGTTGATCACTCGAAATACTCTATTACTTATGCGAAAGAATTATATGATCGGTTAAGGGATAGAATTATTGTTATTGATCACCACCGTCGCGGTGAAGAATTTCCTGAAAATCCAATGCTGACGTATGTTGAACCTTATGCCTCATCGGCCTGTGAGCTGGTAACTGAAATGGTGGAATATCAGCAACCAAGTTCCGGCAAGCGCGTGTTAACTGACCTTGATGCTACGGCAATGCTGGCGGGAATTACGGTTGATTCGAAAGAATTTTCTTTGCGTACTGGTACTCGGACGTTTGATGCTGCCAGTTACTTGCGGTCGATCGGTGCAAGCACGATGGGTGTCAGTGAACTGCTGAAAGAAGATATAGACAGTTTCTTGCAGCGTACTCGTTTGGTCAGCAGCTTAAAAATGATCAAGCCCAAAATGGCTGTTTTATGCGGTCCAGATGACAAGGAAATTGATCCTATCATCACGGCTCAAGCAGCAGATACGGCTCTTGATTTAGAAAATGTTGAAGCCAGCTTTGCAATCACCAGGCGGAATAAGGACACAATTGGTATATCTGCCCGTTCAATGGGTGATATTAATGTCCAGTTAATTATGGAGAAACTTGGCGGCGGTGGCCATTTGTCTAATGCAGCTACCCAAATTAAAGGGATATCTGTTAAGGAGGCACTTGCCAAATTGATGGATGCGGTAGATACTTATGAACAAGAAAATGAATAAAAGGAGAGCACAATGAAAGTTATTTTTACTAAAGATGTTAAAGGCCGGGGCAAACGCGGTGAAGTTAAAAATGTTCCTGATGGTTATGCCCAAAACTTTTTATTTAAGAGGGGATTAGCCAAAGCTGCTACTAAAGCAAATATGCATACTTTGGAAAGAGTTGCTGCTAACGAAAAAGCGACTTATGAAGCTGAAAAAGCTGAAGCTGAAAAAATCAAGACCGAACTAGATAAGGATGAAACAGTAGTTAACTTTAAGTCTAAGGCCGGTTCAGATTCTAGATTATTTGGCTCGATTTCTGGTAAAAAAATTGTCGAGGGCTTAGAAAAGCAATTTGGTATTAAGATTGATAAACGCAAATTAAACCTGCCTGAACCAATTAAATCGTTGGGCTACACCAATGTACCAGTTAAGTTATTTAAGGGCGTAGAAGGAAAAATCCGCGTCCATGTTACTGAACAGGATTAGCCTTTAGTTGAATTCTGAAAAAAGTGGGCGTGATTAATGGATAATATTGTCTCACAGCAGATACCGCATGACGATGAAGCTGAAAAAGCGGTTCTGGGCGCAATTTTTATAGATCCTGCTGCAATCGCTGATGCCAGTGCTGAGGTTCAGCCGGATGATTTTTATAAGAGAGCAAATCAGTTGGTTTTCCAGGCTATGCTTGATTTATCTGACCGTGAGGATGCAATTGATCCGTTAACGCTGCAGGATGAACTGACTAAGAAAAATCAGCTTGATGATATTGGCGGCATTGCTTATGTTTCTGAGCTAGCCATGGCGACTCCGACGGCTGCTCATGTCACTTATTATGCTAAAATTGTACACCGCAAAGCATTATTGCGGCGGCTTATTTCTGCCAGTCAAAAAATTATTACGAATGCAATGCAGGACTCCGATGATGTTACTGATATTTTAGATAACGCCGAAAGCGAGATTATGAATGTCTCATCGGAAAATAATGCGAATGGTTTTCGTAACATCAAGGATATTGTTAATTCCACGATTGATGAAATTAACAATATTCCTGAAGATGGCAATATGGTTACCGGTTTGCCTACTGGTTTTGTCGAGCTGGATAAAATGACTACGGGTTTTCATGATGATGAACTGGTAATTGTGGCTGCTCGTCCCGGAGTGGGAAAGACTTCCTTTGCGCTTAATGTTGCCCAGTATGTTGGTTTGCATACTGATAAAACTGTGGCAATGTTTTCCTTGGAAATGAGTGGAGAACAGTTAGTGCAAAGAATGCTGGCTTCAGAAGGATTAATTAATTCGCAGCACTTGCGGACTGGCCAACTGGACGAAGATGAGTGGCCTAAGCTGGTTGCGGCATCGGGTTCTTTAGCAACAGCTAATATTTATATTGATGACACTCCGGGTATTAAGATGAGTGAAATCAGGGCTCAATCTCGCCGCTTAGCTAAAGAAAAAGGCAATTTAGGCTTAATTGTCATTGACTACTTGCAGTTGATTGAAGGTCCGCACAGTGAATCACGCCAGCAGGAGGTTTCCGCTATTTCACGGCAATTGAAGAAACTGGCTAAAGAACTTCATGTGCCGGTTATTGCCTTATCGCAATTATCGCGTTCAGTTGAACAGAGACAGGATAAAAGACCAGTTTTGTCCGATATTCGTGAGTCAGGTTCAATTGAGCAGGATGCCGATATTGTCTCCTTTCTTTATCGTGATGATTATTACCGTGATGAAGAAGAGGGCGAAGAAAATAAAGAGGTATCAGCTGAAGATGATAACGGTGAAGTGGAAGTTATCATTGAAAAGAACCGTTCTGGTAGCAGGGGAACAGTGAAATTAATGTTTTCTAAACCCTATAATCGCTTTTCGAACCTCGATTATAGTCATGATCAACCTAACGAATAGAAATTAATAAAAGCCACGGTGTTTTAAAGGAAAACACTATGGCTTTTTGATTTATACTATATTTTAACAAAAAATAAGGCGTTTTTAATGACAATATTTCTACTAAATTGTACTATTAAGGTGTGAATAGCAAAATTTCGCTAATTTTTTGGGAAAGGACCGATTAAAATGGCTGATAAAGGTTTTAAAGATAAAGTAGCTGGTAAAGCTAAAGAAGTCAAAGGCAAAGTTCAACAAGCTGCCGGTGATGTCAAAGACAAAGCTCAAGAAGCTACTGAAAACGTCAAAGACAAAGTCGATGATGTTAAGGATAAAATGAACAAATAATTATTTAATTAGTTAAAAAGAGGCTGGAAAACTAAATGTTTTCTCAGCCTCTTTTTTTGGGTTACACATGAAACAATTTACCGTAATTTACGCTGGATGCTTTTTGGCAACTTAATATTGGGACGTTCCGGATCGTAAAATTCATAAAAGACTGGAGCCTTATTAGAATCATTACTTTTAGGATAAAGTTCATAGTTGCTGTTCATCAATGGTAGAGTCATGTTCTTTTTATATGAATTCCAGATGTTGCTTAGTACCTGTGTCAGCAATTTTCTTTCTTCGGATTCCAAGGATAAAAAGGCGCGGCCAAAGCGATAAGTTCCTACTATTTTATTACTGGTTAGCTGGTGTAATTCATCAATATCGTAATTTTCAAATGCCTCGAAAAGATCAGAAAAAGCATCGCTTCTTTCTTGATCAGGGATTGAATTATTAAAATTAATAAGAGCGTGTCTGATAACACGACTGCCTGACGATAACCCGTCAGCCAGGGTAAAACTGTCGCGCCCTACTGACCAGCGGCGCGGATCATGTTGGTTGCGCATAGGCACCGTACTTTTAACAACCAGTACTTGTTCAGGATGGTCCAGCATTGCACCAAAGATTGAGCCTTGAGGGATGTAGGTTTTCATTTTAGGCATAGAAGCAGTGAAGCCGGGACTCGTGTACACTTTATGGAAAAAGCCCGGTCCATCAAAGCTAATCGCTTTTATTACCCGTTTTTGTATTTCAGGGCTAACTGCACTTAAAGCAAATTGAGCAAAATTGCCTCCTTTTGAATGACCTAAGAGGTAAATTTGCTGTTCACTAAACTTATGTGCAATTTCAGTAAGATATTTAGCGGCCACTTCTTGACCATAAATTTCCGGTAAATAATTCATGCCCATATCTTCATTTAGACCGATCATGGTGCCGTCGGTTCCCCGAAAAGCAATGGCTATGGTGTTTGAATCAATAAAAAAGGTGACAGCAGTAAATTGCAAGGGATGCGGTTCTTTTTCCAGTCTGTCAGTCCAGTCCAGAATTTTAATGTTGCCAATTCTAGGACTTTCTGGTAATAACATAACCTCGGTTGCAGTTTCGGCATACATTTGATGTTGAAAAGAGGGCAGCTTATACAGTTTTTCAGCTACCTCTCCTAAAGTATGACCAGTGGCAGAACTATCAGCTGGTAAATAAGCTATGGATGACAATAGCGAAGCATCAACACTGTTAAATGGTTTTTCTGAAAAGCTTAAGTCACCACGCCAGCGTAAATAATCAAGTGGTCCAGCCATATAAATTCTCCTTTCACAAAAAAGTTTATATCAATATTGTAGTGAGTTTGCTCAGTTAAGATAAAAATTATGCAAAAAAAACAATAGAATTAACTATTGCTTAAAAAGTAACTTGCTTTATTTATCTATACTGGCATAACTGATGCGCTTGATGTCAGGATACTTGCGCAGAGCCATAATGATATCGTTTTCATCAATATTATTGTTAATAATACCATCTACAAAAAAGATGATTCTTTCATCGCTGACAAAAAGTATTTTTACGGAAACATTTTCAACATGATTTGTCTCAAGCTCCTGTTCAATTATGTGCAGGATATCAGGCTTATTAACGGCTTCTATCTGGATATTAAACCTGATATGCATGATGATTTTATCAATTATGGTATCATCGTGAAACATCATCTGGATAACAAAGAGCAAGGCAGTTGCTAATATGCCAATAAAGTATAAACCAGAACCAATTGCCATCCCGATAGCAGCTGTTGCCCAGATACCAGCAGCAGTTGTCAAACCGGAAATCTGTTGCTTTTTAATTAAAATCGTTCCGGCGCCAATAAATGAAATACCTGAAACTATTTGCGCAGCAATTCTGGAAGGGTCCAAAGCAACGTCTGACATTTTTAATAAATCGCCAAAACCATACTTTGAAACTATCATAAATAGCGCGGAAGAAAAGGCAACTACAATATGTGTCCGCACTCCGGCACTTTTTCTTTGAATCGCACGTTCATAACCGATCAATGCACCGCACAAAGAAGCTACTACAATTCTTAATAGCCATGGGAGTTGTGCACTAATCGATGCTAAATTTGCCATTACATCCACTCCATTTCTAAATCTATTCTTATATTATACTCTTAAAAAAGCGCGCTAAATATTAGTTATCACAAAAACTGGGAAAAAGTCAAAAAATGCTTGCGTAAACTTATAGAATATGTTTTAATTAATATCGTTGTCGAGATATGACAATGCTGACTTAGCTCAGTTGGCAGAGCACGTCATTAGTAATGATGAGGTCGGAGGTTCGAATCCTCTAGTCAGCATAAATAAGCTTTAAGAAGTCTATTATTGAGATTCTATAAATATCTTAATAAAGGGCTTTTTTTGACTTTTAGTTGATACTTATGCAAAGTTGTTAATATTTAACTTTTGCCACACAACTACTACAAAAATAGAATTTGATAATTTCTGTGTGGTAAAGATGTTTTTGATTCGCATTAAATATTGGTATAACAGCATTTATAAGATATGTTTCCGTGTGGCAAGAAGTAGATATAACAAAAGCCCGAGTATTATTACTCAGACTTATCTATGTTTCCAAAACCTGAATGTTGAATAAAATTAGTAAGATGTTTTAGCCTAATATCTAGATTTTTAATTACTTCTTTTTTACTTATAGATCCACTTTGCCATTTAGCAACATCATGATTAGTGTTTTCAGAAAACTTATCGACAAATTCTATAAGAACTTCTGTATTTCTTCGTTCGGATTCTAAGTTGTGTTGTTTTTCAATTCTTCTAGTGACTAATACAATAAATTCTTCATTAGTTGAACCTATAAGTTTTTCTTTGAAATCAGTATCAGTGTAAAGAAAATTAAACTTCTCAATCCAAAATTCTTTAACGTCTTTAAAAGATTGAAGCGGAAATTTATCGGCAATTAAATACAACTAGTGTCAGTTATTGGACTGCTAAAATTGCAATTTTAATTGCTTTGTAAACTGGTATGTGACCACAAGAAATTCAAGTCCTTAAATGGTCTAATTTAGTCACTGATGGTAAGTATAAAGTTTTCAGAATAATAATTCATGGAATGAAAAAGAGAAACAGTTTAATGTTCATTTGAAGATTAGGCCTAAAGGAGAATTTAGACTAACCTTACCCCTTCCTGAACCACTTTTACAGTTATTGGAGAAGTTTAAACATTGTCTAAATAGATTTTTTTTGAGCATGATATGGCTAATAAAAATGATTTGATCATGTTGAATATTAAAGATTATCGTTTGTGTATATTAGACTATCCAATAGTTCAATATAGTGTGAACGATATGTTGAAAGAGATATGCAAGAAAGCGGGCATTGATAGCGAAAGTTTAAATTATTAGCATGTACACTTGTCTGCATACGGTAGCAACGAAATTAGGCAATACTCCAAGAATGTCTTATCCGTGAGCAGCAAGTCGTATTTGTCATACAGTCAAGATGTTTATGAAAACCTATGTGTATGTAGACAAAGATAAAAATATCGAAATGTCAGATTTGGTTATGAATTAATAATATTAAATAAATTTAATACCTAAATTTAATACTAGTTTTCCAAATAAGAAAAATAAGAGTATAGTAAAGTTATTAAAGTTTTATAAAGGTAGAATATATAATATTGGTTAACTAGTTTACTTTTTGTAAAAAATATTGTCATTGAAAGGAATAATTATATGGAAAAGCAATTAAATTCTTTGTATGAATTATTTAATAACACTATATATAGGATACCGGACTATCAACGAGGATTTGCTTGGACCAAAAGCGAAATCTCTGCTTTTTGGAATGATATCATAAATTTTGATATTTCAAGCTCTTATTATATGGGTGTTATTACTACAGATAAAATTGAACGCAAAGATTACGCTGATGTATTGCCAAATGATTCCTGGATTGTAGATCTTGGAGGATATACGCCACTATATGTTGTTGATGGACAGCAAAGACTTACTAGCATAATTATATTAATATCTGCAATAGTTAAAAATATGAATAAAAATAAAAGAAAAGTAATTAATATTTATAGTATTGATGATATTAGAAAAACTTTTTTAGTAAAATATAAAGGCGACTCTAAAAAAGATTATACTGTTTTGTTTGGATATGACGATAAAAACTCTAGTGATGCATTTTTTAAAAGTAAGATTTTAGGGTTAAATACATATAATGTAATTATAAAGAATAATAAATATAATCAAAATTTAAAAGATGCATTTTCTTTTTTTATTGATAAACTTGATAAGTTATCATTTAATCAAATTCAACGACTTTATTTGAAGTTGACAACAAAAATATTATTTAATATTTATCAGATAGACCATGAAATTAATGTCTTTGTGACATTTGAAACTATGAATAATAGAGGAAAACAATTATCAACTTTAGAATTATTAAAAAATAGATTGATTTATTTAAGTACCCGCTTTGATAGTAAGTACAAGATAAATGGTGAGGCTGTACGAAAACAAATAAATGAATGTTGGAAGCAATTATATGATTATCTTGGTAAAAAACCTGAAAAGATGTTATCAGATGATGCTTTTCTTACAGCTCATACGATTACATATTTTTTCAAGCACCATAGTAAACAGCAAATGATAATAAGAAGATATTATAGAGATGGATTGAGGCATTTTTTATTAGATGAATATTTTACAGTCGGTAACATTGAAAATAATAAAATAAAGCCAGATGATATATTTGATTATGTTAGCAGTCTTAATAAAAGCATGAAATATTGGTATTCTTTTAATTATCCTATGGATAATAATGTTAATCCTGATTTTGATAAACAAATTCGTATTTATTTTATGAAGTTAAAGCTACAAAATGATATTACTTATGGAAGATTTAGAAGTCCACTAGGGG
Organism: Lactobacillus sp. ESL0261; assembly: GCF_003693025.1. Classification (NCBI taxonomy): domain Bacteria; kingdom Bacillati; phylum Bacillota; class Bacilli; order Lactobacillales; family Lactobacillaceae; genus Lactobacillus; species Lactobacillus sp. ESL0261. The sequence continues at coordinate 19,434 of NZ_REHN01000001.1, forward strand.
ATTGGAAAGTACTATCTCTTTATTACTTCTTGACAACAAATGATAATGCAAAACGTAAAGGCTTTTTGAAAAGGTTAGAACGATTATATTTTATATATTCATTATGTGATGCTAGTCCTACTAGTATATCAGTTGGAGTTTTAAATTATAAGTTGAGTTTTGACGATTTGCTTGATAATTATAATAATTTTGATAAAGATATTGAAAAATTTCTTAGATCTGACGAATTTAAAACGTGTATTTCGAAATTATGTGATGAATTATCTAGGAATGGATGGTATAAAGAACATAATATAGTTACTGTTCCAACTAAATATATCATTTCGGAGTATATACTTGATCTATATAAAAAGGCTAAGGAATCATTGAATCTTGAATTTGTTAATAACCTATATTTTGGAAATGATAGTGATGGCATGCCATCTATTGAACATATATATCCCGAGAAGAATAATAAAAGTAATAACTGGAATACTTTTTTCAGTAAGTATACCCGAACTGAAAAAGTTAGAATTAAAAATTCTTTGGGTAATTTACTTGTAATAAATAATAAAAAGAATGAAAAAATTGGTAACAAGTCTTTTAAAGATAAAAAGGAACATGGACATGTGGGTTACAAATTTGGAACTATAGATGAGCAAAGAGTAGCTAGTAATGAACAATGGACTATAAAAGAAATAAAAAATAGAGGATTAGAAATAGTCAATTTCATTAACGAACATTGGGGGATTCAAATTCCTAGAGATAAAAGAATCGAATTTATTGGATTAGGGAAAGTGGATATAAATAAACAATAATTTTGTTTTATTAATGTTGAATTTCTTATTCGTTCCACAAATGCAATCATAAGCTTTTTTGATACATAGTTAGAAATATTTGTTTAATAAAATTAAGAATCATAAGCCTCTAAGGTTCTAGTCCATTTAGAAGAATAGAATTGGTAAAATAATCTTGAAATATCAGTGTTTTTGCTGGTAAGTTAAGGTTAATTTTTGTTTATTAAAGATATACGGTGCGTGGTAAAAACGCTGTATATCAAGAAATTCTTTAAGTTCAGAATAGAGATTGCTAGAGCCTTATTCTATAGGCGCTCAGTTGTGTTAGCAAATGAAGTAACAACTTCGCTTGATCCGGTACTTTCAAGGAAAATTCATAATACTTTTTTGCATGAATATCTTTGAAAAGTTGTTGAAGTAGCGCATCATCTTATTCCTAAGGAAAAGACGATATTTAACAAAATAATTCACTTTAAAAATTAGGCTTATTTGGAGTAGCAATATCATAATCAAGTAGATAGTTACTTACTTATATTTTTCAATCCAGTAGCCAATAGATATAATTATATTAATAAAAATATGCTGTCACTAGCTGAATTAATAGTATTATTGTTAATTTTATTTTGTTTATTTAAGACTTGTTTAATGATATTATTAAATAAATATAAATTTATAAATAATAGTTGGTACAAATTTTATAACTAGTAACGTGTTATATGGGTTAATACTGCCAATGGGCTTTCATTTTATTTATTTTAGGATTTTTGTACCGAAAGCTTATGGTAGTGTGATGAAAGTATATTTTTTAGCTTATAGCAAGTGTGATAGTTATTCTGACATCGTTTATTGTAAAAATCAGGTTACTATACATAAACTTCCTTTTTGTTAATTATTTTAATCTTCGTTTTAAAAAGGGGTGTGAAAAATCATGAATTATTATAAAGCCTTTGATGCTGGAAGTAGTATATATCTGGTTGCATTTATGATTGATTATATTATAGAGCTGTTTAGTATTAACAGTTCAGGTATCAAGACTACCGCATTAGGACTGAAAATAATTACAACTATGAATGAGCATTCCTTAAACACTACTTTTTCATTAACATGGGAAGTGTTAATTTCGTATTTGATTTTTATATTATTTTTTATGCTCGCCTTTTATTTTTTAAAAAAGATAAAAAAACAGATGACTATATGGCAATGTGAGCTTGAATAATAGTCTTATTCAGAAGAATCATTTGATCTGATTAGCCTTGATTATCAGCATTTCACGCAGATAAGTTAAGGCTAATTTTTTGTGTGCAATAATATATGCTTTCGGTGCAATAAACAAATTTACGGTGCAAAATAATTAAATTTTGCACTGATAAATTTTTAAATACACTGATACTTGGTATAGAATATGTGAAAAGAAACTAGTTTATAAAGGAGGCGTAATATTTTGAAAGTTTTTGATTATCAAACTTTAAATGGTTTGAAAGTAACCACGAAGATGATTGAAAAACTAAATCTGATCTATGAGTTGAAAGGTAAAACGGATCATATCTCCTTAAAAGCGAAAGACATAATGAATAAGCTGTTAGTGGTCGCAAAGATTGAGAGTACAGACTCATCAAATCGAATTGAAGGAATTGCAACAAGTGATGCACGGCTTAAGAAATTAATGAAGCAAAAAACGACTCCGAAAAATCGGAGTGAAGAAGAGATCTCTGGCTATCGTGATGTTTTAGCAGTAATTCATGATAATTATAAATATATCAAGATTACGCCTAATAATATATTGGCATTGCATAAACAATTGTTCGATTTTACTGAAAGCAACTGGGGCGGTCAATTTAAGGACATTGATAATGAAATTATTACTACCTTTGCAGATGGTCATAAAGAAACTCGCTTTACTCCACCACCAGCATATATCACACCTGAATTAGTCCAAAGTTTATGTGAAACCTATAATAATGCAATTTGTGATAATTCCCTCCCACCATTAATACTAGTGGCAGCATTTATGTTGGACTTTGTATCAATTCACCCATTTAGAGATGGCAATGGCAGAATGTCACGCTTGTTAATGTTACTTGAATTACAACAATTAGGTTTCGGAGTTGGTAAGTATATTAGTTTGGAACGTTTAATTGAAAAAACCAAGGCGCAATATTACTGGACTTTGCTAGAAAGTTCAGGTAAAGCATGGATTAATAATGAAAACAATTATGGACCATATGTTGACTACTTTTTGAGTATCGTTTTGCAAGCTTACCGTGAATTAGATTCACGAATTGACATCACTAGTGATACGGAAAAGAATCCGGAATTATTGCTATTGAGTAAAATTATTAATAGTTTAAAACCGCTATCTAGACAGGAACTAATGAATTTAGTGCCTCAATATGGTGAAAGTACTATTAAACATGCTTTAGCTAGGTTGCGCAAAGAAGGAAAAATAGGTTTAGTAGGCAAAGGAAAAGCAAGTCGCTATATTGCCAATGACTAAAGCAGTGTAATAAACAAACAATCGGTGCAAAATTTAATTACTTTGCACCGCAAATTACCGATAAAATTTATCTGCAACTTTTCAGGACTATTCCAAATTTAAGTTGAGTTTGGCCGACAATGTAGCAGTTTTTCGTCCAGGCGATAACGCAAGAATTAAAGCTGCGATGAAGAAGGCAGTTTTAGAAGCATTGCTTAAAGATAAAAAGATCGACTTAAATACAATTTTAAGTAAGGAATTTGCCAATGGTACAGAACTTTCAGGAGGACAGTGGCAAAGAATAGCACTTGCACGGGACATGTATACTAATGCTCAAGTGGAGTTATTAGATGAACCTACTGCGGCTTTGGATGCAAAAAGTGAAAATGAAATTTACCAGCATTTTTTGGCAGAAAACAAAGGCAAAACAATTATTTTTGTAACTCATCGCTTGTCAGCCGTGAAATATGCGGATAAGATTCTCTTTTTACAAAATGGCAGAGTTCTGGGCTTTGATGCACACGAAAAATTAATCAGGAATAATGCTGATTATCACAATATGTATAATTTACAAAAAGAGGCTTATATCTAAATTCGATTTGGTCTAAAAAGCGCATTTTGCTACAATTAAAGTATTTTAGTAAGCAAAGTCGAAATTAAGAGCAGCAGCAAACTTTGAAATTAAACTATTTTAAGTAAGTATTTGCTATATACTCTAGCGAAATGGAAGGTGTGACAAGTTTGAATTCTATTAAAAAGTTTTTAGATTGGCTAACAAGTTTATTACTGATTATAGTGGTCGGACTGATTTTGATCACACTTTTTTCTGCATATTATAGTTTTGGCACAATGATTTTTGGAGTCCATGAGGCAAGCGCAATAAAGGATTTTTGGTTCACAGAAATCATGTTGGGTACGATTTATGTATCTGTAGTTATGGTCATTGCTATATATACAGAAATAACTCGTTTTTTGAAGAAAAGAAAAAATAATGCTTCTTGTTAAGTAGTATTGATTATAAATATAACGGCTCTTTGCCAAACATCCTAAATAGGAAGCAGATAGAAGTATGACAATATTTTTATCTGCTTTTTTATACTTAAAGTTGAAGTTGAGGTCGCCAACAGGATAAATTATAGAGTCGTAGAAGAGATAGGGCAACGTTGTCTCTATCTCCTCTTTTTTTCGAACCTGTATAGAACTACAAAGTATAATATTTGCTAGTTGCTACTGATTAGTAGTAGATGCTATAATAACGTAGAAATGATACTTGGAGGTTTGTAATGGAAGTTGCTGAGGCATTAGCGAGGCTAAAATTCTTGGTAAAGCATGATCATTTTCAAATGGTCCGAAGAAGAGACAAAATGGCAATGCCAGTTTCAGTGACTTTGGCGAAAGAAATAGTTAAACAGTTGTCGATCAGTGATTTTGTTAAACATGAACCGAATAGAAGTAACTTATTACAATTTGTCTGGGTATTTAAAACAAGCGATGGACAAGCTTACTATATAAAATTCGTGTTTACTGAAGATAATCAAAAAGTAGTATTTATTAGTTTCCATCTTGATTATTAAAGGAGGGGGTTATATGGCTTACCAAAAGGATTTCACTACTATTTATACTATTAATGGACATAAGTATACAGTAACAGCACCAGCCCTTTTTGACAGTAAAACCAATGAACTGATTCCAGATAAGGCATTAGATGATCAAGCTGCTGAAATTGCCCGTCAAAAATATCGTGACGAAATGGGTCTATTGTCACCAAAAGAAATAAAACAATATCGAGCTAAAGTTGGATTAACACAACGTAATTTAGCAGAATTAACTGGATTAAGTCCAAATACGATTGCTCTTTACGAAGCGGGTGCATTTCCAACAAAGGCTAATAATAGGTTGTTAAAAGCTCTCATAAAGAGCGATAATGTACTTGAACAATATATTTCTGATGAGAAGAATAAATATTCTGATGAATTGATAGCAAAAGTTAATTCCTATTTGAACCATAGTGATAGTATTGTGGAATCACAACCTGAGCAACCTAGATTCACTGCTGTGCAGTTAGCCAATTGGTTTCGAGTTGAAAATTATTTTGAGCGGGATAATGATTTGAATATTGATCCATTAACGCAAATGAAAGTCAATAAGCTTCTCTATTTTGCATATGGTAGATTTTTAGCTAAAACTAGAAGTAGACTGTTTTCTTCTCCTATTATTCATTTACAATATGGTCCAGTAATAACTGAAGTACATAAAAAGTTTAATGGTAAGCGTGTTTTAGATATTGGTAAACCAGACAAAGAGGCCATGGATGACTATAACCTGGTTTCTAAAGATAGTGAGATTGTCGATTTATTAGATAAGGTTAATGAGGATTACATTAATTACAATGCTGCTCGATTAAGTAAGAAGACTCATCGACCTGGATCACCATGGGATTTAACTCCTGATCGAGAGATAATTAAAGATCAGTTGATTTTTGATTCATTTAAACGAGGAGTAGAAGAATAGTTTAAGAAAAAATAAATAATAAGTGTCCTAATTTGGGGCTCAATACATTTATTGAGTTGTAGTATCAGTCTTTTGCTTAACATATAACTGAGCTAACCGCCTTAAAAGAGGCTGCTTGAAATTCAGAGAAGAGGTCTTGTTTACAAGGTCTCTTTTTTCATATCCAATACTATAATATGAATAAATTAGTCTTGTGCAAGAATTGCTGTAGAAGGCAGAAGAGCCTTAAGCAATGTAAAAAAACAGATTTTTTGGTCTTAAAAAGTTGCTAAACAGTCAGTAGCTATAGCTGCAGTTAATAGGAAATAATGCCGCCAAAAACGAATTAGAAAAAATTAAAATTTCAAGCATGCTTAATAGTGAAAATATAATATCATTCATTTAAACTCTATAATTTTTTGCGAGCAATAATTATTAAATTTTTAGAGCCTTTTTTGAAACGTGTTTCATAAAAAAGTTGACTTTTTGAAACAAAATGACTATATTTATATGTAAGCGATTGCATAATTGCTTTTAAACTAGTAGTAGGAGTGTGGAAAATGTCTGAGAAAAAAGAAAATAATTTTCTTAACGAAAAATTGATTCCTTTTTTTAACAAAATATCTAGTGCCAGACACATGGTAGCGTTGCGTGATGGGATGACAGCTGCTGTACCAATGATCATTATTGGTTCAATTTTTATGATTATTGGTCAGTTTCCCGTTAAAGGCTATTTGGACTTTATGGCCAGTATTTTCGGTCCAAATTGGTCTAATGTAGTACAGTATATTACCAATGCGTCATTTCATATTATGGGGTTAGTGGCTGTAGCCGGTATTTCATACAGTTTGGCCAGAAGCTATAAAAATATTGATCCATTTTCAGCAATGATTGTAGCGATAGGAGCTTTTATCTTAACAATTCCAATGCAAGTTGGAAAAGATGGCGGATTGCTAATCCCTCTGAATCAATTTGATTCATCAGGGTTATTTACCGCATTGCTAGTTGGGTTATTTGTTACTGACTTGTATGTTTGGTTGATGCATAAAAATTTGGTCTTTAAAATGCCAGATTCTGTCCCGCCAGCCGTAAGCAATTCATTTGCTGCACTATTTCCGGGAGCAATCTCATTATTTGTAGTTTGGTTAATCAGACTTGGAGTTGAAGCTACTCCAATGAAGAGCATCCCAAATGTGATTACTTTCTTCTTACAAGCACCAATGAGCAAAGTTACCAATACTTTAGGCGGTGCGATCGTAATTGAATTAGTAGTATGTATACTATGGTTCTTTGGTATTCATGGTGCTAACGCAATTTCTGGTGTTATTGACCCAGTATTATATGCTGCATTAAGCGTAAACTACACGGCTTTTAAGGCCAACAAGCCCCTTCCTAATATTATTACCAAAACTTTTTTTGATAATTTTGTCCGAATAGGTGGTTGTGGTGCTACACTCGGTTTTGTTATTTTAATGGTTTTTGTTGCTAAAGACCAAGAAATGAAGGCATTGGGGAAAATTTCAATCGGTCCAGCTATTTTTAACATTAACGAGCCGGTGGTCTTTGGTACACCTATTGTATTAAATTATCGTATCATTATTCCATTTATCTTAGCGCCAATGGCCAATATTATTGCAACTTACACTGCAATGAAAATGGGCTGGGTAGCTAAAACGATTGGAATATATCCACCTTGGACAACACCGCCAATTTTATCCGGAATTCTTTCCACGGGACATATTTCCGGCGGAGTGATGCAATTGTTTAATATCGTAATGGATACATTGATATATTATGGCTTCTTTAAGAGCATGGATAATGCTAAACTAAAAGCTGAAAAAGAAATGGAGCAGGCAAAAGCTTAAATTAAAAATCTAAATTGAGGTATAAAAATGCATACAAAGCAGAAACTGACAGCAACACAATTGCAAATATACAATTATATTGTAGCTAATAAAAAGGAAGTAAAAGATATTACTTTACGTGAGCTTGCTGGTATTCTGTCCGTTTCACCTGCTTCTGTAGTACGAACCTTAAAAGCTTTAGGCTATAAACATTATTACGATTTACAAAATGAAATTAAAGAAGAGTTGAACAGAAATAAAGTAGTTGATGATATTACTTATCAGGCACAATATTATTTTTCGCAAGATTTTTTAACCGATTATGACAAAAAGATTGCTCATTTCAAAAAAATTGCAAGCAAGACAAAAGATTTTATCTTTTTTGGAATAGGATCCTCTGGTGACTTGTGTGAATATGGTGCCCGCCAGTTTGTTAATAATGGGCGAAATGCTTTTGCAATTGGTGATCCCTATTATCCAGTAGAGCTAAGCCGGGATTTATTTCATGGTAAAACTGTTATTGTGCTCTCAGTAAGTGGTGAGGGTCAGCCGACTATTGATCAGGTAAAAAATTTTCGGCAATTAGGTGCAACAATTGTCAGTATTACTAATAATGAAGATAATACGATTGCGCATTTGTCGGATTTAAACTTTGCTTATCATCTAGAATTTAAAATTATCGGTCAAACTATTAATTTAACTACTCAGGTTCCAGTTGTATATTTGCTTGAACGATTATCGCGGGCGCTAAACACTACAGGACAATAAATTTTATATTAAACATAATAAAACAGTTAGAAATAATAACACAGGAATTACTTCTAACTGTTTTTTGTTAGTAGTTTTAAATCATTAATCTAAATTATAGACGATTTTAAAGTCAAAGTCTTTATAGTGAGTTTTCTTGAACTTTTTAGCTAATTTAGGGCTGCGATACCAATGAACGTCTTCACTTTCAAAAGTGTCTCCATGTGCGATAGCATATCCCAAAACCGAATTTCCTTTTAACTTGGCTACACTGTAGTATTCGCCTGTTGAGTCTGGTTGCATGGTTATCCTGTTTATGCCGTACCACGTATGACCTTTAACTTTTGTGGTTTCAGAACGATAAATCCAGTTTTTATTCTTTTTACTAGATTCAGGAAAAACCTTAGGTTGTTTGTGTAAGTAGCGTATGTGTTTGCCCTTTGTATCGTAAGTGATTTCCTTATTTTTAGTAAAAGTCTTTTTCAAGATTTTCTTCTTATTGAAATAAGCGTACCAGGTTCCACGCATCTTTTTGGGAAAAGTGGTTGTATTGGTTTTTGCTTGCACAGTACTTACAGAATTATACGCTATACCAAAACCGGCAACCACACTAATTAGTTCTAATAATGTAATGATTTTTTTCTTAAATTTCATTTTTACCTCCCAATTATTACTACTACTGTCCATTATATACTGCCCATTAATAATAAAAAATAGTACTGATATTTTTTAGCTTTGACCAGCTCATTTATGTGCGCAATGGATCATTCTGTTAGTAAGTTGAATATAGATTTAGGCAAACAAGCAAAAATTTATATACTATAAATTAAGTATTTTTTAAGAAAATTAACTCCTGCTTTGTGCTAAAACAGATATAAGTCCAGTACGTGATGCTAGAAAAATAGTCAAAATAATTTTTTATGCGGGAGAAAATAATAATGAAAAATATTCAAAGACTAACTATGGTGTTAGCAATTGTTTTGTGGCTTGTCGTGATTGGTATTTTTGCTGTAGCCATCGCTAAAAATCAGTTGTGGAGTATGGGACCGATTATTACCTATAACAGACCGCGAAATGCCCTTGGCTGGTTGATTGTAGCAGCTATTGCAGCATCAGCCGTCAGTGCAATTCTTAAGTTAACGCAAGATAAATAAAATTAAAAAAGATTATGGCATCATTAAATAAGGTCAAATTATATATGTAGTTACTAATAGTCTTTTTAAAAATCTTGCACACATTTCTAAAAAAGTGCCACTGCAATTAATAAATCTAACAGAAAATATACAAGAGAAAATACCTGACAAGATTTAAATATTGTCAGGCTTTTTTGATGAAAGACAAATACTAAAGTATAATTAGCATTAACGTGAAAATTCAATTTAAAGCTTTTTAGATAATGATTAAGCAAGAGAAAAAAGCTTACAAACTAAGGGAGGGTTAGAATATGAGTAACATAAAAGTTTTAGTAACAGGAAGAATGCCAGAAGCTGGTTTAACGGAGTTAAGAAAAAACTTTGCTGTGACCCGTAAACCAGAAAAAGAAGGTAGAGCCTGGGTTTTAGCACACCTATCTGAGTATGAAGGTCTGATACTCATGGGGACACAGGCTGACCGTGAATTAATTGATGCCGGAACTAACTTAAAAATTATTTCTGCTAGTGGCGTTGGCTATGACAAAATTGACATTGACTATGCAAAGCAAAAAGGAATTGTTGTTGCCAATTGTCCTAAAAGCGTTCTTATTCCCACCGCTGAAATGACTTTTGCCCTAATTCTAGCAACTATGAGACGTTTGCATTTTTATGATAAAACCATTCGCGCTGAAAAATGGGTTGATGTTTCTAAACCGGAAAATATGGGGACGGGACTCCAGGGAAAAACGCTTGGTATTTACGGTATGGGGCGTATCGGCTCTGAAGTAGCCAAGTACGCTCAAGTCTTTGGCATGAAAGTTATCTATCATAACAGACATCAGTTAAGTTCTCAAGAAGAAGCAAAAAAGAATGTTCATTATGTCGATTTTGCTACTCTTGTTAAAACAGCAGATGTGATTACCCTGCACGCTCCGGCAACTCCTTCTACGACTGGCGTTTTCGATGCTCAAGTATTTAAGCAAATGAAAAAGACAGCTTATATTATCAATGTCGCCCGAGGTAAGCTAATTAAACAAAATGATTTAATTGCCGCATTGCAAAATGGGGACATTGCTGGAGCAGGTTTAGATGTTTATGAAACTGAACCCAAGGTGCCACAAGCTTTGTGCGAACTGGATAATGTAATTTTGTCACCTCATGCAGGTTCAGGAACACTGTCTGCCCGCACGAATATTGCTGCTGAGGCTTCACAAAATCTCATTTCATATTTACGGGATCATAAACCATTAAATCAAGTTAATAAGTAATTTTTTAATTAGTAAAAATAATCATGAATAAAAACCAGGTTTTTGCTTGGCTTTTTTCTTTTACTGTAATAAAATATGAAGTTAACTACATGAAGCTAACTTCATATTGTTAAGAAGGTGAGATTATCACAAATTTAGTTAAAGAAAATAGAAAAAAGCTGCACTTAACGCAACGTGAACTTGCTGTCAAAGTGGGTGTCACTGAACGAACGATTATCTCAGTAGAAAACGGTAAATACAAACCCTCGCTTATCTTGGCGTATAAACTAGCGCAAGTTTTTAGGACCGATATTGAAACCTTATTTTGTTTACAGGAATATATAAAAAATGAAGAAGAATAAGAAAAGAAAGATCAAATATTATTTAGCAGCATGCTTTTTTACATTTTTAGCACTTCTTGAGCTGGTGCTGATTAGCTTAGAGGTTCTGCAGCACCGCAGGCAAACCGATATACCGAAAAATATTATTTATGCAGTTTTTGCTATTAGTTTTGCTTTTTATCTTTATTATAAAGCCAAAACTGTGGGTACAGATAAAGATGATGAAGACGAGCGTGATGAGTTTATTGTAGTAAAAACTGATCACCAAATGTATAAAATAGCTAACTGGCTAATTTATATTCTGAGCCTGGTCTTTATAACTAGCGCAGCGTTCATGTATGAAGCTCAAGGCTTTACGACACCGGTCATAATATTGACAACCATTGCCGCTACTTTAAGCGTCTTATGGAACTTATTATTATTAATCGAAATGATTATAGGTATTACCAATGAACTTAGAAACTGATGAGACATAAATACTGCTAAATAATATCCAAGCAACTTTGCATTTTAGTACAAAATTTTTTCCACTTGCTTTCCTGATAGTGACCTCTTAGTCAAATAGTATTGTAATCACGGTTCTTCTCAAGTTTAATTAATTTATCATCTTTAATGAATGAAAAAATTATTAACAAAACTGGGGGAGAAAAATAATGATTTACCATAACTATTCACATTTAAAATTCTTTTGGCTCAATGTTTTCGGTTTGATATACAGTACTTTAAATATCTTTGCTGCTTATATGCTTAGTAATTTGATTAATATGGCAACTAAGAGACAATTTTCAGTCTTACCTTCTTTAGTGACGCAGATCATAGTAGCGCTGACTTTAATCTTAATTTCAGGCTTACTATTTAATTACTTAAAAACCGATGCAGTTAAGCAGATTAACACTAAGTTGAGAACTAAAGTGTTAAAGGGAATGCTGCTAAATAAAGAAGAAGATAGTGCTAATTTAGGTTTTTTAACTAACGACTTTAAGTTATTAGAAACTAATCGTTATGAAGCTGAAATTGAAATTCTGATCTATACTTATACCGTTATTTTGGCGCTGGGTTATGCTTTATATTTAAATTGGTTTGTTACCTTGATTTATTTCGTGGGCTCAGCAATCCCTACAGTTGTGTCCAACTTTTTCCAAAAACCAATTCAAAAGGCTTCAGGTGATTGGACTAAGGCTAACGACAAGTATGTCAGCCAAACCAAAAATATTTTAGCTGGTACTGGAACTTTTAATTTATACGGCAAGCAAGACAATGCTGTTAAGCAAAATAAGCGTGCGGTTGAACGTCTGGAAGAAAAACTGGCCAAAATGAATGTGCTGAATAATAATACTAATACTTACCTTAATATTATTGCGATTGCCAGTGCCTTTCTACTACCATTTGCTTTTGGGACATTATTGGTAGTCAATGGTCAAATAACATTAGGAGCATTATTTGCGATCACTCAGCTTTCTAATTCTTTTGTTAATCCTATCTTGCAAATTTTAAATGAACGAAACAATTTATCTACCACTAAGGGTATCGTTAACAAGATCAATCAATTTATTGCTAAAGGTGAGCAAAAGCCGCAAAACGGTGTTGCTACTGATGACTTTAAGCAATTAGAAGTGAAAAATCTGACTTTAAAACGGCAGGATAAAGAATTAGCTAGTCAAATTAATTTTGCAGTTTCAAAAGGACAAAAAGTTGCGGTCATTGGACCGTCTGGTTCTGGTAAATCCACCATGCTCCAATATTTAATGTATGGCGATTACGGCCAAGCACAAGAAGAGTTGCTTAATCAAAAAGCAGTACAACCGGGCTCTTTTACTAACCTGTTTGCCTATTCAAGTCAAAGCGCGGTCATCTTTGCCGACTCATTATGGTTTAACCTTACTTTGGGTACAGACCTCCCCTTAGAAGAAGTCACGGAAGTTTGTAATCATTTAGAACTGGGACAGCTGGTTAAAGAAAAAGGCTTTGACTATCAATTAGGTGATAATGCGGATCAATTATCTGGCGGGCAATTAGCGCGAATTGAACTGGCAAGGGCTATCTTAGCCAAACGACCAATTTTATTACTGGACGAAGTCAATGCCTCATTAGATAAGGCAACTTCTCAAGCAATTCATGATTACTTGTTTGATTCAGACTTCACTTTCATTGAGGTTATTCACCATTATGAACCAGCAGAATTGAAGCGTTATGATGCTGTAATTGATTTCAATAATTATATCTAGAATTTATATTTCGAAAAGAGTCATAGTTAACAAAAAGCTTACTTTCTGAAAAAGAAAATAAGCTTTTTTGCATATAAAAGTTAAAACTGCAACATTTGCTGACACTTAATTAAATTTCTTCGATAAGTAAACCACTCCGGAAATTAAAAATTAATTCAATAAACAAAAAGATTAAAAAGATAATAATTGCTGAAACATTTTGTGAAAAAGGGACATAGCTTTTAATCATAGGCGGAATTAATAATAAAGCAGCAATCATGACAGCTATTAAGCCTGCTGATTTTGGATTCGGAATAACTTTATAATGAGCGTCAGTATTATTAATAATCATTTTGGCTGAGCGATTTAGTAGGCCTTGAGTTAGTTGCAGCGTGTCCCCTTTTTTTAAATTTAATTTTAAAGCATAGCCAGCCGCAATACCTCCTACTCTTAAACCGTTAACTATTACAGTTGTGGGTTTGCCCATTGAAATATTACTTTTTGATCGTTGAACTGTAATCATACCGTTACACTTTCTTTAATAATAGATGTTTAAGATTAGCTTATTAATAAAACAGGTTAATGTCAATCTTGTTTACTAAAAAAAATTATGTTTACAAAACAAAATATATAAACTATAATTTTGGTGTAAGTAAATGTAAGCGATAACAAGAAGGAGGTAATGAATTGTGCAGTTAGTTAATGTGAGAGTTGATAGCCGTTTGATTCATGGTCAAGTGGCTCGTGTATGGACTGGGCAATTAGGTGCAGAACGCTTAATGGTCGTTGGCGATAAAGTATCTAAGGATGACTTGGAAAAAACAGCTTTAAAATTAGCTCGTCCCACTCAAGCAGCTTTAAGTATTTTGCCACCAGATCGTGCAAGTAACAATATTGTTCAAGGACGCTATGCTGACCAAAAAATATTTATTATTACTCGTGAACCAGAGGCTCTGGTTAAGATGGTCGACGCAGGTGTACCAATTAAAGAAGTTAATGTTGGTAACTTGCCAAGTGGTGAAGGCAGACTGCAATTGTTCAAGAGCGTGGGAGTTAATGACGAAGAAATAAAGGCTTTTAAGGAACTTGATGCTCGGGGAGTAAAGCTTTATCACCAGATGGTGCCCAACGATCCTAGAGAAGACTTTATGTCTGAATTAAATAAACGGATGGAGAAATAATAATGAATTCATTGAGTGTAGTTCAAATAATTTTGCTGTCTTTGTTTGCTTTCTTCCAAATCAATGAAATTATCACAGTTGGTATTGGTTTTGGTAACCCAGTTAACGCTGGATTAATTGCAGGACTAATTGTTGGTGATATGAAATTAGGTTTGGCCGTAGGAGCAACATTGCAGTTAATGATATTAGGTGTCGGTACCTTTGGTGGTGCTTCGATTCCTGATTATGCCACCGGAGCAATCATAGGTACTGCAATTGCGCATATTTCAGGAAAAGGCATTAACTATGGTATTGGTGTTGCTATTCCAGTGGGTCTATTGATGGTGCAACTTGATATTTTGGCTCGTTTTGCTAATACCTATTTTGCACACAGAATAGATAAGGCAATCGATCGTAACGATGATAAAGTTGTTGTACGAAATAGTCTTTATGGGGCTATTCCGTGGGGGCTTTCAAGATCGGTTCCTGTACTGTTAGTGTTGATTTTTGGTGAAGCATTTGTCAAAAATGTACTGAACTATATGCCACAGTGGCTAATGGGTGGATTAAAATCTGCCGGAACTATGTTACCAGCAGTTGGTATTGCTATCTTAATGCATTACTTGCCTATTAAGAAATTTGGTGCATACATGATTTTTGGCTTTGTAGCCGCTGCTTATTTAAACGTACCGATGCTTGGTGTTGCACTTGTCGGAGTCGGCTTTGCCATTAATCATTATAATTCTATCATTCATGACAAAAACCAGTCTGGTAGCGGTAGCAATGGCTTAGATACAGAAAAAGCTGCTGAAATGGGTGTTGATGATAAAGGAGTAATTACCGGTGATGAAGAATAATACTACTGAAAAAACTACGACAACACAGAGTCATAAGTTAACTAAAAAAGATATTCGTAGCGCTAACTTACGCTGGATTTTTACCTCCGCACTAAGCTGGAACTACGAAACTATGATGGCTCCAGGCTATGTTGGTTCACAAATGCCAATTTTACGTAAGTTATATGGTGATAAGCCTGAAGATATGAAGAAAATGATGCGTGTGCAGTCTGAGTACTTTAATACCAGTCCGCATATGGGCTCCATTATCCAAGGTGTCGACATTGCTCTGGAAGAAAAAGAGGGAATTGATTCAGTTGATGGTGTAAGAGGTATTAAAACTGGACTTATGGGACCATTTGCTGCTGTAGGTGACACCTTATTAGGTACCGTTCAATCCACTATTTTTGGTGCGATTGCATCATACATGGCTCTTAAAGGCAACCCGTTTGGTGCTATTTTATGGATGGTTGCATTAGGCGTTATCTACATTTGGGCTTATACTTGGATGCCATTTGCCTATAAACAAGGGGTCAACCTGGTTACTTCAATGAGCTCTAAGCTTAACGCATTGACTGATTCAGCAACCCTGCTAGGAGTGACGGTTGTAGGAGCTTTGATTCCAACTGTTATTACTTTAAAAATCCCGTTTATCTTTAGAGCTGGAAAAGTTTCGATGAAGCTGCAGGATATTTTTAATCAAATTATGCCATCCCTACTGCCAGTTTTACTAGTTGCCTTTATTTATTGGCTACTTGATCGTAAACATATGAACTCTACTAGAGCAACTTGGTTTGTTCTAATACTGGCTATTATTTTATTCAATTTAAAAGTTGTTGCATAAAACATAGAAATTTAAATATAATCAGATTATCTGCTGAAAAAAGCCTGTTGCAAAATTAAGCGGGTAAATTGAGAAAACGCGGATGTATTGACAATAATGATACAACCGTATTTTCTTTGATTTACAAAAAATATTTGATAGCATAATTGCAAAAATGCTGTAATAGCAGATTGTGTTTAGATTATCAGGTTCTAAAGTTTATATTTTTAAAACGAATTTTAATAGCACCTGTTATAATAACCAAATATGAAAGATGAGAAAATAAAATGGCTAATATCAGACAGGTAGCTCAGTTAGCAGGTGTTTCGGCTGGTACAGTTTCACGAATTTTAAATAATGACGCTTCCCTAAGTGTAACTGATCAAACGCGTTTAAAAGTTTTGGCAGCTACTAAAAAGTTAAATTATCATACAAAAAATAAAAGTAAAAAGAGTCCCGTCATTGGCGTGCTGACAACTATGAATTTAGACCAAGTAGCAGAATATACGTATTATCAGCAAGTAAAGCAGGGGATTATTGAAGAACTTAAAAAAGAGAAAATGACGTTAAGTTCGATCTACTATTTGAATAAATCTTTGGATAATTCATTTTGGGACGGACTATATTATTGGGACGGCGTGATTGTTATCGGTAGTCTGTCCGAATCAGCCATTACTGAATTAAAAAAATTGAACTCTAATATTGTAATTATTGAGGCAAGATATAAAAATAATTCCGTAAAACTAGTCAATGCTAATTTAACTGCCGGGGTAAAAGAAGCTTTAGCACAACTTGAAAAGTTTGCCCAAACTAATATCGTATATGTTGGCGGTCCGCGTTATATGACTAACTTGCAAGGAGAAAAGACTCTGGCAAAAGGTGAAGTTCGCTTAAATTGTTACCGAGAGTGGATGAAGCTGCATGATCAGGATGAATGCTCAATCAGTACTTCTGGTTGGAGTATTGAAGATGGCGTTCAAGCAGGTAAACAAATTGTCCAATTACCTATTTTTCCTAAGGGAATTTTGGCTGGAAATGACCAAATAGCAATTGGAATAATGAGAGAATTGTACACAAAAGGTTTTCGTGCTCCAGCAGATTATCATATTATTGGATTCGATAATATTCAGATGTCTAAATATTACATTCCAAGACTGTCATCAGTTTCAGTTCCGGAAAAGGACCTAGGTACAACTGCTGTCCATTTAATTAGAGAAGATATATTAGAAAATAAGGCGCGTGCTGCTACTACGCTACTGGAAGTTAAACTAATTTTGCGAGAAAGTACTGGTAATTAGTTTGGGAGGAAAAAATGGAAAATTATTATCCTAAGCAGTTAAGTGGAGATCAAACGAAGATTTTACTCACAAACCCTGATCGCGGTTTTCGCTTTGAAGTTTATTTGGATGTAAAAACGGGTAAGAGCATATATGAATATGCGGATGAAGATGCTATTGCTGCGTTAAAAAGAGAAGCATCACTGTATACAGACGATCAGCCACAAATAGTACAAGTCTATTTTTACTTAACAGGTTACCAGCATGATCCACTGGATGCACAAGCTTTTAACCATATGAGTGCATTTTTTGAGGAACTGGCTAAATTAAATTTAAAAGCATTGCTTCGTTTTGCTTATGTTTCTGAAGATAAAAGGCCTTATAGACAGGCTCCTAGTGTGCAGAGAGTAGAGCAGCACTTGGAACAGTTATCTGGCTGGCTCCACGAACATCGCAAGCAAATTCATGCCTTACAGGCAGGCATTATTGGACCTTGGGGAGAATGGTCTGCCCATGCTCGTGAGACAACTGATGAATCAGCAATTTTACATAGTTTGCTGTTAAATTCTCCTCAAGATCTAACTGTACAGGTACGTTATTTAAATATAAAAAATCGTAATATAGGTGTTGCTGAAAAAGAGAATGAACAACGAATTGGTTTTCACGATGACTTTTTAATTGGTATTGGACACGAGTGGAATACAGCGGGTAAAAATCATGATTCGAATGAGTATCAACAATTAATAAGAGATTCAAAAACGACAATCGTTGATGGCGAAAGTATCTGGCTATTTGCCAATCCTATGTATTTAAAAACAAAATACGTAGATCCTGAATTGACCACACAAAGAATGGTTGAAAATCATTTTACTACCTTAAGTATTGCGCATAATTACCATGAGATAAAAACTAATTCATATTATAATGTGACCTTAGAAAATGAATTAAAAAGAACTGGCAAACCAGAGGGGCTTAAATTTCCTCAAATGGGCTCATTTGAATATTGGAAGCATGTTCCTGTTACGCCTGATTTATTAGATAAAAAGCATTGGCCGTATCAAAAATCATGGTTTTTGGATCAAAAGAATCAGACAATTGAACGTAATTATTTTGAATATTTGCGAGATTATTTAGGCTACCGTTTAGAAGTTAAACAAATTAGTTATAACTCCACTTTAAATGCTGCCGTTTATCTCACACTGAAGAATACCGGCTTCGCCGCTCCTCTGGCTTTGAAACAAATAGAGTTATTTGCTGTAGATCAACAGCAGAATATTATTGGTAAGGCTTTCGTTGAAAAAAGTGCTTTACAAACTAACCGAGAAATAAATACGGTTATCCCGTTAATAAAACATAATCAACCTGATAAAGTCGGAGTTAGGCTGCAGGCTACTAATAACAGCACAGCACGTCTTGCCAATGTTTGTCAGTGGGCAGATGGTATTAATTGGTTTAAATTGTAACTGGGGAATAACTCATGAAAAAAATATTTAAAAAGCTAACTTTAATAACTGCATTTTTAGGGTTACTTTTATTTCAAAATCAGCAAAATTTGTGTTCAGTTAAGGCTGCAACTATTTCTGAATATGAAGAAAAGCCTCTAACAGAGCAGCAAAATCAAGAAATGGTTAACAATAGCGATCGTGGCTTTCGCTTAGAGTTAAATTTAAATGTTAAAACCGGCATGGGACTATGGGGTAATGCGGATAAAACAGGAATAGCGCAAATGCAAAATGCGATAGCTACATTTGCTGATGATAATCCGCGACTTGCACAAGTATACTTTTATCTGACTGATTATAAAGATAAGCCACTAGATCAAACTGCCTTTAATAATATGGATCAATATTTCCAAAAGTTGAAGCAAAACCATTTACAGGCTGTATTACGTTTTGCCTATATTTGGGATGATGCTCATCCCAAATCTCAGGAACCTACAACTGAGCAAGTGGTTGCACATATTAAGCAACTAGCTCCCTGGATTGCTCAGCATCGTGATCAAATAGCTAATTTACAAGCTGGATTTATTGGAGCTTGGGGAGAATGGGACAGCGGAGCCCGTAGCCGTATGAATGAAAAAGCAATTCTGCAGGCATTATTAGCCAATACTCCTAAAGATTTATTTATCCAAGTCAGATATTACAATATCAAGTCACGAAATGTTGATCCCCAGAGTTCTGACTGGCAAAGAGTTGGATTTCATGATGATTACTTGATTGGTCGCCCTCATGTGTGGAATACTGCAGGTGCAGACCCTAATTCTGCTGAATGGAAGGCGATGGCAGAACAATCTCAGACTGTACCGGTTGACGGTGAAATGATTTGGGGTTCTGCCAATGCATCAGACAATAACGGTCAGTTAATTTCTGCACCACTGATTGCTCACCGTCTTGCAGTTCATCATTTTACTTCATTGAGTATAGCTCATAATTACAAAGAAGATGGCAAAGACTATTCTTTGAGTGCTTGGAAACGGCAACTAGTAACGCCTGCACTTTTAGACCAATATAAATTACCATATCAAAAATCATGGTTTAAAGATACTAATGATAATGAAATAAGTCGTTCTTGGTATGAATATATTAGGGATTATCTGGGTTATCGCTTAGCAGTTAAAGATATTAGCTATCAAGCAGATGGGCAGAATATTGACTATCAAGTTAATCTAACTAATTATGGCCTGGCTGCTCCAGTTTTAATTAATAACGCAGAACTAGTATTACTGGATGAATCTAAAAATGTAGTGGCTGCTAAGGACGTAACTGATATTGCTCATTTGCAGTCTTTGCAAATTTTACCAATCAAATGGCAGATAGATAAAACCTTAGTCAGTCAGGCAAAATATTTAGCCTTTAAATTTACTGGTTACAGTAATACGGGAAACCGCCTGGCAAACAATATAGATTTTGATGATGGGTATAATTATTTGCTGACGCTTAAATAAATAGTTGTAAAAAGACAAAAACCAATAAATTACGCTTTAAACGATGATTTATCGGTTTTTTTATTTATGATAAAAATTAAAGGCTAAATTCACCTGTTTTCTTAATTCCAATTATCGTTGATGCAATTGTGCTGAGTTCATTGCAAATATTATAGTGTTTATAAATTTGTTATTATAAATAGCGTACAATAAATTAGCTTTATTTTAAAAATAAACAAACTATACAATTGAAAATATATTTGCAAAGTAATGCAGTTATTGTTTTTAGCTATAATAAAGCTAAATAAAATATGATAAAATCATTGTTAATTACTTTTCATTTTTAGTAAATCGGGCAGGCATTTCCATGAAAGGAACTTATTTCAAGGCAAATTTTAATATTGCACGCAAATCAAAGAAAAACATTCTGTTAATGAGCACTTTGGTTTTATTCATGGTTCTCTTTGTACTAGTGGTTGAAGCTCAAAACTTGGGAGATAACTACCGTCAGTGGCGCTCATACTATGATTCTCTTGAGGTTAATATCAGTTATTTTGACAGCAGTTTATTACGCAAACAAGAATATAAAGAGACTTATGACAATTTAAATGCCCAGGAAGGTTGTATTTTCAGTTTGCAAAATGGGGAAGTTTTAAGTGATCCCCAAACTTATTTAGACGGATCGATCACGTTATTTCAAACCATGTTAGATGGCTACCATAATAATTATCTGGGCGCCAGCACATTGAACGTTCCACCCAAGTATCAATTGCATCAAAAATTAGTTACCTATAAATATCTTTATCGTCATCATATACCTGCAGTTATGAATTCAAAGGCATCAGCAACTTATTTAATCTATATTCTCAATTTTGTGGCTATTTTTATTTTCTTTTATATTTTGCTTATTTCTAATGATGTGTGGATGGTTAAGTTGGATCATGATACGGTTTTACGCAATATCCCTTATCGTGTAGAAGATGAGGTTAAAGGCAAAACCATGATCAATTTGGCTTTAGCCTTGGGTCCTTTACTTATTGGACTAGTTGGTGCATATCTTTTTGCCGGCTTACGAAATGGCTTTCGCAGTTTAAATTACCCTAACGTTTTTTACTTTAATAAAATAATAGCAATCCCTGTCTGGCTAGATTGTTTGCTCTTTTTATTTTATGCCGCAATATTGGTAGTATTTGTGACCAGTTTAACTTTACTTCTTAACCAGTTGACTAAAAATGTATATCTCACTACCTTTATTGGTATTGCTCTATATGTATTAACGTATTTGCCTGCTAAAATGCTTAAATTTATTGCTTGGCTGCCATCTGCATATTTAAATGTTAATGATGTGCTTAATGGCACTGTGGCAAGTAAAACAGGATTTGCAGGGCTAAACCTTGTCACCAGCGGCTGTATCCTATTAGTTTGGTCATTTATTTTGATCATCTGGTTCAGACACCTGGTTAATAAAGGAGGTATTGCACGATGAAATGGCGTTATTTCCTCTTTCAGTTGAAGGCTTTTTTGGTTAATCCCAAAAATATTGGATTGTTTATTGCTACTGTGATTATGTCTTTATATTTTAGTCTGGTCAGTGTGCCTAACCGTCAGGTAATTGAACAGGTCGATGCCAAGCCTATCAGAAAGGAATATATTGATGATACAGCCTTTCTGAAAGTGGCCATGCAAGAGATTGCTTATTCCAAGAAGCCAGGTTATTATTCTATTCCTAGCAAAGGGGCAGTGGACGCAGTCAGTACTTACCCACAGGTCTTATCTTATGATAAAAAAATATTGCTTGCTATAAAGAAAAAAGACTGGGATGCTTATGCTAAAAACGCCAGTGCTCGTTATCAATATATTGACGAGTTAATCTTTGTAGAAGGTAACCAAAACTTTTTGTATCCAGCTGCGTACAATCAAAATGATAATTTTAAGCAGGATGGTCATTTTGGCTATCAACGGACGTATCACTTGTATAACGCACTTTTAGCCGGTAAAAAGGATAAGCAAACAGAGCTGAATAAAAATATTTTGGAAGAACGCACAGCCTTACAAGTAATTCAAAACTCACTTTCTGGCTGGACAGTCTTAATCATGGTAGTGATAGTTTGTTTCTTTGCTGCAGACATTGTGACTAATGACAGGAAATATTATACGGTCTTGGAAAATATTCCTTTAAGTAAACGTACCATTTTATGGTTGAAAACTGGAGTTGTTGAAGTAGGGGTTTTGCTTGACTTTGTAGTAGCCGGGATAATTGCTCTTCTTTGTATAGCACCTAGATATGGTTTGGGATCATTAAGACTAAATACTGTTGATTATTTAGGCAAAATAAACTTCAAAGCAACCTTTAGGACTGAAACACTAGGTATGTATTATTTGCAGTTTATCATTTTTGCAATCATTATTTCATTTATCTTTATCAGGTTGACAATTCTGCTATCAATCGTTTTGCGTAACGAATATGTTGCCGGCATGCTTAGCAGTTTGTTTGCTATCAGTGCGAAGATGCTTTACTTCTCATTGGGTATGGGTTTTGTTTACCCGTTTTTGGAAAAATGGCCTATGACTTACTTTTCTATCGGTGACAGTATTACCGGTAACTTGGCTTATTTGATGGATGCACCCGGATGGGGCTTTACTGCTGGCTTAGGGCCACTCATTTGTCTGGCACTTGTCATTGAAATTTTACTGTTTTTGTTCACGCAAATTAAAAGCATCCCTTTAGTTAGACGAGGTGATTAAAATGTTAAAAATAAAAGATGTCACATTGGCATTTGGAAAGAACGTTGTTTTAGACGATGTTAACTTGGAATTTAAGCAGGGCGAGATCGTTGGTCTCGTAGCGCCTAATGGTACGGGGAAGTCGACCTTGATCAACGTTATTTTGCATAATCTGACGCCGCAAAAAGGGTTTGTTGAATATGAAAATACACGTTATCAAACACAAAAAGACACGATTAAATTACACCAGGAAATCTGCTCGTTTCCTGAACAAAGCGACCTGTTTCCCTTTATGACTGGACGAGATCATCTTAATTTATACGCTGATCTTTGGCACAATTCTGAAAAGCCCGTTGAGCAAATAATTAGTGACTTGCAAATGGGAAATTACGTGGATAAGAAGGTGCAGACTTATTCTTTGGGGATGAAACAGCGACTTTGTTTTGCAATGGTAGTAGCAGCTGATTCTCCTGTAATGTTGTTAGATGAAGTAATGAATGGACTTGATCCGCAGAACGTAGCTTTAATTTCACAGATGCTTCTTAAACTAAAGGATGAAAACAAGTTGATCATTATGGCTTCACACCTTTTGTCTAACTTGCAGCAGTATGCTGACAGGGTCTTGTTTATGGGTAAGGGACACATTATTGAAGATCTAGACAATAAAAAGCAAAATAAACGGTATTTAAAGATGCAGTCTACCCCTGAAACGACTAAGTTGCTAGCCAATTATGATTACGAAACTTTGCCTAATAACCTGATATTAGTTCCTCTAGAAAAAATTGAGCAGGATAAGCTGACTCAGCTGCTAGTAAACCTAGTGCAAGCCGATATTCAATACGCAGTTGAAAGAATTGATATCGAAGACTTATTTAATAAATTTTATGATTAGTTTAAAGCTTTAACCTGATTTAATATTTGCAGAAAATAAGCAGCCGTAGTTTGCATGTCCATATTAGTTAAAAAATGAATGATTGAGACAGCTGCTTCATCATTGACAGTATTGTGGAATGTAAGAATTGCATTTAAAAATTTGCGCCCAACAATTAACAACATTTCGTTATCTGGTAAGTCAATCTGGTTTATTCGTGTTAGCAGTTTATCTGCAAATTTAAACTGACTATTTGTAATTAAACCAATTACAGCTTCAAATAGAGCTGCTATACCAAAATGAAATGTACCTTCTCCTGCTTTTTTAATAAAAGAAATATTACTGATAACCTGAACAGAGATTTGGTAAATGATTCTGGGACTAATAATAGGGATAACATTGGCAAAAAGTGAGAGAAATTCATGACCCCAAACAGTTATCTTACTTAATTGGTGGTTTAATTCATTTTGCTGGGCTATAGGAAAGATGTTGTGTTGTGAAGTTTTATAATACAAACTGCAGGCGATTGCTGCATAGTCAAGGTCAAAAGGATCTTGACTTGACTGATATTTATTTAATGCCGCTTGAGCCAGTTTTTCCAAATAATCTCTGTCGTGGTTACTCCAAGACTCTTCTAAAATAAGCGCAATATGATCCTTTGGGTCGAGTTTAGCAAGCGCAATATATTCAGTTGCGGATAAACTAATTCTTTCGCACAGTTTTAACACCCGGTTAAAATCCATGTGTCCTTGATTATTTTCCCAGCGAGAAAGCATTTGAATGGAACAAATGCCTGCGGCAGCTTCTTTAAGGGTAATATGCTGCATTTTTCGCAATTGTTTAAATTCATTCCCTGACTGCATGTTATTTCGTCCTTTTTAAGATATTATGCACTTTTTTCTCATATATGAGAAATAAAAAAGCGAGAAAAATAATTCATGCTTTAATATGTTTAATCAAAAAAATATCTTAACCGTTTTAATAATAAAGAAGGAGTAGAAAAATGCAATCTTCATTAAAATTTGCACCTAAATGGAAACTCGTTGCCTACACACTTTTAGCAATAGTAATGGCATTTGGCAATGTGGTAATTGCATATGTCACTAAGATCATGTTAAATGCAGCGCAATATCGTCAAGGCGACAGCGGCAATTTAATTAGAATTGCCGGCATTGGTGCTGCAACAATCTTAATTATTATGTTGTCTAATTTTGTATACCGTTATATCAAGTACGCTATTATTCAGGATGTCAATGTTTATCTTAAAGACAAAACGATGAGCTACTTGATTGAACAACGCAGTGACTCACAAAAGGATGGTTTAAGTCTGATGACGAACGATCTTAAACAGATTGAGACGTCTAAGACTACAAATGAATTAATGATCATTGCAGAATTAGTATCTTTTTTGCTATCAGTAGTAGTTGGTTTAATCAATTCCTGGATTTTAACTTTAATTTTTATGGTAACTACTTTAATTCCTGGACTAGTGCAAAGGGCTTTTACCAAAACAATTCAAGCAAAAGCAAAAGTTTGGGAGACAAATAACATCGCATACACTCAGAGTGTGAATGACGGGTTAAACGGAGCGCAGACTGTCGGCTTATACGATGCCCAAAGTTCGACTATTAGTAAAGTGGTTAATAGTGCCAAAAGAATGGAAGAAGCATTAAAGAACTTAAACTTCACACAAGCTGCAGCGGGAGAAGTCATTATGGCTTTTGCAGATATTTTTAGCTTTATTTTACCGTTTCTAGTAGGTGCCATCTTAATGCTGCAAGGACAGATCGGTGTTGGTACCTTAATTATGATAGTGCAACTATCCAATCAATTTATTAACCCGATAGTTAATATTTTTGAACAATTGAATGCAATCAAGTCTACTAAACCAATGTGGGATAAAGTAGAGCAGGCTCTGTCTTTTTCAGCTGACAGTACTAAAAATGCAAAAACTGGTAAATTTACTGGTTTGAAAGTTGAAGATACAACATACAGTCAAGGTGGCAGAGAAATTTTCACTCATCTTAATCTTGCTGTAGCACCTAATGAAAAAATCTTGCTCATGGCACCTAGTGGTTGGGGAAAGACTACGTTGTTAAATTTAATGTTAGGTAAAATTAAACCTAGTGAAGGTCATGTTTATATTGATGGTGAAGATGTCACTGGCAACTGGACCAAAGCCCACGATAATTTCAGTTACGTTAACCAAAAGCCGTTTATCTTTGATGATACAATCAAATTTAATATTTTACTGGGGCGGAAAGTTTCTCCAGCAAATTTGGCTAAAGCAGTTGAATCGGCGGGACTAACTGAACTCGTGGATGAAAAAGGCTGGGATTATCAGGTTGGTGAAAAGGGGGCAAATTTATCCGGAGGACAAATCCAAAGAATTGAAATTGCACGTGCTTTTCTCTCTGAACGGCCAGTATTGCTCGCTGATGAAGCTACTAGCGCGCTTGACCCAGAACTGTCACTTGCAATTCATAAAACGTTATTAAAAAAGCCTAATTTAGCGGTAATTGAAGTGGCTCATAAAATTTCTGCCGCTGAAAAGTCGTTGTTTGATCGGATAATTAATTTAAATGGAGAAAATGAAGAATAAAGAAGTATTAATGCGCTATGTTGATAATGATGGAGTTGTTAAAGTTTGGCCTGGTAAGGCTAAAAACCGGCTGTTGATTTTACAATATTTGGCAACTAAATTTGAACCAGCAAAAAAATATTCTGAGCAGGAAGTAAATTTAATTTTAATGCGTTATGTGGCTGATTATGTTACCAGAAGGCGAGATTTAATTGAAAATCATCTTTTAAAGAGAACGGATGATGGTCGAATTTACTGGCTAAATGAAGAAAATTAAAAAAACAAATAATGTATGTCAGCAATTGAAGGATAAATTTTGGGATATTAATGTAGCTAAATCATCTGAAAACTAGTCAGTAAGAGTGCTTAATGCTTTTGCAATCTATTTAAATTAAAGAGCTGGCGATCTATTAAATATGTTACAGTCCAAAGAATATAAACTTGATATTAACGGTGAAAAACAAACTATTCAGGGCGTTTATGTGTCTGATAAAGCTATGTATTTTGAGCTAAGAGGAGTTATTGTGGCTAGTCATCTAGAAGGTTAAGACCCAATTAAAAAAGATGTTGAAAGCGTATCAGATGGAGTTCTTAACCCAGACCCAGAGGAAGTTAAAGAAATTATGGAAATTTGGTAGGGCAGCGATGAGTGACTGGATTAAAGATACACTATATGACAATGGTGTAATGAAAAATAAGCAAAATTATATTTAACGGTATATACGATTTGGCAGGTAAATATCACCCTGGTAATTTTCAAAAAAACGGCTATAAATTTTTCGATCATTCACGCTTTGATTATGCAGAGAAAAATATCAAAGACATTATTCATGGTCAGTCCAAACAAGTAAGCTTAGAAGCAGACTATTTAAATTACTAGATGAATAAACTTCATACAATCATTTAAAGAGGGTAATGGCCGTAGTTGTAAAGTGCTTCTACTTGCTAGCTAATATCAAAATAACCACTTTACTTTTAATTGAAGTAAAAGTGGTTATTTTAATTTTTAGAATTTATAAAGAAATTATATTATTTAATTTTTGCTAATGCGTCATCTACAGCGCTTTTAACAGCTTTCGAGGTCAGCGAAGCCCCAGAAACCGCGTCAACATTGGTTGAATTGGATCCAATAATGTTGTGAAGCAAAGGTTTAATGATTTTTTGGCCAATTTCTTTAGTTTCACTTTGTTTGATGACATTGATATCTTGGATATTTTGGTTATTTTTATCCATTGTTACTTTGACCACAAACTCATTTCCCATGCCCTGATCACTTTTACCAAGAAACTGATTCGCACCAAGCTGGTAGTTTTCTGTTTGTTCGTCACTAGCTAGAATTTTAGGGTCAAGTGGGGCAACATTTTCTACTTTTTCTCCTGGTTCTTGAGCGACATTTTCTCCAGCAATTTTACCGAATATCAACAACTCTGCAACATCTTGACCAGCTTGATATTGATTAGTGGTTATGCTACCGGCTTCGCCAGCACTATATAAGCCCTTAATTGCCGAGCCATCTGGCTTTAAAACCTTAGCTTTTTCGTTTCTGCGTGGACCTCCCTGAGTGTTTAAAGCTGCAGGCTGCAACTTAATTGCGTATATTTGTCCATCATCAAGTGGGGTCATTGTCTGGCCATTTCTGCTAAATGAATAATCCTTACCTAATTTTGCAAGTTCGTTAAAGTCCTTAACTGTGTTGTTAAAAATGGTTGAATTAAAATTAAGTTTTGCGGCAAGTTCACTAATAGAGGAGGCTGTAATTGCTTTATTTAAAGCAGATTGTAATGCACCATCCTGTAATTTTTCCAATTTGGCTTTTTGCTTTTGATCAAAAATAATCCAAGATTGTGTAGTCAAATATGGGTGTCTGCCAAAGCCATGAATAAACAGATAGCCGGCTTTAGAATGCTGGTCTTCTGCAAAGTAACGTGTACCATCATTACCTACAACAAAAATGCTGCCTGTGTATAGTTCCGGCCAAGTGTATGCTAAAAGGCCACGCTGGCCATTTGCAACTGCATAAGTCAAACCGTGATATAAGCCACCGCCATTGTAAACACTGGTATGCCATTGATCAGCACCAACTTCAATACTTAAATTGACAGAATCTCCCTTATTATATAGAGTACCCATTGGCACCATTTTAGGAACACCTAAGTAATCCTGAATTCGTTTAGGATCGTTTTCAAAACCCCCGGCTGTGAGAACAACACCTTTTTTGGCGTGGACATATACTTCTTGTCCATGTCTGTTGATCACTGCTCCTATGACTTTGCCGGTTGAGTCTTGCATTAAGTGAATAGCCGGAGATTCATACCAAATGGTAATACGATCAAGGCGTTTCATGACCTCATTTCTGAGTACTTTCCACAAAGCTCCGTCTTCAATTTGCTGCCCATCATGTACAGTGTATAAGTCATAGTCGGAAGCTCCCGGATAGTCAGGATAATCAGGGAAATCTCCTTTGACCGATTGAACTGCTGGTCTGTCTGGATGTGCTAAAAAGCTGAAAGGTTCAACATGAAGGTATTTTTTTAAGTAATTAGGCATATCAGCTACGCCATCAACAAAAGTATCTATGATTTTTTGATTAAGATCAAAGGGTGCTGTCATTTTGGAATAGTATTTTTGATAAGAAGATTTGCTTTTAGTACCTGCAATCATTTGTCCACAATAACGAGTATTACCACCTTCGTGGCCAACGGGTGCAACATCTGTTAAAAGCACTTTGCAATTGTTGTCAGCAGCGAACCTTGCAGCAGTAGCACCAGCTCCTCCAAAACCAATAACTATAACATCAAAATCTGCCTGCCATTTGAAATTGTTAATTTGTGTTGTTAGCATTTTTAAATCCTTTATTCTAACCCTAATACTGACTTTGCTGCACGCCGGCCTTGATGAACGATGCCACCGATAGCTGTACCAGAACCAGGATAGTATGAGCCAAGCCAGCCGCCGGCATTTAGTCCTGCTGCGTACAAGCCCGTAATAGGTTGATTATAAACATCAAGTACGTTGCATTTCTTATTAATCTTTAGTCCACCTAAAGCGCCTAAATTGCCTGGAGTGTTGCGGTATGCGTAGTAAGGTCCGGAAAATGGTCTTACACCATTTGTTCTATTGTATTCTGGATCCGCGCCATTAGCGGCATTTTTATTCCAAGTATTAACGCTGTTAACAAGGTTTGCTTTAGGAACATTAATTTTGTCTGCTAATTCTTCGAGTGAATCGGCTTTAACTACCAAACCGCTTTTGACATCGCTCTCTAGTGATTCTGGGTTCCATGGACTAGTTTTTTCATTAATAGAATCTGCACCAAAAATCTGATAAGTTGGTTTGTCTAGTTGCTTTTCCTGGTTGAAAATTGCCCGGAATTCATAAGCATAAGTTGCATCTTCGTTAACAAATCTTAAGCCATTGCCATTAACAAAAATTGAAGGGATTGTAGGAACACGGTCATCAGTACCATTGCCGGTTCTGGCATCAAAATCAATTGTTCCGCCAAAGCCGGTAACGGCTGCACCAATTGCCATGCCCATCACAATGCCATCACCTTGATCTGTTAAGACAGACCAGCAATGATGAGCTTTAACATCTTCATAATGTTGAGGACTCAAGTCCTTAGCTAATGCTACATTTTGGTCAATCGAGGCTGTTGCCAGAATAACTCCACGGCGTGCTTTTAAATATTTAAGCTGATGGTCTTTTCCTTCACTAACAACACCAATAACCTTGCGCTCACTGCCATCTCCAGCCGTAATTAATCCTATTACAGCAGTATTATAAGTAATTTCTGCTCCTTGTTTTAAAGCATATTTGAGGAGATGTTGGGTTAAAATAATACCGTTGCCACTGGCACCGCCATTTTCATAAACATGAATCCGATCCGCAAAATGATCTTTAGCATAAGGAATCTCAGTGTGTCCGTAGACATTCGTCCATTTAATACCCATATTGGCCAGCCACTCAATATTTTTTGGAGAATTTTGAGTAAAATCATGTACTAAATCTTGGTAAACACG
Source organism: Lactobacillus sp. ESL0261 (assembly GCF_003693025.1). Taxonomy (NCBI): domain Bacteria; kingdom Bacillati; phylum Bacillota; class Bacilli; order Lactobacillales; family Lactobacillaceae; genus Lactobacillus; species Lactobacillus sp. ESL0261. The sequence continues at coordinate 49,903 of NZ_REHN01000001.1, forward strand.
ACCTTCACCTGCTTTTAAATATTCCTGCTCATGATTTTCAGGAGAATCATTTTGATATTTAGTAGATTCTTTTTGTAATTCCGTACCCGCTGCTTGAATGACACCTCCGGAATAGTTAGTTGTACCACCAGCGATGCCTTGCTTTTCAATTACCATCACAGAAGCGTGATTTTCTGCGGCTGTAGCAGCAGCGGCTAGACCGGCACCACCGGAGCCTACGACAATTAAATCATATTCACCGTCATATTCGTCTACATCATAATCGGTAACTGTTTCTTTAAGTAACGGATAATTTGCAATCTCAGGAATACCGTTTTCTTTTGTGTGAGAATCAGGTTGCGAGGCACCCGATACAGCATCTACATCGGCTTTTGTCTTTATTCCTGCTTCATTAGCAGCCTTGATAGCAGCCTTTCTTAAAGCACCGGTTGAAATTGAAGCACCTGAAATTGCGTCAACTTCAACGGAATTTTCTTCATTGGCTTTTTCCAGCCAAGTTGCAATTCCCGCTGCACCTACCGTATTCGGCGTAACATTTTCAGCCCAAATCTGCTTAATTTTGTTTTTATTTTCATCAACGTCAATCACAGCTTTAATTATGCCGTGAAAGCCTTTTTCTTCTGCGCTATATTGACTCATAGTTTTACCTCTAAAATATTAAATTTTATTGTTATCGCTTTCGGAATTAGTATATTTTATTTATACTTATAAGTGAAATCAATATCAGTTATTAATAATAGAAATTATTTATAAGAAAAAATGGATATAAAAAAATTAGAAGCTTTTATTAATTTAGTTGAAACTCGCAATTATACTAGAACAGCAAAAGCACTTCATGTGACTCAACCGACGGTTTCTCATGATATTAAGGCAATTGAAAATGAAATTGGTGTAAAACTATTTAATCGTAATAAACGTTATGTAAATGTTACTCAAGACGGCAAAGCTTTTTACCAAAAAATCAGACCTCTAATTAATAACTACTATTCAGCTGTACAAGATATTCAAAAGAAAGACTTGGCTGATAATTATAAAATAATAATAGGCTACTCATATACACCTTTTAATGATATGTACATTCCAATCTGGATTAAAAATTTTCAGCAAATGTATCCCAAAGCTAAGTTTTCAATTATTAGTTTGAATCACAACGAATTGAAGCAACAAGTCTTATCGGGAGAAATAGATGTTATTATCACTACGGGACGGGATGCAGCAGATTTAAATAATATAAAAAGTTATCATATTGAGACTGAGACATTTAAGGCAATTGTTCCTGAAAAGAATCCTTTATGTCAGAAGAATAAACTTGAATTAGAGGATTTCCAAAATGAAAAAATGCTTTTTCTTGATAACAATTGGGCAGCAGAGGATCTAATTAATTTACAAAATAAAGTAATGCATATAAATAATCAAATGCATATTACATATGTTAATGATCTATCTGCTCTTAATATTTTAATTAAAGCTGAGCAGGGCATTGCTTTCGGACTGTATTGCCTCTATCCTCATTTGAATGAAAATTCTGTTTATGTTCCTCTTGATTGGGAGCCACAAGTTGATTTAGTAGCCATTACGCAGAAAAATAATGAAAAAAGAATTGTTTACCAGTTTATCAAGTTTATTCAAGAATTTAACTTTGATTTTAACTAGTACAGAAAATATAAAAAGAAAGGCTGACAGGTCAGTCTTTCTTTTTGCATTAAGCTATATTAATAAAGCCAGTGATTCATATGGTTGTAAAGCTAAAGTTTCAGGCACCTCTTGTAAATTTTTATCGTAGTTGCTAATTAGAGTTTGTGCTTTTTGCCCTTTATAAGAAGCAGGTAAACCGTACGTCACTTTTTGACCATAAAAATTGTTAACTACTAGTAAGGTTTGTCCTTGGTAAAGTCTGCAATAAGCAAAAATTTGTGGATGGTTCAAGTCAATGGGTTCATAGCTTCCCTTAGGGATGATAGGATAATGTTTTCTTAAGTAAATCAGTTTTTGATAATATGGGAAAATTTCACCATGATCAAGTTCAGCCACAACGTTAATTTGTTCTTGATCTTTTGGCTTTAGCCACGGAGTTCCAGTAGTAAAGCCTGCGTTAACGGTGTTATCCCAATGCATTGGCGTTCTGCTATTATCGCGAGACTTTGCCTGAATAATTGCCAGAGCTTTGGCGTCACTTAAGCCCTCCTTTTTAAGTTCATCATAAGCATTGAGTGTTTCGACATCGACATAATCCGTGATTTTTTGGTAATTAGGATTGATCATGCCAATTTCTTCGCCCTGATAAATATAAGGGGTGCCGCGTAATAAGTGCATTACGGTAGCCAGCATTTCAGCGGATTTTTCCCGAAAATGAATGGGATCACCAAAACGGCTCAGCGCCCATGGCTGGTCGTGATTATTCCAAAACAGGGCATTCCAGCCACCACCTTGACTCATTCCAATCTGCCATTTATTAAGAGCATTTTTTAAAGCGGAAAAGTCAAAAGGTATTTTGGTCCATTTCTGACCATTTTGATAATCAACTTTTAGATGATGAAATGTGAAAACCATTGATAATTCGTGATTATCTTTTCTAGTGTAAGCAACGGAATTGGCAACAGTTGTTGAGGACATTTCTCCCACAGTAATCGCATCTGGCTCCTGACCAAAAGTTTTTTGATTTAATTCTTTTAGATATTGGTGCACTATCGGCTGGTCTGTATACATTAACTTGCTAGCAGTGTTTTTAGGCGCATCAGTGAGTTTTTCATCTTTGCCAATAACATTAATCACGTCAAAACGAAAGCCTTTGACCCCTTTGTCACGCCAAAAATTAACGACCTTAAATAGTTCTTTTCTAACTGCAGGATTATGCCAGTCGAGGTCAGCTTGAGTTTTGTCATATAAATGAAGGTAATACTTGCCGGTTTTGCCAAATGGGGCCCAGGCTGGCCCACCAAACTTAGATGTCCAATTGTTAGGTAAACTGCCATCTGCTTTAGGCTCTCTAATGTAGAAAAATTTTTGATAATATTCGTCTCCAGCTAACGCCTTTTTAAACCAAATGTGATCGGTGGAACAATGATTTAAAACCATGTCGAGCATCACACCAATGTGGTTTTGCGCAAGCTTAGCGACTAATTCTTCGAAATCGGCCATTGTGCCAAATAATGGATCGATTTCGTAATAATTTGCGATGTCATAGCCATTATCGTTTTGAGGAGACACAAAAAAGGGATTAAACCAGATCATATCGATATTTAGTTTTTTTAAGTAGGGGATTTTCTCGATAATTCCCCTTAAATCTCCGATACCATCACCGTCACTGTCGTAAAAAGATTTAGGATAAATTTGATAAATTACTTTGTCAGCTAAACTCATAATATAAGTCCTCCATTTTGTGCTTTTCTATGGGCAAAGTCTACAAATTTAAATTTGTCGGGCCGGTGTTGCGAAATAGTGTACTGAAAAAAAGATGTATCTTTCAAATAAGTTAAACTACGCACAACCACCACTAAGTTAGTATCGGTAAGGTGCAACTGCGCCATTACATTTTTACTTGCCGGTTCTACAGTAATAGTTTTAGTGGCATAATCGATTTCAAGTCCTAAATCATGTTCAAAATAGTGGTATAAAGAACTTTTTGCCTGGCTAGCTGATATGTCAGGTACATATTTTTTTAAAATATAATCTTCGTCAACTACTATTGGCTCCTGATTAATTAACCGTAAACGGGCTACATATGTTGCGGCAGTTTCTGTTAAGGATAAATGTTTACGGATTATAAAAGGCATCTGGGCATCTTCTAAGGCCAATATTTTCGTTGCAGCATGCATTTGCTTTTGCTTGTTCAGTTCGTCAAAAGATTCAATATCAGAAATAGGGAAGGCAATCCTTGCTGCATTAATAACTACTGAGCCCTTTCCTTTTATTTTTTGAATTATGCCAGCATCTAAGAGTTCGTTTAAAGCTTTTCTAATTGTTTCACGTGAAACATTATAAAGCTCTGACAGAGCAGGCTCACTCGGTAAAAAATCACCGACAACATATTGTTTGTGCTTTATTTTATTTGTTAGATCCGCTGCTATTTGTAAATATTTAGCTCTCATTATTAGTTATCCACCTTTTAACACTAATCATACCACCTTACGTTTATTTTTTACCTGTCTAGACCAATAAAAAATAAAAAAATTTTTGTTACAACAACATAATAAGCAATTTATTGACACCTGTCTATACAAGAACTATAATTTTAAGGAAAGCGTTATCAGTATATGTGACTGACCTTTTATGTTGTAATTTTCTGGAGGCTAAAATATGAGTAGTACGATTAAAATACTGGCACCTGTTGCCGGTGAGGTCATTAACCTGGAGGATGTTAATGATCCGGTTTTTTCTCAGAAGAAGCTAGGTGAAGGATTTGCCGTTAAACCCAGCGCAGGAGAAATAGTTTCGCCTGTAACTGGGAAGGTGGTAATGGTTGCCGAAACAAAGCACGCACTTGGTTTGCAAACTGCGGATGGTGTGGAAGTGATGATTCACCTAGGTATAGATACCGTTGAACTTGATGGCAAGCCGTTTGATTTGCAAGTGGCAGCCGGCTCTGAAGTAAAAGCTGGCCAGCAACTGGGGACAATGGATCTGCAAGCGATTAAAGATGCCCAAAAAGATGATACAGTGATTTTGGCAATTACTAATACCGCTGATGTTTTAGCTGGTATCGATCTTGCTCTGGGCACTAAAGCTGCTGGTGAAATTGCAGCCACTATCACGTTGAAACAAGCTAAAGCAGCACCAGCTGCAGCTAACAAAAATGAAAATAAATACCAAACTACGGCACGTGAAATTGTTAAGGCGGTTGGTGGCGCTGATAATGTTAAAAGCGTTATGCACTGCTTTACCCGTCTGCGCTTTACCTTAAATGATGATAGTATTCCGCAGGATGACGAGGTTAATAATATTAAAGGTGTAATAGATGTTACCCGTGCTAATAACCAATATCAAATAGTTATTGGGCAAACGGTAGAAGATGTTTACGATGAACTAATTAAGCTACTCGGGCCTGAATATGCCGGACAAGGTGAGCCTGCACCTGCTGCTCCAGCTCCAGCAGCTAACCAATCTCTTGGTGGCAAGATTAAAAATGGTTTCTTCCAGTTAATAGGCGTAATTACCGGTTCTATGATGCCTGTAATTGGTTTGCTGGCCGCCAGTGGTATGTTAAAAGGTATTCTTAACATCTTGACTAACTTTTGCCACATGTCTACGGCTTCTCCAACATACACTATTATCAATGCGATGGGAGATGCGTCGTTTTACTTCCTGCCTTTAATTGTCGGCTTTACTGCTGCTCAAAGATTAGGTTCTAATCCTGTAGTTGTTTCTATTATCGGTGGCTTTCTGATCTACCCTGATTTAGTAAAAATTTATGCCAGCGGTAAATTCAGTTACTTTCTAGCTGGTGTAGGTATTAATGCCAACTTCTTTGGTATTCCAATTCATATTCCGCAATATACTTATTCGATTTTCCCAATGATTTTTGCGGCTTGGATGGCTGCTAAGATTGAACCATGGATTAAAAAGTGGATGCCAGTCACATTAAGACAAATTTTTACTCCTTTAGTAGAAATCTTTTTAGTAGGGATGACGGTCTTAATTATTGTGGGTCCTGTAATTTCATTTATTTCTACGGGAATTGCCAAAGTATTGCAATGGTTACTAACAGTCAACACTGCACTTTCTGGTCTCATTATCGGTGGTCTTTACCAGATACTGGTTATCTTCGGACTGCACTGGGCAGTAGTGCCAATTATTGCGAATGATATTGCTGCAACGGGACATAGTATTTTAAACGGTATTGTTTCAGTAACGATGATTGCACAAGGTGCTGGCGCTCTTGCAGTTTGGTTTAAGACTAAGCACAATCCTGACCTAAAGGGCCTCTCCCTTAGTGCAGCTATTTCCGCCGCTGTTGGTATTACTGAACCGGCAATGTACGGTGTTAACTTAAAGTATGGTCGTGTATTTATGACTTCCAGCCTCGGTGCTGCCATTGGTGGCCTGGTCAACGGTCTGCTTAAAGTTGATATGTATGGTTTTACTGGTAGCTTGATTGGTTTTCCATCCTTTGTTCCTAAAGCCGGACAAGGCAATCCTAATAACCTGTTGAACTTCTGGATTGCTTCTATTGTTACTATTATTGCAGCATTTGCTTTAACTTACTTCTTTGGCTATAAGGAGAATGACGCTGATAGTCCTAAGAATGCTCCCAAGAAGAAGAATTTAGCTGATTTATAATTAAAGACTTTAAAAGGTAAATAAATTTATATAGTTAAAGTGCTTCTAAATAGTTAGACATATAATCTAATTATCAGGAGCACTTTTTTGATTGATTTTATATTTTATAATAATAGATCTTTGTAAAACTCATCAATACTTTGGGCATTAAGAACTTGGGCAAACGTATTCTTATTAGAAAGAAAATCTATTAAATTTTCATATATATTGCGAAAATCATCCTTGTACTGTTTTGAGATTGAAATCATGAAAACCATATTTACAATTTTGTTATCCCATTTTATTCCTCCTTTAGATAAAACAACTGCTACCTTAGTTTGAAAAGAATCATAATTCATGGGATGAATTATAGCTACATTATTGAATGCCGTAGGGCCCATTGATTCTCTTTGCAGGATTTCATCATAAAATGTTTTATTGACGATGCCCAACAATTTCATTTTATGATATATTTTTTTGATTAATTCTTCTTTTGCCATTTTTTCGCTGACATTCCAAAACAAATCTTTTGAAAAAAAAGATAAAGCTTTAGACTTAAACATTTCTTTTTTTCTGTTTAAGGTAGCTTTATCAATAGCAGTTTGAATTTTTAATTTTTGTTTATTTAGATCAAATGGACTAAGAAAGACGCACTTGGGGTTTATGTTACTTTTAATGTCTGGGAGCATGATAAAGAAAATGAGATCATAAGATTCAAAATCATCTTTATTATCAATCTTATCAGTTTCCTTCACAATTGTAATATCCTTGGTAAAATTACGCCTAAAAAAATCATGTATTTGTTCTCTGAACATCAAATAGCTGGGAACTATGAGTACAGTCCTTAACTTTTCCGGATTATGCTTTTGACGTTCAATTTCTGCACCAATAGGAAGAGCAATAAAACTGATTTCATCTTCAGGAACTTTGACTTCCCAAAGTTTATCAATTAAGAATGCAACATAAGTTGCAATGTCATAAATTAAAGGGAAATTATTGCTGATATTTGTTTTTATAGGATTATAGTGAACAAAATTATGTCTTAAACGATAAAGTAGATTATATAAATAAATCGCAAAAGGTTGAACAAATTTAATAGAACTAAGATCAACTAAATACATGTTTTTTACCTTTTTGGTAATTATATTAATATTTTTCATTAAAGTTTTATTGGAAATATTTTTACTCTGAATTTTTGAATACAAATTTGTATGGGTTTTAAATAAAATATCAATTTCTCTAATTTCTGGAGAGGTCAGATCGGTTGAGAAGCTCTTTTTAATTGCTTTTGCTAATTCAATAGTATATGGCCCAATTTCAGCGTTGTCAGTAGCAACGGAATGATTAATAGTTTTGCCCATAGACAATCTTGAGATAAGAACCAATAAGTGTAATAACAAATTATTGTATGAAAACTCATTAACTTGTAATTCATACTTTTTGATCACTTTATCGACCATTGATTGTAACTTAGAAGAGGTTTCTTTACCAAAATATTTTTCTAAATAGTTGCTATTTAATAGATTTCCAGTATTTTCTCGATAGATTAAGTAGCTGAACAGTTTCCTTTTATTGCTTTCTTTTCCAGACAAATATAGTTGATCATGAGCAGAGATAATTTTAACATTCCACTGATCTAATCTTTTATTAATATAATTAAGTGATCTTTTCAATGTAGAGTATGAAATGTAAAGTTCATTTGCCAGGTTAAATGTGTCCAAAGAATTATTTCGCAGTAATTTTTGAACTATATAAGTAAATCTTTCTTCATTATTTTGTGGTATATGTGATCCAACTTTCAAACTAACGCGTAACAGCTCTGTAATAGCTAATCTATCAGAAATATAATAGCCGGAACCATTGGCGGAAATAATATTATTATCATTTAAGCCATTGATTTCTTGAATATAGTTTCTTATTGTGCGATCTGAAACCTGTAATTCATTTGCCAAATCTTTACTGGTAACCGCAGATTCTGAATCTAAAAGAACTTTAATAAGATCGCTTAACTTATCCTGCATGTTTAACCTCCCTTAACTGATTTTAAACTCCAATAACTTATATTCTTATATTAAAAAATTATCATGTCAACTCTATTTTTTCTGTGACTTAGGAAATTAGTAATTTCCTCTTTGCTGGAAAAAAATAAGAAGAAAAAATATTTAAGTATTATGATAATAAAACTTGTTGGATAATCATATTACTTATAGAGGAGAAATTTACATGTCCGAGTCAAAAAGAATTTTATTGGTCTGTGGTATGGGAATGTCCAGTGGCTTTTTAGCTACTAGTGCACGTAAAGCAGCTAAGAAATTAGGTATAAATTATCAGATAGAAGCACGAAGTGAAACAGAAGTTTCATCATTTTTATCTTCTATTGATGGATTGCTGATTGGGCCGCATTATTCTCAAAAGTTAGAAACTTTTAGAAAAGAAGCCCAACCGTACCAAGTTCCAGTAGAAGTCATTCCTGAAAAAATTTACGGAATGATTGATGGACGAGGCTTAATTGAATTTATTCAGAAAACGTTGTTTAAGAAATAGGAGAAATTATCAATTATGAACAATATTATTGACTGGCTTTCTAACAAAGCTGCCCCTTCAATGAAAAAATTTGTAAATAAGCCTTGGGTTGCAACCATTGCTGATTCAATGCAAAAAATTATTCCTTTTATCTTAGCGGGATCTTTGATTTTTCTTTATAACGTTTTTCGTTCTTATATTCCTGCCTTACCAGATTTAAGTAATATTTCTAATTTTACTTTTGGTATGTTAGGTATATTAATTTCATATCTAATTGCCAGTGAAGCGATGGAAAAACTAAATCATCCACAATATTTACAAACGGCTGGATTAACAGCTATAACTGTCTTCTTAATTGCAATCAGTCCTAAAATTACCTCTAAGGGCATTTTTAGTGTTGAATTTAGTCGCTTTGGTGCAACAGGCCTATTTGTAGGTATGTTAACGGGTCTAATCGTTGCTTTAATATTCCATTTGTGGAGTAAGTTACATTTATTAGAAAATTCAAGTGTACCTGACTTTGTAGTGGGGTGGATCAATACTATTATTCCAATTTTGATGAATGTCATATTATTTAGTGTTATTGTTTTTGTTTATTATATTGATCCTTTTAAGTTGATTAATTTAATATTCAGTCCCTTGCAGAGCTTTGGTCAAACGTTACCAGGATTTTTATTATTAAGCTTAATACCAACATTCTTGTATACTTTGGGAATTTCTGCATGGTCATTTAATGCTGTTTCAACACCAATATTTATGGCTGGGATTACTGCTAATATAGCCGCTGTTGCTGCAGGAAAGCCAGCGACAAATATATCTACTAGTGAAGTAATGTATACTAGTGCTTTAATCACTATGGGGGGATTAGGTGCTACATTAGCCTTAAATGTATTGATGCTGTTTGCTAAGTCAACTCGTTTAAAATCTATTGGCAGAATCTGTATTATTCCCTCAATTTTTAACATTAATGAACCGATTATGTTCTCGACTCCTGTTGTTATGACGCCAATATTAATGATACCTACATGGATTAATGCTATTACTGGACCATTAATTGTTTGGATTGTAATGAGATTGCACTGGTTAAATATTCCTTCAAAAATGATTCAAATTGGACAAATTCCTGCTCCATTTTCTTCGGTAATGATTACAGAAGATCTAAGAGCTGTAATTTGGTATGTTGTTTTATTTATAGTTTATTTAGCAACCTGGTATCCATTTTTTAAAGTTTATGATCACCAATTAGTAGAGGAAGAAAGCCATCAAGAAAGTTAGGTGGAAGAATGGAAGATAAATCTCAAGAATTGATTTCAGTATCGATGAAAATAATTATGTCCGCTGGTAATGCTAGAAATTATGCAGACGAAGCTTTTGAATGTGCAAAAAAGGCTGAATTTACAAAGGCAAGTAAAAAAATGGAATTAGCACATAAAGAAATAACGGAGGCACATAATTCACAAACACATATTATTCAAAGTGAAGCTAGCGGCGTAGATTATAAATACTCCCCATTATTTGCACACGCACAGGACACTTTAATGACTATTTCTAGTGAGATTAATTGTGATGAAAAGTTAATTGAATTATTAAAAATATTTTTATCAAGAAAGGAAGATAGTAATGAATAAAATTTTTCCAGATTCATTTATGTTTGGCGGGGCAATAGCCGCTAATCAAGCGGAAGGAGCATTTGAACAGGACGGTAAAGGACTGAGTACCGCTGACATACAGCCTTATTTACCGAACGTCCCAAAAACGGACTTACATTTTAATGATATGGATTCAGAAACCTTAAAGAAATATATTGAGGGTGATTACTATTATCCTAAACGGCAAGGAGTTCATTTTTATGAACGCTATCAAGAATATATTGATGAACTAGCCAAAATGCATTGTCAGACTTTACGCCTTTCGATTGCATGGACAAGAATCTTCCCTAATGGGGATGAAGATAGTCCAAACGAAAAAGGGCTTCAATTCTATGATAATTTGTTTGATTACATGCTGAAAAAGGGAATTGAGCCAATTGTTACAATTAATCATTATGAATTGCCGTTGAATTTAGTACAAAAATATGGAGGCTGGTATAACCGTAAATTAATCAAATTGTTTGTAAATTATAGCAAAGTTATACTTGATAGGTATCATAAGCAAGTAAAGCACTGGATAGTCATTAACCAAATTAATCTGATTCATTTTGAAGCGTTTGCTTCATTAGGAATATTGATGGACAAGGTTGATAATTATCAAGAAGCTAAATATCAAGCAGTTCACCATGAATTTGTAGCTTCGGCTATGGTAACTAAATATGCACATGAGCTTGATAATAGCTTGAAAATGGGTGTAATGCTAGCAGATTCATTGGTGGATCCGATGACTCCTTCACCGCAAGACAGTTTATTGGCGTTCAAGAGAAATCGCTTGCAGTATTACTTTGGTGATGTGCCAATTCGCGGAGAATATCCGCAGTTTATTTTAAATTATTTTAAAGATAATAATATTGATCTTCAGATAAAAGAAGGAGACTTGGAAGTAATTAAAGATAATACTGCTGACTTTCTCTGTGTTAGTTATTATTATACAAATACAGTTGATGCAACTAAAGACTCAATGGAACCTGCAGAAGTTGAAAAGAATCCATATATTAAAGCCAACGAGTGGGGATGGGGTATTAACCCTAATGGTTTATATGAACATATTTCAGCTTATTGGGATAGATATCATTTGCCAATGATGATCGGTGAAAATGGGTTTGGTTATAATGACGTTTTAACGAAAGATAAAAAAGTGCATGATTCTTATCGAATAGATTATACTAATGAACATTTAATTGCCTTGTTGAAAGCAATTAATGATGGTGCAGAAATATTTGCATACTGCTCTTGGGCGCCTTTTGACATTATTAGTGCTGGAACAGCAGAAATGAGTAAGCGATATGGATTTATATTTGTAGATTACGATGACTTTGGCAATGGTTCAGGTCAATTAATTCCTAAAGATTCTTTTTACTGGTATCGTAAAGTAATTGATACTCGTGGTACATTTTTGTTTAACGAAGATAAATAGTAAAAGTATAACTGATACGATTTTTTAAAGTTGTATCAGTTTTTGTGTTTTAATAATTTATCTAGCTAAAATATATAAAGAGACTATCAAAGTTGGAGTGATTATAAAATGAAAGTTCTGATAATTGGTGCTCACGGACAGATTGGGCAATTATTGGTAAAAATGCTACAAGAAAGTACGACTTGCCAGGTCATTGCCGGTTTGCGCTCCCATGAGCAGGAAAAAGCCTATCAAGAAAAGGGAATTACTACTGCATTTGTTGATCTAGCAGGCCCGCAAGGGCAATTGGTAAAAGTAATGCAAACGGTCGATGTAGTTGTATTTGCGGCGGGTTCAGGTGGCAAAACCGGTGCTGATGCAACGATGATGATTGACCTTGATGGAGCAGTCAAAGCAATTAATGCGGCAAAAGAAACTAGCGTTCACCGTTTTATCATGATTAGTGCAATTAAATCTGACGATCGCAGCTTTTGGTCGGATAATGCGCCGGCAGCAGGCCCGCAAAATTATTACTATGCGGCAAAATATTATGCTGATCAGTGGTTATTGCACAGTTCACTCGACTATACAATTTTGCGGCCAGTGGCACTGACTAATCAAAAGGGAACGGGAAAGATCAAAGTGGCAAGTCATTTTACTGATTCTATTGCAGATATGACAATTACTCGTCAAGATGTGGCCCGAACAGTTGCTGACATTATTTTAACGGGAAAATTACACCAAAAGGAATTTGATATTGCTAATGGCTCAGTACCTATTGCACAGGCAATTACAAACTTCCAGTAAAAATATTTTGATCAAAAATTTTAATAGGCTAATAAATTAATGTTTTGTTAACGTGATTTATTAGTCTTTTTACTTTGAGCTAAAACTCAGTAAAAGATGAATGAAAGTAGTATTGCAAATATTGTTGCTTTAAGTCTGCTTAAATTAAAAAACTATTTCGCTTATATTAGTGCATATGGTAAAATCTGCTTATATTGTTATTAGAATAAAGGAGGGAGCTATGCTAAAAGTAGAGCATTTAAGTAAGCGCTTTGGTGATTTTCAGGCTCTTAAAGACGTTAACTTTACCATTCAGCCTGGTGAAATCATGGGTTTGATTGGTCAAAATGGCGCAGGAAAAACCACCACTTTTCACAGTATTTTAAATTTTCTTCATTACGACGGAAAAATTTCCTGGGAAGATCAGCCCATTACTGAAAAAACTTTTGATACGATAGGCTATTTGCCCGAAGAACGCAGTTTACTACCCAAAATGACTATTGAGCAGCAAATTATTTATTTGGCGCAGCTAAAAAGCCGCCCTGCAAAAGAGATAAAACCGCAAATTGTTGACTGGCTGAAACGCTTTGATGTGCAGGGTAAGAAAAGTGACAAAATAAAAACACTTTCGAAGGGTAATCAGCAGAAAGTGCAGTTAATTTGTACTTTAATTCATCAGCCCCAGTTAATTATTTTGGATGAGCCCTTTAGTGGTTTGGATCCGGTAAATGCAGATTTGCTTAAAAACGCAGTTTTAGATGCTAAAAAGAATAATGCAGCAATTATCTTTTCCAGTCACGATATGTCAAACGTTGAAGAAATCTGCGATAGTTTGATCATGTTGAAAAAGGGACAAGTTGTTTTAAGTGGTACAGTTGACGCTGTTCGTGACTCATTTGGTAAAACGGAAATTTACTGCAAAACTACTAAGTCGCTTGCAGAATTACAGCAGCTCCCTCACGTTAAAAAAGTGGAAAAGAAAGCGCATGGCCAATATCTCTTGCGGATTGACGATGAAAACAGCGGTCCGGAAGTCTTTGACGCTTTGACAAATGGCGAATATGTTGAAGAGTTTCGGCAACAACCACCAACACTTGACGAAATATTTAGAATGAAAGCTGGTGAACAACATGAATAAATTATGGACCGTAACACTGCAAACTTATTGGCATCAAGTTAAGTCTTGGTCTTTTCTGCTTTTAATTTTAGGACCATTTTTCATAATTGGATGTAGTGCTTTAGGAGGAGCTATCGGTGCTAGTTCTGATCCAGACAGCCAGATTGCAGTTATCAGTTCCAATGAGCAAGTTCGCCAAAACTTTATTAAAAACAATGATAAATATGTTGATGCTAAAATTAAAACCGCTGAATCTGCTAAAAAGGCTGTCAAAAAAGAAAAGATTGATGGTTACCTGGTATTTGAAACGCAAAAAAAGCAGGTTAAGGCCATTTATCACGGAGCGTCACCCATTGATGATGAATTGAAGCCTAAAGTAAAAAGTTATTTACAAGTCTTGCAGAGTCAACTGAATTTGCAAAAGGCGCAATTAGCACCACATCAGCTTAAGGCCTTACAACAGCAACCGCAGTATAGTGAGATCCTCCAGAAAAAGCAGCTGGGCGATAAACTGGCTAAAATGGTGTCATTAATTATAGTGATTATGGTCGTTTACATGGTTTTGCTTTCCTACAGTAGCATTACAGCTCAAGAAATAGCTTCTGAAAAGGGTACGAAGATTATGGAAATCATTTTCTCCAGTACAACTGCGGCAAAATATTTCTTAGGCAAAATTCTGGGTATTTTTGGTGTAATTATTACGCAGCTTTTAATCTATATTGTTGGCGGCTGGGCCACTTACCGCTGGGCTTTACATGCAAAAATTACGGCGTCTTTCATGCATGACAACCAGGTAGTAATAAATAAAATTCTAGGCAATTTGGTAAATGTCAATCTCATTTTCCTGATTCTGGGTGTAATTATTTATACGATATTAGCAGCCTTTTCAGGGGCTTTAGTAGCCAAGCCAGAAGATTCTTCAAAAGCTGCTCAAGGCACTACGATGATTTCCCTTATTGCTTTTTTCCTGTCGCTTGCCTTTATTTCTAACCCCGAACAAATTCTGCCACAAGTATTATCCTATGTGCCATTCTTTTCTTCATTCATGATGCCAATTCGGATAATTAATGGTCATGTGGGTAATATGGAAGTTATTCTGTCGCTGGTAATTTTAATAGTAAGTATTATTGGCTTGACAATATACATTAGTAAAATCTATCAAGGCGTAATTTTGCAAACTGAAGATACCAGCTTTTGGAAGAGATTAAAACGAGGACTGGCATATAGTAAAGCGTAAATAATATAAAAAGACTGGGGTGAAAAAATCCTTGTCTTTTTTGAATGTTAAACTTGATGTATAATAAAGTACTATTCAAACCAAATACTGTATTTTTATGATTAGTCGTTAGTGGATATCATTTGAATACATTTAAACTTTGTATGTCCAATGGCTGGATTTTAGTAACTGAACAATGTCTAGTTACTGGTAATAACTATTTCTCTGACTTTTTAATTGTGGCTGCAAAGACCAAAATATTAATAATAGTTTTAAACAAAATTTGTCATTCGGAGGAAGCATGATTATCAGTAATATTTGGTTGATTATTTTTGCCACTATTTCTTCATTTTCCAGGGGAATAATATCAGTTATTGACCGTTACCAAATGGGGTATCGGAAGCAAAGCTCAATTGATGTGAACTTTTTAAACAATATTTGTAGTTCGGTTTTAGTGACTTTCTTCCTGATTTACGTCCTGCACAGTTTTCCCAGTCCCAGAATAACCAACAACTATCTTATTAAAGTCCTTTTATATGCTTTTTTGGCGCAGATAGTTGCCTATGGTTACAGCTATGTGTTCAAAAAAGTTTCAATTATGCAGTCTGTGCTTTTGAGCAAGGTGACCGATCTTTTTATTCCTTTGGCCATTTTGCTGACTATGGGTTACTTTAGCAAATCTTCATATTTAGTTTCTATTATTTCCACTGTAATAGTAGTTATTTATATTGTTTTCGAGCAGCGCCACAATAATTTAAATTTGAAAAACCTGTTGACGACTTTTGCCGTAATTGCGCCCTTATTGATTATTCAAGCTGCACTTTCACCGTTATTAACTAAAGGCCTAATCAAACCGATTGATCTGGTCTTTTTTACTATCATGACAATTTATGTGCGCTGTTTAATTACCCTAATTACTTTTATTTATAAAAATAGAACTCTTAAAATCAGCGCTGAAAATCTTAAAGGCAAGGTTTATCTGATTTATGGTTCTCGGGCGGTTTTGACTCTTTTAGCGCAAGTAACTTATACTTTGGCAACGTCTTCACCCAACTCAAGCATTGCCTGGATCTTTTTAAACATGACCTCTTTATACAGCGTCATCTTTGGCGATATTTTCCTTAAAGAAAAGATGAAATTTGCAGATATCTTGGTAATTGTGGCCATTTTTATCTTGGCTTTGTTTTCAAAGTAACTGCAGGAGTTTGGAAAAATAAGAATTAAGCGCTATAATGGCGCTATGATTTGGAAACGCCGGTTCAAGGTGAGTGCTGGTTTTTATTTGGGGATGAAACCTTCACTCTGAATTAAGTATTGGGGAATAATTAATGATAATTGAAACCAAGAACCTGGCGAAACGGTATCGTAAGGTGAAAGCAGCTAAGCTGTTTCACAAAGAATATCGCATTTTTGACGCAGTAAAAAACGTTTCTCTAGAAATTCATCAAGGAGATCATGTTGGCTTGGTGGGGTTAAATGGTTCCGGTAAGTCGACTTTGATCAAAATGATTTTAGGTATTTTGCAGCCTGATGGCGGCAGTATCAAGACTTTTGGTAGAGATCCGCTTAATAACAGACAAAAAAATGCGGCTAAAATAGGAGTAGTATTCGGGCAAAAAAGCCAATTACGCTGGGACTTGCCCGCAATAGACACCTTCAAACTCAACCGTGAAATATATCAAGTACCGGAGGATATTTTTACCAAACGGGTAACAAAGTTAGCGCGGATGTTGCAGGCTACCGAGTTTTTAACGCAACCGGTGCGCACCCTTAGTTTGGGTCAAAGGATGAAGGCTGAATTTATTGCAGCTCTTATTCACGATCCTGAACTGGTTATTTTAGATGAACCCACAATTGGACTTGACGTTCTGACTAAAAATAGCATCACGCAATTTTTACAACAATTAACTGACAAAACGATCATTTTCACTTCGCACGATCTCGATGAAGTAGCCAAAGTATGCTCACGCATTTTAATTTTGAATAAAGGTCAGTTGGTATTAGATCAAAGTAGTCTACAACTAGCAGAATTAGATGTGCCCGCAACGGTCACGTTTACCAGTGCAGATAAATTAAGTGCTGATTTAATTAAGCAATGGCCCAACATGATGCAGCTTAAAAACGGTTCATACCAGATTGCAGGCATTAAGCAAGAAAATCTGAAAGAAGTGTTAAGTACAATTACTGCCCGCATCCCAGTTGCCAATATTGAAGTTAAGAGCAGTAAATTGGCATATTTATTGGCGCACCTCAAACAGCAGGAGGTGCAGCAATGAAATATAGGCTAATGCTCATTAAAATAGGAATAAAAAAAGGTCTAGCCTCAAAATATGCTTTGATTTTCTGGCTGTTTTCATCTTTAATTTCGCTTACCGTACAGTATTTTTTGTGGCAAGCTGTTCTAACTGGCAAGCCAAACGGTGAATTTAAACAAACAATTAGTTATTTGGTATTAATGCAGCTTTTGACCGTGCTTTTTCCTAAAACCAGCTACGATGTGAATGATAAAGTTCGTTCTGGTGATATTGCACTTGACCTGTTAAAACCAGTAGCATTTGCAACGCAGCTACTGTGGGAAAGCATTGGCTATTCAGTTGTCAAATTTGCAGTGATTGGTACAGTGGATTTATTAGTTTGTTTATGGATTCTGAATTTTCAAATTGCAGTGAGCACAATTTTAATGGTCTTAGTAACAACCACTTTGGCGTATTTATTGTATTTTGAACTGGAACTGCTTTTAGGGACATTTTCTTTTTACACTTATAGTATTTGGGGCATCTCCACTTTTAAAGAAGCAATACTATTGGTATTAGCTGGCAATATTTTTCCGGCCAATTTTTATCCGGCAGTGATCAAAAAGTTGGCCGCTTATTTGCCATTTCAATATTCATTTGGTGCAGTAGGAATGCTGGCACAAAAGCCATCGTGGAGTTTATTTATTCAAGTAGTTTTGATCCAGCTTTTCTACATTATCCTGTTCAACGTGCTTTTTAAATTCTTGTTTAAGCGCTCCGTTGTTTCAACTGTGATTCAAGGAGGGTAATAATGAGATATTTAAAATTGTTAGCCACTTATTTAAAAGTAAATTTAAAATCACTTGCTGTTTATGACCTGGACTTTTATTTTGCGCTAGCAGGGATGATCATTCAAAACTTGCTTAATATCCTCGCTTTAAGATTTATTTTTAATATTGTGCCCCGCATTAAAGGCTATAGTTTTGCACAGCTGCTTTTAACTTATGCCTTGGCAACTTTAGCTTTTGCTATTTTTCGCTGCTTTTTTATCAATGCACTCAACATTTCGGATTATATTCATGACGGGCGCTTAGATACAATCTTAATTAAACCCGTCAATCCTTTATTTCAGCTTGTTAATGAACGAGTCGATGAAGATGCGTGGGGCGATTTAATTGTTGCGCTTTTGTTGTTGATAATTGTGGATATGCAGTTGCATAATCCGTGGTATATCACGGTCATGTTTATTTTTATCTCACTTTTTACTTCGCTCATCTTTTTGGGATTGGCCGTATTAGGTAATATAGTTGCACTACTTTCTAATGGTTTAGCCAACTTGGCAGAAACAACATTTGACTTTTTTGACATGAGTAAATACCCGTTAGCGATCTATTCGTCGGTTTTAAGGATAATTATGACTTTTATCTTGCCAATCGGCTGGGTTGCTTCAATTCCACAAGAAAAAATTGCAGTTAAACATGAGTGGATCTGGTTGCTATTAATTCCTGGCGCCTGTGTATTCTTTTTTGTCATAATTTATCAGTTATGGCGGGTATTTTTACAAAAATACCAAAGTACTGGCAGTTAACACTAAAAAGCTCTGTAGTTTATGGCTACAGGGCTTTTTAAGTCTCTGAAATTCTTTTTCTTTTCATTTTATTGCATTAAATCCTATTACTCAAAAATTGATTCCTGCAATAATTTTAAAAATAATTCTGCGACTGGTGATAAATTAACACCGTGTTTCCAAACCACCCTGATAGCTTGCTGCAACTCTGGCTGTAATTTTCTAAACGTAATGCCCGAATCTTTAGACGTATCAGCTAATTTATCTAAAGTAAGCATTAATGCGGCATGATTCTTAACCATCAAAGTACCGTTAAAATTTAAATTATAACTGCCAATAAAATTGACTGAATCATAATAATTTCCTAGCCAGTTTTGAAAAAGGTGCATTTTTTGCGCTTGCTGTGAATTTAATAAAGAACGTCCTTGTAAATCTACTGGTTTGATCACTGCTTTTTGCGCTAAAGGATCATTAGCGGGCATTAAAATTCCCCAAGTATCTCTTTCGGGTAAGGTTAAAGAGGCGTAATTAGCTAAAGGAACGTTTCCGATAATGACTGCAAAGTCAACCGTCCTGTTATCTAGCTTGCGTTCGGCATAACTGTAGTCTCCACTTAATAGGTGAATTTTAACAGAAGGGTGCTCTTTAATAATTGCGCTGACCACATTCATGACCCGCTGCATCCCGAGGCTTTCTCCCGCAGCGATGGTCAAGTCGCCACTAATAAAAGAAGCTTTTGTTAGATTTCTTTTGGTTTTAGCAGATAAGTCTAAAATTTCCTGTGCCTGTTCAAGTAAATAATGACCTGCTGGAGTTAAAGCTAAATGCCGCGACTTACGGCTAAACAATTTAACGCCAAGTTCAGCTTCTAGTTCAGCAATTTGCCTTGATAAAGCTGGCTGGGAGATAAGCAGCTTTCTGGCAGCACGGGTCATATTGCCTTCTTGAGCCACGGCTACAAAGTAATTTAAAACTCTTAGTTCCATATTATCTTCTCCTTGCTAAATTGTTTTTGCCGCTAAAAAGTCCCTTTAATGCAAACAAGTTATACAAGATCATGTTTAAAAAGTATTTTACATAAAAAAGTAGTATGACTAAAATTTTAACTAATCGGTAAAATCGAAAGATAAAAAGCGCCTATAACTATTAACTATAGGTTACTTTTCAATCAATATTAGATAAAACAAGCAAGAACAATCGCTGTGTTTAACTCAATATTTTTTTAGATAAGACTTAAACTTAGATCTAAGTTTAATTATCGAAAAGAGGAACAATAATGAAAATATCAGAAGTAGCAGAAAAGGTAGAATTAACCCCTGTAACACTCAGGTATTATGAAAAAATGGGTCTGATACCTGAAGTCAAAAAAGAGCACGGGGTTAGAAACTATGAAGAAAAAGATCTTACCTGGATTAGTTTTATTAAGTGCATGCGTCAAGTTAAAATTCCAGTTAATGATTTGCTGGAATATACTAAATTGATGCAGCAGGGCAGTGATACTAAGAAACCCAGACGGCAAATTTTAGTCAAAGAATTGCATAGGTTAGAAAAGCAAGATCAGAACATTCAGGCTACTATTGTTCGTTTGAAAAATAAGATTAGTTTATACGACCAAGGTAAAATACAATAAGCTAATTACCAGAGAAAGTTAACTAATAAACGGTCAACCTTAGTATTTTCGTGTAGTTTACTGTGTTGAGCGCGAGAACCTCTAATTTCTTTTTCCTGATATGAACGGGCGCGTTTACTGACTAAGTAACGGTAAGAACGGGCAGAGTTAACGGTAACGTCACCATCACTGCCAGACCCCATATCACCATAGATATTCAAGACGTCAGCATTTTGAGGAAATTTTTTTCTCAAACTTAGAAGTTCGCGGTAGCCTGCACTCATTTTTTGCGGTTTGCCAGCGCGATTTAAGACAGTTTTATTTGGTGCCCCTTGTTCTCCAAGATAGCCATTATAATGACCGGCAATTGAAACCTGTTTATTTAAGTGAGGCATGTGCGAATTAGTGGCATTATTGCGCAAGTAATAGGCAATTTGTAAATTACCCATTGAATGTCCTACTAAATTGATGCAATTAAAACGATACCTTTTTTGCAGTGCATTAATTACGTCTTTAATATAATTGTTGCTTTTGTTCATGGCAGCAATTTGATTATTTGTTCCAGCCAAAATGCTCTTATTATTTTGGAGGTTGACTTCAACTACCGGGTTTTTGGCCCGCTTTTTTATTGTCCCTATTAAGGTGACTTTACCATTAGAGCTAACATCGGCACGAATAACAGAATTAGTAGCATGCTGTTTTTGGGCATAAGCGACCATGCTTTCTTCAGCATGGTAACTGCTGCCCCAGCCATGTACAAAAAGTGTTGGCGTATCGATGCGAATACTGGCACCATTTTCTTTTTGGTAATTATTTTTTAAAAAGTAAATGCTTGATAGCAGTATGACTATTATTAATGTACTAAAAAGAATGGCCTTACGCTTTCTGGTCATTATTAATCAGCCCCTTGCAGCCATAGTTTGCAATTATAAATTCTGTTGCACATCCGCCACAATTTGCTCAATAGTTAAATGATTTTGCTGGTAAATTTCTTTAACTGGAGTTTGGTCAGTATAAACGCGGTTTTGACCGTAATTAAGTACTTTAACTTTGGTTTTACCAAGGTAGGATGCCACTTTTTGACCAAAACCACCATCTAGAGAGTTATCTTCAAGAGTAACAATTAATTGGTGATTAGCTGCTAACTGGTTCAGTGCTTGTTTGTCCAAAATATTGGCAGAGAGTGGATTAACTAGGGTAGCTCCTAATTTAGTTGCCACGTCTTTACCTAATTGATAAAAATCTCCTAGTGCCAAAACTGCCACATCTTTACCTGGTTTAACTTGATACTTAATTTCTGAATAATCAGTCGCTACTGTTTGTTCGTCTGAGTCTGGCACATTGGCCGGCATTTTAATAGCAACGGGGTGTTTTCTTTGGTTAATTGCCCACTTAATCATTGCTTTTTCTTCTTCTAGCGTAGTAGGAGCTAAGTAAATCCAATTAGGTAAATTAGAAATCATTACTTGGTCAAAGATGCCCAAGTGTGTCTTAGATTGATTAGAAATTCGTCCTCCCGCAACTAACATTACGACAGGCAGATCATTGGCAGCCGTATCGTGAGAAAGTTGGTCAAAAGCACGTTGTAGGAAAGTAGAATTTTCCATTAGAACTGGAATGCCACCTTCTTTGGCAAACCCAGTGGCAAAAGCAACTGACTCTTGTTCAGCAATACCAACGTCAGTGTAATGATCTGGAAATTCGTTTTTAAAATCATCAAGGTCAAAGACACCCGGAATGGCGGCATCTATGGCCATGACATTTTTTCCTGCTTTAATCTCATTTTTAATCACATCAAGAGCAACTGAATTGGTAGTAGAACCCTGACTTTCTGGAGCAAGTGGCTGATCGTTTTCTAAATTAAACGGTGAGACCCAGTGGTGAGCTTCTTCATCAAGAACTGCTGGCTTATAGCCTTTGCCTTTAAGCGTATTAATGTGTAATAAAATTGGGTGGTCAACGTCTTTAACTGCCTTAAAAGCGGCAATCATATCAGCAAGGTTATTACCGTCTGCAACATAGCGGTAATCAAAGCCCATAGCTGTAAAGGGATTTTCTGCTGTCTGACCGTTTGAATCACGTAATTTCTTTAGAGCAATCACTAAGCCGCCAACATTTTCATCAATTGACCATTGATTATCATTAACTACAACTACCAAGTTATGTTTTTCAATTGCGGCATTGTTTAAACCTTCAAAGGCGAGTCCGCCAGTCATGGAACCGTCACCGATCAAAGCCATGATGTTTTCATGTTTGCCCATTAAGTCACGCGCCTTAGCCATGCCTGTGGCTAGGGCAATAGAAGTTGAAGTGTGACCGATTGAGTAATAATCATAAGGACTTTCGTCCGGATTAGAATATGGAGTAACGTCTTCATAGTGGTCGGGATCAAGCCAGGCCTGTGCCCGTCCTGTTAACATTTTATGGGGATATGTTTGGTGCGAAACGTCCCAAATAATTTTGTCTTCGGGTGCATTAAAGACATAATGGTAGGCAATTGTGGCCTCCACAATTCCTAAGTCGGGACCAAGGTGTCCGCCTTCAGCTGCATCTTTTTCTAAAATTAAAGTTCTAATTTCCTGGGCTAATTTTTCCATTTCAGAGATACTTAATTTTTTAAGATCTTTGGGTCCGGCAATCTGGTTTAGTAAAAAATCTTCATGTTTGTTCATTATCAAGTGCCTCCTGCACTAATTTATTCAATCTTTATTAATAATTATAAAATACTTTCCTGTGAGAGTGAGCTAACAATTGTGTGAATTGCTCTCACCTGCAACATAAAATTTTATAATTATTAAAATTGTAGTACTTAATGTTAAGGTTAAGTCAAATAGCAAACTAAAATTTTTTATTTAAAAATGATATGGCACTGTTTAAACTATAATTACTAGGTGCATTTGCAATTGATTTAATCCCGATTTATGATTTGAAAAGCAATTTGCTAATAGGTAAAAAGGCAGTTAAAAATTTTACATTGTTGGGCGATGCCGGAATATGGTACCCAGGCCAAAATATTTGTTAACGAAAACCTAAATAAATAAAAAACTTGCTTATTAAAGATAAGTTAGTGGTATGATTAAGTTGTCGAGAAAACGTTTTTATAAGGGAGATGTTGATGATGAAAATAGGTTTTATTGGCACTGGCGTAATGGGCAATGCAATTTGTCTTAATTTGTTGAAAGCCGGTCATCAGTTATGGGTCTATAACCGGACAAAAAGCAAGACGGATAATTTAGTTGCTCAAGGTGCTACTTGGTGTGAAAATCCTAAAGCTGTTGTTGAACATGCAGACACGATTTTTACAATTGTAGGTTTTCCGAAAGATGTTGAACAAGTTTATTTCGGCGATAACGGCATTTTGCAGGCTGATGTCAAAGGCAAAAACCTGGTTGATATGACAACCTCAAAACCAGCTTTAGCACAAAAAATATTTGCTGCAGGTGAAAAGCAGGGTGCTAAAGTACTGGATGCTCCTGTTTCTGGTGGTGACCTGGGCGCTAAAAATGGTACCTTGACCATCATGGTTGGTGGAGATGAATCTGCTTATCAAAACTTGGAACCTGTTTTTAAGGATTTCGGCAAGCAAGTTCACTATTTTGGACCAGCTGGTGCAGGTCAGAATACCAAAATGGCAAACCAAATTATGATTGCAGGTACGATGACTGGTATGACAGAAATGCTTGTTTATGCCAAAAAGGCCGGCCTTGACCTAGAAACAGTTCTCAAAACCGTCGGTGCGGGTAGTGCTGCTAACTGGAGTCTAAGTAATTACGGTCCGAGAGTTTTAAAAGGTGACTATACCCCAGGCTTTTTCAGTAAACATTTTTTGAAAGATTTACGCATTGCTTTAGAGACAGCTAAAGAAATGAAAATTGAATTACCTGCTACTGAAGAAGCTAAAAAGTTATATGAGATTTTGGTTGATGAAAAGCATTTAGGCGACCTAGGTACACAGGGATTGATCAAACTGTGGTGGCAGTAAAGTATTAATTTTAAATAAACTAAAAACGGAATAGTTTCGTAATTGAAACTACTCCGCTTTTTTAATATGAGTAAGATTATTTGATTTTACTTTTGACCTCTGGCACACCATCTAAGACGTTGGCGTAGCGCGCTAAGATAAAAAGATAATCTGACAGGCGATTGATATATTTTAAACAAGCAGGAGCAAGTTTTTGCTCCTCAGCGTTCAACTTAGCCATTGAGCGTTCTGCTCGTCTGGCCACTGTACGTGCATAATGCAGATGTGTAGCAGTAACCGAACCGCCAGGTAGAATGAAATGGGTTGTTTTAGGAATTTGTTCATTGAGGTTGTCGATTTCTTTTTCTAAATTCTCCACTTTTTCTGTCGTAATTTCTTCATGCCTTTTGACAACAATATCACTTTCAAGCTCATATAGGTCACGTTGCAGATTCTGTAAAGGATCATGCAATTTTTGACATTTGGCAGACAAGTTGGCAATTACAACTCCGAGATATGAATCAAGCTCATCAATATCACCAACGGCGACAATTTGCAAATCATATTTAGGAACCATTTTACCGGTAACCTGTTTAGTGAAACCTTGATCGCCGACCTTGGTATAAATTTTAATTGTCATAACAGCCTCCGTTTATAATGATCTAGAGCAATGTTTAGTGGTTTGTATAAAATGGGATAAAATACTAAATCACCAATTGCATGATAAGTGTCAAAGACTAGACTGCCGGCCCAATATGCTAAAAAGGCGTTAAAACCACCAAAAATAGACATACCGAAGTCGACAAAGCAGCCATATTCCCAGCCAAGAAAAACGGCGAGAATTAATTGTAAAGTAAAGTGTTTCTTAAGCGGTGTAAATTTACCTAGCAAAGCAACGGTTAAAACGCAACCGCCGTAAGCTAAAACCTGTGATACAGTCCAGATGCCAAAGCCTAAGTAAATGTTGGAGACGACCATGGTTAAAAGAGCTAAGGCAAAGCCAAAACCAAAACCAATATTTAAAGTTACAATCATTAAGATATCAGTCACTGGTTGGACATTAGGTACAGGTATAATCTTAAAAATTCTTAGTGCCACGCACATGGCGGTTAAAATCGCTAGTAATGCTAACTTCTTGGTTGAATTACGTACCATAGCAAACTTTAAAAGCTAGTTTTTGCTAAAGTAAATTTAACCTTGTCTTTGTTTGCTAATTTTTGGATTGCTGCGCCTTTTTGGGCGAACTTACCATTAATTCTGTAGGTCCAATAGATTTTTTTACTTGGTTTTTGGCTCTTACCAGCAATAGAAGTAATAAAACCATTCGTACTCTTTACTTTCCAGCACTTTCTTAAACCGCGCATTACTGTTGAGTGCTTCGGCAATTTAACAGTCTTCTTTTTGTAAGTCTTGTTGTGTACTTTCAGAGTATAAGTGACTTTAATCTTGCTACTGGCATCAACCTGCTGGACGTTTTGGGTTGTTTCATAGCCTGCAAACGTAAAGGTAAAAATAGTGGCAATTCCGGTTAAAACAGATAATTTGCTTTTTTTCATATAAAAACTCCCAATCTATAAATTTTTTGTGCAAGCACTAAAATATTTCGTACTTAGTCGCTTGCACGGACTTTTTACTTCATTTTGGCTAAAGTAAATTTGACTTTATCGTTACTTGCGACTTTTTGCTGGTTAGCACCTTTTGTGGCATATTTTCCGTTAACGGTGTAAGTCCAGTATATTTTCTTTTTGGCATTTTGTTTTTTACCATCAATTGCAGTAATGAAGCCTTTATTGCTGTCTACCTTCCAGGCCTTTTTCAAACCAGTCATAACAGTAGACTTTTTAGGCACTTTGACTGTCTTTTTTTCTGTATCTTTTTTCGTAGCTAAAACATAGCTAACAGAAATATTATGGTTTGTTTTGGGCTTTTGCTGGGTCTGATTGTTCTGGCAACCGGATAAAGTAAAGGCAAAAATGGTTGCAACACTAGCAATTATTGGCAGCTTGCTTTTTTTCATAATTATAATTTCGCCTACTCAAATTATTTAACAGGACATGCACCGGATTCACAGTCAGTTTGGTCAACTAACTCCAAGTCTTTTTGATCATCATTTTGCTCAGCAAAGACTTGAGCGACATCACCAGTAATCTGGGCTTTTCTTTCTTCGTATTTTTCTTTATCGATCGGTTCTTTTGGCGCTTGCTTGAGTGAGCCGCCATAGTATGGCAACAGTGAAGTTGACTTAATTACATGACGGTATTGCTTAAAGAGTGAAGTAATCTTGTCACCTTCATCGCTTTGGAAAGTAACAGTACAACTAACTGCATTATCTGACCAGTAAGTTTGCAGGAATGCTTGCGTAGCAAACTGTTCTTCAATTGAAACTGTGCCAGCCGAAGCGAAGTTTTTACTATCAGCGTGAGCAGCACGTAATGGAAATTCAACACACGTTGTGTTTGGTGAATAAATATCAGGTTCTGAGTAGTAACCACAGGCGTCCAGTGCTTTAAGCAGGGGATCAGAAGCTTGGAACCTGATTCTTTGAATGAGGTAACCGGCATAGTGGAAGTGCATACCTTCAGAAGCTCCAGCTAATTTGGCAACAGTGCCTGAAGGCTTAACGGTAGTGTGCTTGATTGATTCGTTGCAGTTTAAAGTCTTACTGTATTCTTTATCAGCAGCAATGACTGCTTGGTAGGCAGCAGTAACCATTTTAATTCCCTGAGGATCGTAAATTGGTTTCTTGATTTTTGCACCAGTTTCTTCATCAATACTGTCTTCAAAGCCGGTAACAACGCGGTGACCCAAATCGTTTAACAGCCAGTCTTGGATACCTGACATGGAAACACCAATTCTCCGGTTCTTATAAATGATGTTACGGGAAATTTCCCAGTCATAGTCGCTAAAGGTTACACGTTTGGCGTAGCGAGTCGCTAATCTGAAAACGTCTTTCAGATCCCAATTTTCTTGTTCTGCAATATATGGAAATACTTCGAACAGGTTGCAAGGTTCACCGTTACCCAGGGAAATTTCTCCACAAGGGTTAGTACCTTCAACATCACCGTCAATATCTTTTTGATAACCGTCAATGATCCGGCCGTAATTACGAGATAAGTCAAGGTTAACTATTCCAGGCTCACCGTTTTCTCTGATGCCGTTAGCAATTGGTTCATATTCATCAAAGTTAGAATCAATTGCCACACTGTTATTTGAGGCCCAGCGGTGGTGGTAGAGTTTATCTTTATCCTGTTTCATAGCGATAAAGTCTTGATCAGTACTAGTGCCTAAAGCCAGTTCTGCTGATCTTCTTACGTTGCCGGCAACGACTGTTTTACCAATTAAGTTGCAAATGTCAGTACAATCAACAGAAGTTAAATTGCCGCCGACCCGGTTGTTAATAATGTTGTTAATATCGAAAAACATTTCCACTAACGGCATAGGACCAGAAGCTGTACCGCCAAAGCCGTGAATCTTAGCTCCGTAAGGACGAATTCTGCTGATGTCGAGTACCAGTTTGGTCTTATTTTCAGAATTGGTTTGGTTAAAGTGCACGTCGATTAAGCGAGCGTTAGCTAAAACCCAGCCTTCACGGGTATCGGGCAAATTATAATAAATATAATCTGATTTACCATCGTTTTGCTTGATCCATTCGTCTTTGTCCGTTGCACCCAGCTTAATTGAATCTGCGTATGAGGCACTCTTTTTGTTAATCACGACTGTCAAGTCAATTTTATTATCAACTGCAGGAATCTTTCTAATATTATCTTGGACAACAGAAAAGCCAACGCCGCCGCCTTTCATTGATTCGTCAAAAAGAAATGAAAAAGGCATTGAAACTGCTTCTTGATCTTGATTTAAATAATCTGGAACTATATGACTGTCACCGTATTTTTGCGGACGAATAGCTATGAACCAGCAATTATTCAAAGAGTCACCATTGCGCTTTTGGTAATCTGTACCAGAAACCCACAGATTACGACCAGAAGGCGTTGCGCCAAGGCCGTAAACCAGTTTAAATAAATCCTTAGCTTCGTTTGTTAATTCGTTGACTACTTCTGTCGAAGGAGAATCTTTAAGACGGGGATCCAAATTAATGTTGCCCTCGATTACGCGTTTAACCGTTTCGTCCCAATTTTCGGAACGATTTTTTTCAGGAAGCCATCTGGCATAGGTCCTTTTATAAGTAACCCAGCCAAGCTCTCCCCAATGGGGAGTGACATTTTGTTTCACTTGATCAATGTAACCCTGATCTAAGGTTATGCTCGTATTTTTCATATTCAAAGTTACTCCTTAAACTAGCAAATTGTTCCACAGACACATCATCTATGGCTACAATTAGAACTATACCACAATATCTTGTATTTTCTAGAGCAAAGTTTACTCTCAAACACAAGAGAAAAGCATTAAATGATGTGCGAGTAAGTTATAGAGGGTAATAAAAAAACATATAGAATTCAGAGCAACAAAAAAGCACAATAAGTTGAATCTAGTACTTATTATGCTTGAATATATCTTTATTTTTTTAAAGTAAAACTAATGCCTGACTGCTGCGAAGAAAAGGAAGATTAAGCCCAGAAAAATAATTGCAGGAATGAATAAGTGAATTAAGAAAAAGAAAGCAAGAGCACAAGCTAAAAGGAAAAATAGGATTTTGACAATCCCAATTCCCATTTTGACCAAAAGCCAAATGAGAAACAAAATCAATAATAATGTAAACATGCCCAATCACTCCTTTTGCTTAAATTAAGGGATATTATATCTTATTTTTTGAAATAGCAGTAGCAATGTAAACAAAATTTAAAAATAGTTAATTATGTTCTTTATCAGTGAAATATTGTTATAATGAATCTCCACACTAATTTTAGTGAATACGCATTATATTCTTAGGGATATTTGGAGAGGAAGAAATTGCTTGCGTTATAAACAAATAATTTTTGATGTTGATGATACTTTGATTGACTTTGCTGCCACGGAAAGTTTTGCATTGCATAGTCTCTTTAAAGCACATCACTGGCAGCTAACTGAAGAGATGCAACGTGATTACCATGCATATAATCAAGGACTGTGGCGTAAGCTGGAACAAGGCAAGATCAATTATGAGCAGCTGAGTAGAATGGCTTTTACCAATTTTATTAAAGAAAATTTGGGTATTACAGTTGATGGCTTAGCAATAATGAATGAATATCGCTCTTATTTTGGTGAGTCGTACAAGTTGCTGCCGGGAGTTACGGATACTTTGCGGTATGCCCGTAAACAAAATTATTGCTTGACGGTTTTAAGCAACGGTGAGACCTTTATGCAAAGGCATCGTTTACAATTAGCGGGAATTAAGGATTATTTTTCCTTAATTGTGACATCGCAAGAAGCTGGTTTTTCTAAGCCTGATACTCGGATTTTTGATTACTTTTTTGCTCACACCAATATTGGTCCTGAAGATACAGTCTTTTTTGGTGACGGACTGCAGTCAGACATATTAGGAGCAGAAAAATATGGTTTTGACAGTATTTGGTATAACCACCGCAGGCGCAAGAATAAGATGAACCTGCATCCGCTATATGAAGTAACCACTTATCCGCAATTTGTAACTTTACTAAAAAGCGACTTTCAAAAACAGCCGCAGTAATTGCTATTTTTTGCTGTAGAAGTATAGCTCAGTTCGGTATAATAGTGGTGAGAGGTGAAAAATTATGACTAGCAAAATTCAATCTTTAAATGACACTTATGAATTAAATAATGGCGTCAAAATCCCAGTTATCGGACTGGGAACTTGGCAAACTCCTGATGGTGAAGTTGCTCAAAAAACCGTTGAGGATGCGCTGAGTCTCGGTTATCGCTTAATTGATACTGCTGCTGCCTACGGCAATGAGGAAAGCATTGGTCGGGGCATTAAACGAAGTGGAGTGAACAGGCGTGACTTATTTGTGACGACTAAGTTGTGGAATGATCATCACGGTTACCAGAAAACTAAAGCAGCAATTGATGAAAGTTTAACTAAACTGGATTTAGATTATCTTGATTTGTACTTGATCCATTGGCCTAATCCGGCCCCAGTGCGTGATCACTGGGCTGAATTGAATGCGGAAAGCTGGCAAGCAATGGAAGAGGCAGTTCAAGCAGGAAAAATTCGCGCAATTGGCGTTTCTAACTTTAGACGTAAGCACCTGGATGAGCTTCTAAAAACCGCTAAGATTCGTCCTGCTGTTAATCAAATTTATCTCAACCCTAGTGATATGGAAGAAGACGTAACGGCTTATAATAAAGAACTTGGTATTCTAAGCGAGGCATATTCGCCACTAGGTAGAGGTGGTTTGTTTGCCAATGATACGGTAGTTTCTATTGCACAACATTATGATAAAAGCCCAGCACAAGTTTTATTACGCTGGTCATTGCAACATGGTTTTGTTCCGCTACCAAAATCAGTTCACCGCGAACGCCTTGAAGCTAATTTGCAGGTCTTTGACTTTACTATTACTGCGGCTGATATGGCAAAACTTGATGGTTTGCATGGAGCAGCCCAAGTAGCAAATGATCCAGACCAAACAGATTTTTAAAAGGTGCTTGTTGATGAAAATTGGCTTTATTGGAGCTGGTAAAATTGGCTCTGCAATTATTGAGGGCTTGTTGAATGCCCAAAATCCTAGTGAAGACATTTATGTTTTTGACGGTGGACGCCATCACACTGCGCAAAAAATGGCAGCTGAACGTCACTTAAGCTTGATTAATAATTATGAGGACTTTAATGCTTGTCAAGCAGTTATAGTAGCGGTAGGCGGATCTGCCACTGAAACAATCATCAAAAATTTAGGGCAAAAATATCACGGCATTATCCTGTCAACTGGCGGTGGTGATCTGACTCAAATTAATCAAAAGCTGCCAGCAGAAACTTCTTTTGGCAAAATAGTGCCCAATACACCGGTACAAATCGGTGCAGGTATTACAGTTGCCAGCTTTATACCTGATGAAAAGCCGGCAGTAATCACTACTGTCAAAAATATTTTTACCCAAATGGGAACTGTTTACGTTGTACCTGAAAATCTGTTGGGCATATATGGTACTGTAGCTGGTTGCACACCTGCCTATGTTGATTTAATGGTTGAAGCTCTAAGTGATGCCGCAGTACAGAATGGAGTTAACCGAGCCGAATCATACGAAATCATTAACCAGATGCTTTTAGGCACAAGTAAGTTAGCACTCGCTAGTAAAAAATTGCCCGAAGAGTTAAAAGATGAAGTTACTACGCCAGGCGGTTCGACAATTAGAGGCGTAACTAAACTTGAAGAAGAAGGGTTTAGGAACGCGCTGATTCAGGCAATAAATGCTTCTGCTAATTAAAATAATCAATTAAAAAGACATCAGATAAATTTATCTGATGTCTTTTTTGACAATAAAGTGTATTTAAGAAGGGAAAATAAGTTTAGAGACTAAAACTCTTTGTCTAAATCAACTGGAGTATCAGCTTTTTCACCCTTAATTAGCTTCAAGTTGTTGTCGAAAGCCTTGATAACCATGTTACGAACAGCATGAGTAGTGTAAAAGGCTGTATGTGGAGTTACCAAAACATTTGGCCGTGCAATCAAGTCAGCTAAACGTTTGTCAGGAAAGTCCTTACCACTGAAGTCACTGTTGAAAATACCAACTTCATTTTCGTAAGTATCCATTACGAAGCCAAAAACTTTACCTGAGTCAAGACCACGAACAATTGCATCCGTATCAACTAATGGTCCACGGGAAACGTTGACAATAACAACGCCATCCTTCATCTTCTTAATTGAATCATCGTTAATCATGTGAACATTTTCTGGAGTATCAGGAACGTGAAGTGAAATAACGTCAGACTTAGCGTAAAGTTCATCTAAGTCATCAACGTAGTAACCCTTCTTTTCTAATTCTGGGTTCTTGAAGATATCGTAGGCAATAACCTTAGCGCCAAAGCCTTCCATAATTCTCATGAATACTTGACCAATATGACCAGTACCTACAACACCAACAGTTTGGTCACGTACTTCGCGACCAATTGTAGGTGCCCAGCGCAGATCATGCTTAGCAACTTTTTCGTCCATAACCTTGTCTTGGCGCAAAACTCTGGCAGCTTGAATAGCAGCGTGTTCAGCGATGGCATCTGGTGAGTATACCGGAACATTAGTGATCTTAAAGCCTAATTCCTTAGCTTTCTTTAGGTCAATATTGTCAATACCAACGTTACGGATTGACCAGTTGTGAATACCTAATTTGTCTAATGCCTCAATAGTATCAGCCTTGTAATCCAGTTGCTGGTAAGTTACAACACCATCAGCACCTTTAGCTAATTCAGCCGTTTCAGGGGTGAGAAGTTGATCAGTGAAATCAACATCAACATCCTTGTGAGCTTCCTTCCATTCATGTACATATGGTTCTTCATCTTTACGAATGGCGTAAGCATAAATTTTAGTCATAAAATCTAACCTCCAAAGATTATTATTGTTGTCTCTTGTGCTATTATACACTTGCTTAACGTGATTGAAAAATATAAAAATGTGAAAAAATTATTTTTTAAAAAATACTGCTATATCGGTAATCGCTTACATTTATGTTGCAAAAGGGATTATAGCAAAACAAAAAAATTACAAATATTTTTTTCTAAGGTAGTGAAAAATATAACAGCAAATTTAATGGCATTACGTGCAAGTTGGTAAAAAATAATACTGATAAAAATCATAGAAATTTTGAGTCCCTGTGAAAAAACTATATAATGAAAGAAATGATTAATAAGGAGAAGAAAATGATCTTAATTTCGTGGAATATTGATTCACTTAATGCAGCTTTAACAGGAACTTCCTCACGTGCCGTGGCAACACGCCAGGTTTTAGAAAAAATACATGCTCAAAATGCCGATATTGTCGCAATCCAGGAAACAAAATTGCGCTCAACTGGACCTACCAAAAAACACTTGGAAATATTAACCAAGGAGTTTCCAGAATATGATATAGTATGGCGCTCATCAGAAGAACCAGCTCGTAAAGGATATGCCGGTACTATGTTTTTATACAAAAAAGAACTTAAGCCTAAAGTAACTTATCCTGTGATTGGTGCACCAGAGCCAATGGATCATGAAGGCAGAATTATTACTTTGGAGTTTCCTGAGTATTTTGTGACCCAAGTTTATACGCCAAACTCAGGTAATGGTCTAAAGCGCTTGAGTGAACGGCAAGTATGGGATGAAAAATATATCGCGTATTTGCAAAAGTTGGATCAGGAAAAACCGGTATTAGCTAGTGGAGATTATAATTGTGCCCACCATGAAATTGACCTGAAACATCCGGATACAAACCATCATTCTGCCGGTTTTACAGATGAAGAGCGAGCAGATTTTACTAAAATGCTTAAGGCCGGCTTCACCGATACCTTTAGAAAAATAAATGGCAACGTTGAGGGAGTTTACTCTTGGTGGGCTCAACGTGTAAGGACTGCTAAGGCTAATAATTCAGGCTGGAGAATTGATTATTGGCTGACAAGCAATAGAATTGCTGATAAGGTCAAGCGTTCCGAGATGATGGATACTGGGGAGCGCGCCGATCACTGCCCAATTTTATTGGAAATAGATTTATAAATAGTAATAAAAAGAGATCCAAAGGGTTGGGTTTCTTTTTCTTTTGTGTAAAATAGCTTTGAGGTGATGTTGAATGAATGAGCCTTTGCAGGATGCCATTCTTAACGGTTTGTATGATCCCAGCTATCCAGGACATGAATTATTAGGACCAAAACTGTTGCAAAATAACAAACAGGAGAATATCTGGCTGACGCTGCGTCAAGAGCTTCTTAGCTGCCACAGTTTTACCTGGGCAGTGGCTTTTATTACTCAAGACATGCTTGTTCCGTTTAAAGTAGTCATGGCTGATTTGGCTAAAAGAAATATTACGGGTACTTTAATTACAGGTGACTACTTAGGATTTAACAACCCTAAAGTTTTCCGTGAATTGTTAAAAATTCCCAATTTAAGCGTTAAAATCACCTCTAAAAACGGTTTTCATGCTAAAGGCTATCTTTTTGAACACGAAGATTGGCAGACTTTAGTTATCGGCAGCGCTAATTTTACCCGGGCAGCTTTGCTCAGTAACTGTGAGTGGGCTTTGAAGATTAGCTCAAAGAATAATGCTACATTAACTGTGCAGATTGCCCAGCAGTTACATGAATTAAAAAGAAACAGTATGCCCTTATCTGAAAGTTGGATAGCAGAATATGAACAAAATTGGGTAAAACCACAGTCGCAATCAGGGGCTCAATTAAATGAAAAAGCTAAAATTGTACCTAATGAAATGCAAAAAGAAGCTTTGCATGAGTTAAAAGGACTAATTGATAGCGGGCAAAAACGCGGCCTGGTAGTTTCAGCAACAGGAACAGGCAAAACGTATTTGGGAGCATTTGCAGTCAAAGACTTTAAGCCTCATAAATTTCTTTATGTTGTCCACCGCGAGCAAATTGCCAAAAAGGCTTTAAAAAGTTTTTACCAAGTGATTGGTGGCCAGTCATCTGATTATGGGCTATTAACAGGACATAAGCATCAGATTGACTGCAAATATGTTTTTGCTACAGTGCAAACTTTAAGCCAGACAGATATACTTGACAGCTTGGAGGCAACAACTTTCGATTACATTTTGATTGATGAGGCTCACCGGGCGGCTGCACCAAGTTATCAGCGTATTTTTGCCAAGTTTAAGCCACAATTTTGGCTGGGGATGACTGCTACGCCGGAAAGAATGGATGATCAGGATGTTTACCGCTTATTTGATTATAATTTAGCCTATGAGATCCGCTTGCGTGAAGCACTGGAAGAAAAGATGCTTGCACCTTTTCATTATGTTGGCGTTGAGGACTATGAAGTAGATGGTGCAACGATTGACGAAACTACCAACTTGCGCAGACTGCTTGCGCCAGAGCGTGTTGATTATGTTTTAAAACAGTTGGATTACTATGGCTACTGCGGTTCACAAGCCAAAGGGCTGGTTTTTTGCAGTCGCCAAGAAGAAGCGCGTCAATTAGCGCAGGCTTTTTCAGACCGTGAGCATCCCGCTATCGCTTTAACTAATGAAGACAGTGAAAAAAGAAGACTGCAAGTTGTCAACCAGCTGCAACAAGGCAAAATTGACTACATTATTACGGTTGACCTTTTTAATGAAGGAATTGATATTCCAGCTTTAAATCAGATAATTATGTTGCGCAATACGCAGTCCAGTATTGTTTTTATCCAGCAGCTGGGTCGCGGTTTGCGTAAATATCCCGGTAAAGATTATGTCACGGTCATCGACTTTATTGGTAACTATAAAAATAATTATTTAATTCCAATTGCTTTAAATCAGGATGACAGCCGCTCGCAGGATAAGGCACGCGAGGAAAGCGTACTCCCCAGTTTTATCGATGTTTCAACAATTAACTTTAGTCAAATTGCTTCTGCCCAAATTTTGGCTTCGCTTGATAAGATTAAATTGGACAGCATTAAAGAATTACGGCAGTCTTACCAAGAACTAGCGCAAAAGATAGGACGTCCGCCCCTGTTATTTGATTTTTACCGTTATGGCTCAACTTCTCCCATGGTTTTTGCCAATAATCATAGTCTTGAGCATTATGGCGGCTTCTTGATTAAAATGGGTGAACCTGTGAAGCTAAGTGATTATGAAGATGGCGTTTTGTCTTTTGTTACCAAGGAATTATTAAATGGGAAAAGACCACATGAACTAATACTATTGCAGCTGCTTTTAGAAAAAAAGCAGGTTAGTCAAGAAGAATTTGAGCAAGTCTTGCATGATTATGGTGCTTACGTTAATGAAAAGGTCCTGACTTCAGTAGAAGATATTCTTTCTTTGAACTTTTTTGACATCAAACAAGGCAAGACAACGAAAAAAGACCAGTATGGCGGTCAACCCCTTATAGTCAAAATTGATTTGTTTGACTATTCATTAGCACCAATATTGGCACTATCTCTTAACCAAAATGAAACTTTTAGGAAATTATTTAGAGATGTGATTAAAACGGGTTTGGCACTTAATCAAGACTATGACAATCACAAACAATTTACCCTTTACCAGCAATATGATCGTAAAGATGTTTGTCGGTTGTTAAACTGGCCCAAAGATGTTTCCGCACCTATGTATGGCTATCGTGTAGACGAAAACGAAACGCCTATTTTTATTACTTATCAAAAAGATTCGACTAAAAAGCGCAATGCTTTGTACCATAATACGCTAGAAGACGGTCGCTGTTTGCGCTGGTATACGAGATCGCCCCGTCATCTAGAATCAGATGAAGTTCAAAGGCTGCTTAATACTCCGCAGATGAAGCTGTTGCTTTTTGTTAAGAAGAGCGATGCGATTGGCAAGCAATTTTACTATTTAGGACAGGTAGATATTCAAAAGGATACGGTCAAGGAAGAATTACTGGGGCCAAAGAAAAAAGCTGCGGTAGGGATGAACTTGCTGCTAGAAAAGCCATTGAGTACAAAAATGTATGAGCTACTATTTGATGAATAAGAAAAAGTCTAAGAGTTGAACTTCTTAGACTTTTTGAGTTAGAAAAGAAAGTAATATTTTTAAATATTTAAAGGATTATTACAAAACAAAGGACCAACAAATCACGTTGATAAATGCTGATTTATTAGTCCTTTTGATATGTAAGTAGGAAATCACTTTAGCTAATTTTTTGATAAAAACCTAGCGCTCTACAAAAGTATTAGGTTTGATACGTTTCAGGATTTCGTATCCTACATCTTTTTGATCATTTTCATTATCGTTAGTTTGATTTAAAAACATAACAATTCCATTTTGATTATCAGCAGTTAGCTGCACCCAGGTGCCAAAATGCTGTCCCTTAAAGCTGCCATAGGCGTTTCTAATATTATCATTATTGTATAGGTACATTCCACCTGAATAGTTAACTACTTTGCTTTTTAGGTGAGTCAAATAATAGAAATCATCTTTATTTAAAACTGTGCCGTCTGTTAAGCCCACCTGAATCTTGTAATATTCTGCTGTGGTAGTAAAAAGATTGCCAGCACCAGGAATTTGTGAAACCAAGCTTTTTTTGAGATAAGTTGCTTTTTGATAGTTCTTACTCCCATTTGAATAGTATGAAATTGGATCAGTCATTTTCTTAGGGATGTTTTGGTAAAGATAAGTATTTTTCAAATTTAGCTTATCAATAATGCGGGTTTGCAAGTTATCTTCGTAAGACTTGCCTGTAACTTGCCTAATGATACCGGTGAGTAAAATATAGTTACTATTATTGTAGTGATAATTACCTATTATGTCAGATGCTGAGGCATTGATATTATTAACCACCCAGTTAATAGCATTGTCTTCTGAATAATTATAGCCTCTGTCTATTTCTGTTTTAGTAGCCATAATTCCAGAAGTATGGGTCAGTAGATTTCCTAAAGTAATATTATCGGCATTCTTGAGGTTAGGGTACCAGCGAGATATTTTGGTGTATTGAGTAAATTCGTCTTTGGTGCCCTTGGTTTCATTAATTAGTTGAACTATCATTGCACCAGTAATTACTTTTTGCAGTGAAGCGGTGGGATAAACAATTTTGCTGCTGCCATTACCAATTCTTTTGCCATACCAGGCATAACCGTAGCTGATTGTTTGTGGAACCCCGTTTTGTACTACTGTGACTATGCCACGAACATTGTGCTTTTTAAAAGTATCTCTAACAAAATTGTACATTTCAGTCTGCTTATTATTAGTGGCAGTTGCTGCACTAACCTGACTGGTTGCAGTAACTAAAGGCGAGGCAGCAATAACTAGGGAAGCCACCATTGTAATAAATTTATGCTTCAAAATAATTCTTTTCTCCTTAAAATATAGTAGTATTATAAGACTTTAAAATTAATTTGGGGAATACGAAAAGATTAAATTTAGATAACGTTTGTAATTCGTCTGAAAATACTTTGTTTTATTATGACATTGAAAAGTGGTGCTTTTAACCATTTAAAACTCTCACAAAAGAATACCAAGGGTAATGCGAATGAAATATTTGGAAAAAGAGGTTTTACTTTTTCTTAAAAGTGCCAGATAGTTAAGGCTTTTTGGTTTTAACAGAAAAAATGATAAAAAAGACTTGCAAAAGGCAAAAATAATTGCTAGTATTAATAACTGTCGTCGGGCAATGAGCCGCAAGGCAAGAGGCCTAAGAGGCAGCACAAAAAATCGAGCAAAAGCAGTTGACAAAAGCGAGCTGCTTTAGTAAGATAATAAACGCTGTCGGGGAAGACGGCAAACAGGTTCCAGAAAAAAGTGCTTGACAAAAGCGCGTGAATCTGGGAAAATAAAAAAGCTGTTTTAAAGAAGGCAGCAGGTAGTACCTTGAAAACTGAACAATGTTTTCGCAAAAATGTGCGGGTTTAACAGAACCCAAAACAAAAGAGCGAAGTCAATTTCGCAAGCAAATAAATCCGA
>NZ_REHN01000002.1:0-290395 GCF_003693025.1 Lactobacillus sp. ESL0261
AGAAAAAGTACGGTGGCAAGAGCAAGAAGGAAACACCTGTAACCATGCCGAACACAGCAGTTAAGCTTCTTCACGCCGAGAGTAGTTGGTGGGAGACTGCCTGCGAGGGTAGGACGCTGCCGTGCTTTTTAGCAATCCGGCTTAGCTCAGTTGGTAGAGCGCTTGACTGTTAATCAAGATGTCGTCAGTTCGAGTCTGACAGCCGGAGCGAGCAAAGAGAGAAAAGAGGACCTGCGGGTTCTCTTTTTTTGCTTAAATTTAATAATTAACTTATATTTGGTTCAATCTTTAGTTTCTTAAATGCTGAAATTAAATTCTTAAGCCCGGGTTTCAGTTTTTGCCCATGTTTAACTGCAATAAAATATTTAATTTGAATCAAATTATGATCAACTGGAAGTAAGTTAATAGGTGTTTGAGCCATTCGCTTGATAATGCTGGCAGCTGAAATAGTTAGTCCTACTCCTTTTATTGCTAAATTAGTTGCAGTAATAATACTGCTGCTTTCCAATATAATATTAGGTTTGATATGAAATTTCTGAAATGCACCATTAACTTGATGACGGATTGCAGAATTGCTTGAACTAACAACGAACGGCTCTTGTAAAATGTCTTTAATATCATATTCATTTGGCTCAAGTATAAATCGACCTTTTTTAAAGTATTTTGATCTTGGTGAAATGATTACAAAATAGTTTTCTCCACCGTTAACATAAAAATCCAATCCTTGATTAAGAGACTCAGGTGTTTGACCCAGATAACAATCAATTTGCTCATGTAAAAGATGAGCTTCACTTACTCTAGGAAAGTTTTCTGATAGCTGAATTTTAATATTTGGATGTGTAAACATAAAGTGAGGTAAAAGCTCTGGCAATAAAAATGTTCCCAGGCTTTCTAAAACTCCAATTCGGATTAATTCTTTATTCGGTGATGCATAGGGAATTAACTGTTCAGCTAACTTTTGCTTGTTACTAATTTTTGTTTCCAGATAATTGTAATAAATTACCCCAGCTTCCGTTAATGTAAATGGGATCGTCTCACGATTAATTATTTCAGTTCCCAATTTATGTTCAATTCGCTTAATTAGTTGAGTCAAATATGGCTGTGATATATATAGTTCACTAGCCGCTCTGGTAAAATTACTTTCTTTTAATAGCACATCAATAAAATGTAGGACGGTTTCAGGATTGTTCATATTTTGCCTCCAATAACAATTTTATTATAGCCCGTTTACTAGAAAACTATTTCATTTTAATCAGAAAAGTTAGTAAAATTTAACTAATGAGCATTAAAAGAAAGGAAGTATATTAATGATGAAATCAGGAATTTATGAAGTAAAAGCTAAAGGTCATGGTTCTAGTTTTATGCCTATGAAGGTGTCACTTTCTGAAGATAAAATCAAGGAAATAGATATTGATTCCAGTGGTGAAACTGCTGGAGTAGCAGATGAAGTCTTTAAACGTCTGCCCAAGCAAATTATTGCTAATCAAACTTTAAATGTTGATGCTGTTAGTGGAGCTACAATTTCCAGTCATGGCGTGATAGATGGTGTGGCTCAGGCGATTACAAAAGCTGGTGGAGATGCACAAGAATGGCTTAACAGACCAAAGCCAAAAACTGCTAATGCTTCTGACAGAGAATACCAAACTGACGTTGTAGTTATTGGTGCCGGTGGTGCTGGTCTGACTGCAGCTGCTAGAACAATTCAAAATGGTAAAAAAACAATTGTACTGGAAAAATTCCCTCAAATTGGTGGTAATACCACCAGAGCGGGTGGACC
The DNA here is from genome assembly GCF_003693025.1 of Lactobacillus sp. ESL0261. Taxonomy (NCBI): domain Bacteria; kingdom Bacillati; phylum Bacillota; class Bacilli; order Lactobacillales; family Lactobacillaceae; genus Lactobacillus; species Lactobacillus sp. ESL0261. The sequence goes on from NZ_REHN01000002.1 coordinate 1,778, forward strand.
TTTAAATGCTGCTGAACCTGAGTGGCAAAATCAATTTAAAGCTTTGCCAGGTGAAAAAGAAAGTTTGGAAAAATTAGCTGCAACTCCAATTGATGAAATTGATCCAGAATATCGTGATGACTTTAAAGAACTGCAAAAGCAAATTAAGGCTTATGTAGATTCTGGTAAAAATTATCTGTTTGATTCAGTATTATTGCATGAAATACAGACTTATATAGGTGGTAAAAGAACTGACCTGAATGGTAATGAAATTCATGGTAATTATGCCCTGGTTACTGAACTTGTCAATAACGTACTTGATTCAGTTAAGTGGTTGACAGATCTAGGCGTAAAGTTTGACCGCTCTGATGTTACCATGCCGGTTGGAGCCTTGTGGCGTCGCGGTCACAAGCCAGTTGAACCTATGGGCTATGCCTTTATTCACGTTTTGGGTGATTGGGTAAAAGACCATGGTGCTACAGTTTTAACAGAAACCCGGGCACAGCACTTAATTATTGAAAATGGTAAAGTTACCGGTGTTGTAGCTCAAAGTAGTGAGGGCAATAAAGTTACCATTCATGCGCAAAAAGTGATTTTAACTTCTGGCGGTTTTGGTGCCAACACTAAAATGGTGCAAAAGTATAACACTTATTGGAAACACATTGATGATGATATTGCTACTACTAATTCACCAGCAATTACTGGTGACGGTATTGCCTTAGGTCAAGAGGCTGGTGCTGATTTAGTGGGTATGGGCTTTATTCAATTAATGCCTGTTTCAGATCCTAAGACTGGTGAATTATTTACTGGTATTCAAACTCCGCCCGAAAACTTTATTATGGTCAATCAAAAAGGTGAGCGCTTCGTTAATGAATTTGCTGAGCGTGATACTTTAGCTAAGGCCGCTATTGCCAATGGCACTTTATTCTACTTAATAGCCGATGAAAAAATAAAAGCAACAGCTTATAACACAACTGAAGAATCACTTGCTGCTCAGGTAAAAGCTGGTACTTTGTTAAAGGCAGACACTTTGGAGGAATTAGCTGAAAAAGCCGGTATGGATCCAGCCACTTTGGTTGATACTATTAAAAAATATAATTCATATGTTGATGCAGGTAGTGATCCAGAATTTGGTAAGAGTGCGTTTAACCTTAAATGTGAGGTTGCGCCGTTTTATGCTACTCCGCGTAAGCCGGCCATTCACCATACAATGGGCGGCTTGAAGATCAATCCGAAAGCGCAAGTAATAAACAAAGATGGACAAGTAATTACTGGTCTTTATGCAGCAGGGGAAGTCGCTGGCGGACTACATGCTGGTAATCGTCTTGGTGGTAATTCACTAGCTGATATCTTTACCTTTGGTCGGATTGCTGCTGACACTGCTTGCAGTGAGATTGCAGATAATGATGCGGTGACAGGTGCATCAAAAGAATAAATATTATTTTGCTTTTAAAAAAGGAAGGCCCAGGTCTTCCTTTTTTATATGTATCCACGTTCTAGAGCTACAAAAATGGTAACAATTAATAAATCTGCACAGCCACCTAAACTATAATTGTGGGCCAAACAGTCATCATTTAATTTTTGCAGGCATTTTTTACCGGCTGGAGAAACATAACCACCTAAATCTAAATATTTTGTGGCCATTTGATGCAGCCAATCAATTACATCATAATTTCCAGCTCGTTTAATCAAATTACTGTCAACCGTAACTGTTGCTATCTTCATTAAGGTATCAAGGAGTCTCGTTTGGAGCGTTCCCTTAGTGTTTTTTAAAAAGGGTAAAGCAACTTCACGTACAATGGGATAGCCTTGTTCCGCTTGAGCACGAGCCCCACCAATATGATACTGTTCAAATTCTTTTTCACCGGCTGTTTGTAACTCATTATTTTGAATCAGATCATGTTGCACAAGTCCTTTACACATCTCGGTGATAGTAAGGAACAATTCAGTATTGTTTGTCATACTGTAGCTTTCAGCACAGACAAAAATGCCTAAAGCAAAAATTGCTCCTTTATGTGTATTAGCACCGTGCGTTGCAGCAAACATTTCTTTTTCAGCAGTGATGCCTCTTTGTCTTAATTGCTGAAACATTTGCGTTAAATCAGTCGACTGAAAGTTTTGCCCAATTTCAACAGCAGCAGCAAAATATTCCTCTAAACTTAAACTGCTGTCAATAAAAGTATAAATATTCATATCGGGATGCGGGCCTTGGCTGATAGGATCTACTAAACCAGGTTTTGGTGCGGTAACAACTTCATATAAGAGTGAGCGTAGAGCATTTTTCGTAATTGAATTAGTCATATGTATAAATTTAATTGTTATTAGTTAATTCTGCAATAATTTCGTGAGCAGTTTTAATAGTTTTGATGTTATAACTGTCTGCTGCAATATCAGTATACCCCATTTCAAGATCGCCTTCTGCCATACCGTTTATTAATCCCTGATAACCGTCTGCAGCAGTAAAAATTTGCTTTCCGTCTTCGTTATCCTGTGTTAGTTTTGCCAGTTTCTGGGGCAATTTTCCAGATAAAGAATAGATAGTCCGCGAGTTCATTTTAAAACTAATTATTTCATGTTTTTGCGCATTTATAATTTTGTCTTTGATTATTGGTGAAGTTGGAGCTTCTTTAGCAAGTGCAAAAACTGTCTTAAGAAAAACCCCTTGTGCACCTTTTGTCAATGCGTCTTTCAAAACATGCAAGTCAGTAGTATCATACCCAGCTAAAACCGGTGTTTTTCCTGCTTGATGAACAAAATTTGCCAGCTCGATGTTACTTTTGCAGATTAAAATGTCAATACCATTACTTTGAGCTGCACGAATATTATTAATATTATTAATAACTTGCATAATTTTAATGCCACTATTATGTAGTAGATTTACCCATGCTTTAGATGCAACTCTTCCAAAACCTTCAAACAGTGCAATAGTCAACCTTCTTTTTCGCATTAATTCTACTAATTCGGTTGCTCTATGATCATCTTCTGGGTTAGATGAGGTGCTAGCAATTTCCACTCCAAAAGACCTAAAGGTATTAGATAGAGTTTGATCAATTTGCTCATTCATCAAGTTTCTTTCTGTCATGGCATCAAGCAAAGAATTGTTGCTAATAGTACCTATTTTATTTGAATTAGAAATAGAAGCGCTTGATGTCGCGTCACTTCTAACCTTATAGCCTGCATTAATACCTAAAATGCCCAGTGCACCAGATTCTGAAATAGCAGCAACTAGTTTGCCATCTGTTAAGGTGTGGATAGGTTCGTGAACAATAGGGTAATTTGTTCCCAATAATTGACAAATTTTATTCATTAGTTTTATACCTTTTTAAAATCTTATTTGACAGGAATATTATCGACAATTTTCTGAATATCTGGTTTATGACTTTTAAGAAAGTCAATAAAATCAACTATTTCTGGTGAAAAGTTTTGACTTGAATCATATACCAGGTAAACCTGACGAGTATTTTTGGGCAAGTCAAGTTTGATGATGTGGATGTCGAAACCGCTCAAATAAATAGTTTTTGCCACTACACCAACGATATCGTTGGTCAAAACTTGTCCTGCAATTGCCAGCTCATCATGAAGCCTGTTCGTAATATTCAGATCAGAGGCATTGGCCAGTAAAGCATTAGTGATGTCTTTTCCAATCTGAATTTTTTTAGAGTAGGTAATAATTGACTCACCTTGTAATTCTTCGGGCGAGATTTCATTTATTTTTGCCAGGTTATTTTCCTTTGAAACAATGGCAATGATTTCTTCAGTGTAAAGGGGAATATAAGTAAAATAGCTAAATTCAGGTACAAATGAAGAAATTCCAATATCATACCAGCCATTTTTGATGCCTTCGCAAATCTGATATGAAGGGTTATCGTGGTATATAAAATGAGGTGAAATATTACTTTCTTGTTGATATTGCTTAGTTAAGTTAGGCAAAATAGTTCCAATTGCAGTGGGTATACCAGCAATATGTATATTGCCTTCATCCTGACTGATACGCTGTTCAATTTTCTTTTTACCACGATCTAAAGAGTCTAAAGACTTAGTAACAGTATCGTAAAAGATACGTCCATATTCAGTTAATTGCACGTAATGACCGTTGTGTTTAAACAGTTTGCAGTGTAATTCTTTTTCAAGTTGTTTAATCGATACTGAGAGGGTAGGCTGACTGATAAATAAGCTATCTGCTGCTTTAGTGTATTGTTTTTGATCTGCCAATTCACGAAAATAGTAAAGTTGATTTAGATTCATGATATTACCTCAAAAATTATTTTAATATTCAATACCTATATAAATAAATGCTATACCTATTTTTTATAAAACGCTTACAAAAATTATTTATAATAATATTGATAAAATTAATATTAGTTTATTAGTGTTGATTTTATAGTGATTTGACTCCCGATATTTGGTGAGTCTTTTTAATTTGTACAGTTAATAATGCTAAGAATCCCGCCTTTTTTAATATATTTAGCCATAAAGGTATTTATAAAATTAATAGTTATGACTTTGTTATCAATTTTACAATCTAAACTTTTTAAAACATAATACAACTGTTGATAGAAAAACGCTTTCAGAAGCATTTACTAAAAGTTAAAAAGGAGATTGTATTATGACAGAACAAAAGAAGTTGCATGTATTACCAGCATATGAAGAAACTCCAATTATGCACAAAACTAAACCCGGTGAATCAATGCCTGAAGAAGACTTTGAAAACTACTTAAAAGAAATTCGTCACTTGGCACAAAACGAGTTTGACAGGATGACCCCATACATAGAAGAAAATCGCAAGTTTCCGCAAGACTTTTTCCCAATTGCAATTAAGCATGATTTATATCGTTTTGCACTACCTAAAGAATACGGCGGCTGGGGTCTTAGTGAAAAACAAATTCTGCAAGTTCAAGAAGAATTTTCAAGAACTCAGGGTGGAATTAGAATGCACTTGCACCATGCTTCAGATATGAACTGGCGGATTTTGGATAATTTTGGTAGTCAAGAACTTAAAGATAAGTATATGAACAAGTTCCAAGACAAATCAATCTATGCTAATTTTGCTTTAACCGAAAAGAGTGGTGGTACTGGAGCAGACCTTCATACTTTAGCTGTTAAGGACGGCGATGACTGGGTAATCAACGGTGAAAAAACATTGATTTCTCATGCAGATGTTGCAGACTTTACCTACTTAATTGTAGTTACTGACCCAGATAAAGAAGGAGATGAAAGATTATCAGCTTTCTTTGTTCCAACAAATACACCGGGATTTGAATCCAACGAAATGCCTTTAATGATGGGCTGTCGTGGTGCTGGACACGCTGATTTGAAGTTCACTAATATGAGAGTACCTGATAAGTATATGCTTGGCAAGAGAGGAGAGGGTATGAAAGTAGCTATTTCTTCGCTTTCACTTTCTCGTGCCCATATTGCTGACTCCAACTTAGGTATGGCTCAACGGATGTTAGAAATGTCCATTGCTTATTCTAAGGATCGTGTAACTTTTGGTAAGCCACTGTGTAAACGGCAATCAATCATTTTTGAAATTGCTGACATGGGGGCACGCATTCATGCTCTTAGATTAATGCTGTGGGACTTGGCAAAAGATTATGACGAAGGAAAGGATATTACTAAGAAAGCTTCTCTAGCCAAACTGGAAAGCATCAATACTGTCAAATTAGTTTCTGATTACATGCTTGAAATTTTCGGTGGTATTGGCTACTTCCAGGACAATCCTTATGGACCTGCTGAAAGACTTTACCGTGATTGTCGTGCTATGTGGTTAGAAGAAGGACCTCGTTCCGTTCAAAGATTAACTGCAGGTCGTTTATTAATTAAAGACGGTGGCAATACACCAATAACAAGTCTTTAAGGCAATCAATTAAATTAATTTGAGTAAATCAGGGAGGGCTGAATCTAAAACTTACTTTGCAAGGTTCAATCCTCTTTGTTGTATATAGTTTTGGAGAAAAAGATGGCTAACGAAATATTATCAGGAATAAGAGTTATTGATCTCACACAATTTTTGGCAGCTCCAACCGTAGGACGAGTCCTTGGCGAATGGGGAGCTGATGTAATTAAAGTTGAAGCTCCTAAAGGTGATGCTGGACGGACCCAAGGTGCAGTTTTTGGCATGAAGTATGAAGATGATGAAAATTTGGGCTTTGATGTTTCTAATATGAATAAAAGATTCATCACTTTGAACATGAAAACTCCTGCAGGGATGCAAGCCTTTAAAGACTTATTAAAAACCGCAGATGTATTTTTAACATCTGTGAGGACAAAGAGCTTAGCTCATATGGGAATCACTTGGGAAGGACTGCATAAAGAATTTCCTAAATTAGTGTTTGCACAAGATCGCGGCTATGGCGAATTTGGCCCTAAAAAAGATTCTGCTGGCTATGATGCAACTGCTTATCAAGCACGTGGTGGAGTTCAAGGAACAACGGTAGATAAAGGAGGAAATCCATATAATCCAGTAAATGGCTATGGTGATTTCCAAGTATCAATGACCTTAGCCGCAGGTATTTGTGCAGCCTTACTGAGAGCTCAAAGAACCGGGAAGGGTGATAAGGTTGTTGTTAACTTGAATCACGCAGCGATTTTTATGCAAAATATCGCTATGGTTTCTGCACAATATGGCAATGTATATCCTAAGAGTCGTAAAGAGGTTACTAATCCATTTAATGATACCTATAAAACTTCTGATGATCGCTGGTTCGTACTATGCGTTCCTGAATATGATCGTGATTTTGACAAAGTAATGCATGACATTGGTCGTGATGATGTCAAAGGCGATGAAAGATATAACAAAATGGACACTTTGAATGCTAATGGTACCAGCAATGAAGTGATTGCCATTTTAGAAGACGCTTTTAAGAAAAAACCGTTGCAGTATTGGATAGACCTCTTTAATAAGGAAGACTTACCGCTTGAAGCTTGTCAGATACCGACGGAAATATACCAGGATCCTGAGGCTTTGGATAATGACGAAATTAGACTAATGGAATTTCCATCTGGAAATAAGAGATTTATTCCTACTAATCCAGTACGTTTTTCGTCTCAAGGCAAGCCTACGCTAACTCCTTCTCGTGCTCAAGGATCTGATACACGTGAAGTACTCAAAGATGAGTTAGGCTACAGCGATGAAAAAATAAGTGAGATGTTTGCCAGTGGTGCTGCCAGTGGCCTGCGTCATATAGGAGACCCAATTAAATAGGTATTAAAATGACATTACTTTATACACAAGCACAAAAAGAATATATTCATTTAGCACAAGAATTTGGTAATCGGTATCTAACCCCTGAAATTATTAAGAAATACGATTTAAAAGGTGATTGTCCTTCCAGCTTGTTTGAGCCTGCAATTAAAATTGGCCTTCATATGCTTGAGATACCCAAGGAATATGGTGGTGCTGGCCTTTCTTATGAAGATTCTGCCCTCGTTTTTGAAAAACTGGCGGAATATGATGCAGGCTATGCACTGACTCTAATTACTTCATTTGTTGCACTGCGGTGCGTAATGCTGGCCGGTACTGAAGAACAAGCACAAAGATTTGCCGATGTCATCAGACCTGGTCGTTTTGCTGCCTTTACAATGTCAGAAGCAGATGCTGGTTCTGACGCAGGTTCTGTGAAAGCAACAGCTGTTCGGCAAGGCAATGAATATATTTTAAACGGAAATAAAGCTTTTGCTACTAATGGTGGAATAGCAGATATTTTTATTGGAATTTTTAGAACTTCTAATAATGGTAATCACGGCTTATCTGCTTTCATGATTGATAAAAATACGCCAGGTATTTGGGTAGGAAGGCATGAAGATAAAATGGGGCTGCGTTTATCAAATACAGTACCGTTAGGATTTAAAAATGTACACGTGCCAGCCGAAAATCTGATTGGTCAAGAAGGAAGAGGGATTAATATTGCGTTAAACAGCCTTAACCTTTCACGTGCGTATGTTTCTACTTTGACCGTTGGTGTTATGCAACGGGCACTTAATGAAGCTGCCAAGTATGCCAATCAGCGTGAACAATTTAATCAACCGATTTCTCAATTTGAATCTGTGCAAAATATGCTTGCTAATATGGCAACGGCAGTAGAAACAGCCCGCTTATTAGTCAACAACACAATGAAAATGATGGATAAAGATTTATCTGTACGTCAAGAAGGTGCAATGACCAAGCTTTATGTGACTGATGTAGCACAAAAAGTAACTTCTGATGCAGTTCAGATTCTTGGTGGTTACGGTTATACCCGAGCTTATCCGGTTGAAAAGCTAATGCGTGATGTCAAAGGATTTCAAATTCTGGAAGGAACTAATGAAATTCAGAGAATGACAATTGCACGTGAAGTTAGCAAAAAATATCAGGACTAGGAGGGTACCATAATGAAAATCGCATTAATTGCCAAGGCTGAAGCAGATAATCCTAAAACTTATACTTCTCATAAGAATAAAGTAACTTATCATCCAGAAAATTTATTTCTGAGTGATGAAGACAAAAATGCCCTCGAGTTGTCCCTGCAATTAACAGAGTTAAAAAAAGGTGCTATTGATGTCTTTACTTTTGAACAAGGTGAAGCAGCCGAACGGATTTTGCATGAAGCACTGGCTATGGGAGCAACAACAGCTACTAAAATTTCAGCAGGTAATGTCAATGATCCTTTACTGCAAAATCAAATTGCAAGTGAATTTGTCCATTACTTAAAAGAAAATAATGAAAATTATGACTTGATTTTAACAGGAAAAACAACATCTTCAGCTTTTCCGGCTACTATTGCTACAGGATTGGGAATATCATTTTATGACTATGTTTCTATGATTGATACTTCCCTCAATTATGAAATGAAACTTGAAAAAGGCAAAATTACTGGGCAATGTGCTTTGCCAGCTGTAATTGCCACGTTAGATTCAATCAATGTGCCACGCCTTGCTAGTTTTACGTCGTTAAGTACAGCAATTAATTCAAGTATTAGTAACGTAAGTTTTAAAACTAGTTATGAAGGCGTTACAAGTGAAATTGTAGCTAAACCAGTTAAAAATGAAAAAACTATTTTCAATCTGGATCAAGATCCTAAAGCTACGCAAAAACTGGTTGAAATACTTAAGCAAAATGGGATGTTGAGGTAGAAAAATGGTACCAATTTATTATATTCAGTTAGAAGATAAGAATATTGATGAAGGTCATAACAGTAATAACTTAGCAGGTCTTGACAGCAATTTTAAAGGTAAGAAAGAAGTACTGGTTTTCAGTAATCATGCTACTGAAATTAAGGATAAATATGCTTCTTCAGGAGTCAAGACTACCATATACCAAAATGAGAATTTTAGTGTGACAAACTTGCCAGCTGTGACTAATACCCTTAGAAAAATTTTTGTCGATAAGGCAAATAGTTTAATAGTATTTGATAAGAGTAATTTAGGTAATAGTCTTGGCAGTCAATTAGCTGCTGTACTAAATGTCCCATTTATTTATAATGCCAAAGATATTTGCTGTGATCAAGATCATATAATAGTTAACCAGGATATCGGCAAAACACAAGCCTTAAGAAAAGTCACACTGGATGACAAGGCGGTAATATCGCTTTCTTGTAATGGTGTCGTGAGTCATAGTAAGAATGAAGTTGACATAATTGACTGGGAATGTGCAGAAACTAATAGAGCAGCATATGTACCCGAAGCTAACTCTGACAATGATTTGGCATATGCAAAGGTAATTGTAGCTGGTGGCAAAGGTCTGGGTTCCCCAGATAAATTTAAACCTTTAGCTACTTTAGCCCAAAAATTAAATGCCAGCGTGGGAGCAACTAAAGCAGTTACAGATCAAGGCTGGATTGATAAGAACCGCATGATTGGAATATCGAATTTGTCTGTTGCACCAGATGTTTACTATGCTTTCGGCATTTCGGGAGCCGTCCAGCACACTGCGGGAATGACTAAATCAAAATGTGTCATTGCTGTCAATACTGATGAAGCAGCACCAATTTTTAAATTAGCAAATTATGGCATTGTTGGGGATGCTAACCAAGTAATAAAGCAATTAAATGAGCTTTTGTAAGGTATAAAAATGACTTCTAGCAAAAAGGTGCAAACCTTAAATGATTTATGGCAGGAGCGCTTAAAGCAAAGTGCTCAAAGTACTTTTGTCACTGAAGATGGTCGTAAATACAGTTATCGAGAAATAGATTTTTTAGCCAATAAGCAGATGGAGTTGCTTCGGAATAATGGCATCAAGAAAGGTGATTTAATTGCAATTCAGTTCGAACTGGATCTAGCAAATATTGTAACGATTATTGCCTGTATCAAAATGGGAGTGGTTATTAATCCACTAAACCCGCATTTTGATATTGATGAGATTAATAGCATGATTAACAGGTTTAAGCCATATGCTATCATTTCGCAAAAATCCGTGCGTGGGCGTGACACTCTTAGCAATATTGCTAATTTGGATAATTATCAGACTAAAAAAATCGCGGACCTGGTATTCTTTACCAGAAAAAAGCATTTACCATCTGAATTTATTGGAGGTGACGGATCAGATACTCCTGCACTGGTTCTCAATACTTCGGGTACTAGTGGACTTTATAAAGGTGTAGTTTTAACCAATAAAAATATTATTAGTGCAGAAAGTGCATATAACGACGCTTTTGGCATCACTAAAAATGACATGACTTTAATTCTTTCGGGAATGTATCATGCAATTGGATTTCATCATGGCTTAATATCAACGATTATGGCAGGAAGTCACTTGGCAATAATTAAACATTATAATATTGAACAAGTGGCAAAAATGCTTGAAGAAGAGCCAATTACATATATTGATAGTTTGCCTACAATTATGTATGATCTGCTATTTAAAGTTCAAAATTTGGGTAAGCTGCGGATGCTCATTTGTGGTGGTGACAAAATTAAAGAAAGTATTTTAGTTCAGGCTAAAAAAAGAAATATTCCCCTTTACAACTGTTATGGTCTGACAGAAGCAGTTCCATTTAGTTATACTCCTCAAGATTATTATTTAAGTAAAGGTGCAATGACAACGGCAGTCAAGCCAATGGCCAATATTAAAGTCAGACTTGTAAAGAACAAAAATATAATTACAGATAGCAACAAACAAGGACAAATTGAAGTTGCAGGACCGATCATTTTTAAGTGTTATTTGGCTGATCCTGAAAAAACAGCTAAAGCATTTGACGGTGAATGGTTTGTTACTGGAGATGTTGGCCATTATAATGAAGATAACTTATTGGAAATAGATGGACGCAATAGCGATAAAATTATTCGTGGTGGTGAAAATATTTCCGCTCATATGGTAGAAGACAAGATCAAGGGTTGCCAAAATATTGAAGAAGTAGCCGTTTTAGGAGTCCCAGATGTTCGTTTAGGACAGAGAATTGGTGCCTTTATTGTTCTAAATCATGGTCAAAAAGTATTAACCAAAGCGGAGTTGATTTCAGAATTAGAAAAGCAGCACGTTGATAAGAAATTATGGCCTGAAAAGTTATGGGTTGTTGATTCATTACCAAAAACGTCAAATGGCAAAATAAAGAAGTATCTTTTAAAAAATTGGCTGGAAGGTAAAAAAGTAAATGAAGAATAAATTTTTTAAACGTCAAATGGCAGATTATTTTGTAACCCCAAGGATGCTTAACCATATGGAAATTACTCATGGTGGTACGCTCTTAGATAATGCAGACTCAGCAATGGGCTTGTTTGCAAATTCATATTGTCATACACGTACGTTAACTGGCCGAATAGATAAATTTATTTTTCACAAAAAAAGTTATGCAGGTGATCATATTTGCTTTTGCGTAACTTTATTAAAAACGACAGCAAAGACAATGACTATTTATGCGGAAGTGAATAGAATTTCTCTTGATAATTCAAGTTCAGAATTAATCGGTGAAGCGGTATTTACCTATGTTGCAGTTAATGCAAACTTGGAGCCGATCTCAGGCTCTATTGAGCAATACCGTGTTACTGATGCAGAAGAAAAAGAATATATTGAGTCAGTCAAAAAGAGATTTGGCATTAAATAGAATTGTTTTGAGTTAGGGTCCTTGTTTAATTTTGATTAGCATAACTATTAATTTTAACTATTTAAGTATTAAATTATTTAATAAATGATGAGCCGAGTTAAAGCTATTAATTTTAAATTAAACACCAAAATCTAGATTCTAACTTTTTTATAAAGCAATAAAGAATTGATTTATCAGTGCTTGTGATTATAGGTATTTTTTATAATTGCGCAATCATAAATAATTATTCATATCCATTTTAATAAGATATATTTATTTATGAAATTATTAGCAAATCTTAATTTTGAAAGGTAAAGCTATGAAAAAAGAAAAAAGTTATGTTGGCGTTGCTGCCTCTGTGTACATCCATTTTGCGGTTGTAGGAGCAGCTACCTTATTTATTAGTCAGTATAGAGAAATTCTGGCACATTCCTGGAATGCCAGTGCGACCCAAGTTTCACTGGTAATTGCAATGGTAGGCTTGGGTAGAATTATTACAATTTTATTTGCTGGCGCTATTTCAGATAAAATTGGTCGTAAAAGGACTTTGTTAATTGCATTGCTAAGTGACGCAATTTTCCTTCTTGGCGCTGTTTTTGCTAACAATGTCTGGGTAGCCGGCTTAGCGGCAATGTTTTTCGGTGCAACTAATTCATTTGGTGATACAGCTGGTTATCCTGCGCTTGCAGATGCTTTTCCAGATAAAACAGCTACAATGAATTCATTTGTTAAAGCCGCAATGCAAGTAATGCAGATGCTGTTTCCTTTTTGTGTAAAACTAATTAAAAATCCAAAGATTACAGCATTTATATTAGTCATTATCATTTTACTAGACGTTGTATACACAATGAAGACGGCCTTTGCTCCTCAAGCTGAAGCAAAAGAGACTACTGAAACAGTAGAAGAACCAGAAACCAGCGTAAGTGGTCAAAACCAACCTAAATTGGCTGTTGATGGTCTAATGATCATTGGGTTGGGCTTTACGCTTTGCTTCACATTTTATATTTTTTCACTCTATGCTCCTTACTATGGACAGTATGTTTTAAATGAATCTGCTGCTAATGCCAATCAGCTTGTATCATGGTATTCAATCGCTTCCTTAATATCTGTATTTGTTACATCAGCTCTAGTTACTAAGGTAAAGAGATTGAATTTAATTATGGTTTATTCAGCTATTACTGCTCTTGGCCTGCTGTTTATGGTCCTAAAGCCATCCCTATTAGCTGGGGAAATAGGCGCATTAGCTGTTGGCTTCTTTACTGCAGGAGGAGTATGGCAAGTTGGACTTTCAGTTTTAACTTCTTATTTCCCCCAAAGTCACGGAAAGATTACATCATACTACAGTTTTGCACCAGCAGTAGTTTACTTCGTAGCACCACTTGTAGCAGCATTTGTGTTAAAGGCCAATGCTACAAGTACATTAATGGTATTTTGGATAACTACAGTGATAACGATTATTTCTGTAGTTCTGTGTGTTGTCTTAATTAGTCGTGGAAAAAATTTCAACATCAAAAATTAATATAAAGCAGAAGGTGGAGTTATGTCAGAAAAAACAATTAAAGCAACGGCAGAAGGAAGAAATGGTCAAATCGACTTTGACATCAAAGTTGAAAATAATCAAATTGCAGATATTAATGTAACCAAAACTGCAGAAACGCCAGGTATTTTTAACCAGGTGGTAGGTAAATTAAAAAAGAATATTATTAATAATCAAAGTTTTGATGTCGATGCTATTTCTGGTGCTTCGATTATGACACAAGCCATGCTTGATTCTGGAAAGAAAGCCTTAAAAGCAAATGGTGTAAATATTATTTCTCAGCCTAGCGAGCAGTCACATCAAGATATAACTTATGATGTGGATGTAGCTGTAATTGGTTCGGGTATGGCTGGCTTGATGGCAGCCTCTCGGGCACTATCAATGGGTAAAAATGTTCTTTTAGTTGAAAAGAATGGCTATCTCGGTGGAGCTACAATTCTTAATGGTTCAAATGTCGTTGGTACAGGTTCAAAATTAGCAGCTGCTTTATTTGGTGAGGAAGCAAAAAAAGATTCTCCGCAGCTTTTAGTCCAAGATATTGTCCGTGAATGTCGGGGGACAAATTATCCGCTACTTTCAAATATACTTGCTCAAAATATTGGTAAAGCAGTTGATTTTATTACTGAATTTGCAGACCTAACTTATCAAAAAGCTGAAACACAAACTATTGAGCATTCTGTTGACCGGCAAATTGAAATGCCAACTGAAAGTTCTTATGAATTGATAACTAAAGTGGCAAATGCCTTTACCAAAAAGGGTGGCAAAATTTTACTTGAAACTCGGGTGGAACAACTTAATAAAAATAAACGGGGCCAGCTTGTCTCATTAGTTGCTGAAAGCAAACATGAAACAGTTACAGTAAACTTTAAGTCCTTAGTTATGGCAGCTGGTGGCTGGGGCGCTCGTGATTACCGACAGCATAAGACCAATATTCCTTATTACGGTCCGATGACTTCTACTGGTGATTATTTCGATTTTGCTAAAAATATGAATCTGGCTACACGCAATCTTGATTGGTATAAAGTTTACCCCCATGGTTTAGAAGTTGAACCTGGCATTGCCAAATTAACAACTTATTCAACAAAAGAAGCAACAGACATGGGTGCTATTTTTGTTAATACTAGTGGTAAACGAATTGTAAATGAATCAGCTCCGTACACTCATTTTCGGGATGCTATTGCAGAACAAAAGGATAAAATTGCCTTTGTGGTGATGGATGAAAGAACATGGAGCAGATTCTATGAATTGCTGCTTAAATATGGTTTTAGCAAAGATGAAGTTCAAGGTTTCTTTGATCTTGATGGTAAGAAGAGTCCGATTTTAGTAAACGGAGACTTGCAAACAGTGGCTAAAAAAGCTGGCATTGATTATGAAAACCTCAAGAAAACTTTAACTGACTACGATAAATATGTTGCCTCAGGTAATGATCCTGAGTTTGGTCGCCCTTCTCAGTTCATGCATAAATATGAAGGCGATACATACTTTGTGATTGAACAGAAATTGCGCTTCTGTACTACTCTTGGTGGCTATGAAACTAACCGGCATATGCAGCTTTTAGACCAAGACTTTGAAGCACTAGACAATTTCTATGCCGCCGGTGAGATTGTTGGTGGTGCTAATGGTCATGATTCAATGCCAAGTATGATGAATTCTTGGTCCTATGCTTCAGGTTTTGTGGCCGGAACTGAGGCTGCTGATAATTCTAATTATCAAAAGCTGGCAAAAACTGCGTCCAATTCAACTGATACAGTGTCTGGTGCTTCTAAAAATTAACGTTGATTAATTATTTTATTTTTAAATTTAATAAAGGAGAAAAATGATGGCTAATAAAATTACTGGTGTTAATGGTCCGATTACTGGCTGGCTAGATGGCCATACCTACTTAATTGGCTTAATGGCATATCCTATTCGGCATTCAATGTCACCAACTATGCACAATAATGCTTTTGCTAAGTTGGGCTTGAATTATACTTATCTCTGTTTTGAAATTGGCAATGATAAATTAAAAGGTGCAGTTGACGCTATCCGCACTTTAGATATGCGTGGCTCAAACGTTTCAATGCCCAATAAAAAAGAGGTAATCCAGTACCTTGATAAATTATCACCAGCTTCTGAAATGTGCGATGCGGTTAATACCATTGTGAACGACCATGGTGTTTTGACGGGCTACACTACCGATGGCATCGGCTTTGTCCAATCGCTTAAGGATGAAGGCATTGACATTAAAGGCAAAGTGATGACTTTGACTGGTGCCGGCGGTGCTGCAACCCCAATAGCTGTTCAATCTGCTTTAGATGGTGCTAAAGAAATCAGATTGTTTAATATTAAAGATGACAAGTGGGCTCAGGCTGAAAAGAACGTCAAAACTATTCAAGAAAAAACTGATTGCCAAGTTTCTTTAACTGAGCTGACTGATCAAGAAGCATTTAAACAATCAATTGCAGAAAGCGATATTTATTGTGACGCCACCAGCGTTGGTATGAAACCACTTGAGGATAAGACGCTAGTTTCAGATCCTTCCTGGTTCCATGAAGATATGGTGGTGTTTGACACAGTTTATGCTCCTAGAACTACCAAATTAATGAAAGTGGCTCAAAAAGCTGGAGTCAAGCATGTCTTTGATGGCATTGGCATGATGATTGATCAGGGTGCGGCCTCCTTTAAGTTATGGACTGATAAAGAGATGCCAACTGATTATATCCGTGAAATTATGTTCTCAGATGATAATAATTAGTTGAGGTATTGAATAATGGCTACTGTCAAGATTAGAAATGTTGTTTTAGGTGCAGGTCTGCCTAAAATTGCTGTGCCAAATGTCGGTTCAACTGAAAAAGAGATTATGGATTCAGCTAAGAAAATTAAGGCTGCCAAACCGGATTTAATGGAATGGCGTATTGATTATTATGCTGCAGGGATTAAGGATTTTAATACACTAAATACTACAGCCAAGAAATTGCGCCAAGAAGTCGGCGAATTACCAGTTTTAGTTACTTTTCGTACCAAAAATGAAGGTGGAGTTTGTCAGCTCGACGAAGATCAGTATTTAAATTTAGTAGAATATGTAATTACTAACAGGTTGGGTGATGCTGTTGATATTGAACTTTTTCATGATGAAAAAAGAATAAAGTCCTTGGTGACTTTAGCTCATAACTACAATGTTGTTGTAATTATGAGTAACCATGATTTTGAAAAGGTGCCAGCTAAAGATGTAATTGAATTTCGCTTACGAAAAATGGCACAACTTGGTGCTGATGTGCCAAAGTTAGCCTGCATGCCTCACAGTGCCTCTGACGTTTTAACTCTTTTAACAGCAACGACAGAAATGAACAAAGAGATTGCTAATCCCCTGATTACTATGGCCATGGGCGATATAGGTAAAGTCACTAGAGTAGCAGGCCAGGCTTTCGGCTCAAGTCTGTCCTTTGGCGCTGTTGGTCAAACTTCTGCACCTGGTCAGTTGTCAATTGAGGAACTGCGTAATGCGGAAAATTACTTAGCATTACAGTAAATTTTATTAAGATAACAGATATTTTGAGTTAGTTTTAAGTATTAAGGCTAACTCTTTTTTGGTTAAATCAAATTTATACTAAAAATAAGTGTTAAACTTTTTAATGACAACACTATGTATTTCCAGCGTAAGTTTAGTAATGGAGAAATGTATGACTGCAAACGAGAATATTGAATGGTTTAAAAATGCTAAATACGGCATGATGATTCACTGGGGCTTGTATTCACTTCTTGCAGGTGAGTATGAGGGAAAATCTGCAAGCAATTACGCTGAATGGATTCAGTCTAAACTGCAAATACCTGTTGCAAAGTATCGCCAGCTTGCTACCGCTTTTAACCCAATATATTTTGATGCCGAAAAAATCGTAGCATTTGCTAAAAAATGTGGTATGAAATATCTGGTAGTTACAACTAAACACCATGATGGCTTTGCAATGTACCATTCACAAGTGGATTCATATAATGTGTATGATGCAACACCATTTCAGCGGGATGTAATCGGTGAACTTGCAGCAGCTTGCCAAAAATTCGACTTAAAGCTGGGTCTTTATTATTCCCAAGACTTAGATTGGCATGAACCAAATGGGGGAGGCTACCTTTCAAATGATATTGAATCCTCTGGCACTACTTGGGACAATAGCTGGGACTTTCCTCAAAAAAATAAGAATTATAATCAATGCTTTACAGACAAAATTCTGCCCCAGATTAAAGAAATAATGAGTAATTATGGGGAGATAGCTGTTGCCTGGTTTGATGTACCGATGACATTAACTGCAAGCCAGAGTCAGGAAATTTATGAGACAGTGAAAAAATTGCAGCCAGATTGTCTAATAAATTCACGTCTTGGTAATGGCAAATATGATTATGTTTCCCTTGGTGACAATGAAATTCCAAGTGAAAAAGAAGAGGAGCAAAAAGATATTAATTTTAACTCACTCAATGGCCTTAAACCTTCACCATATGGTTTATATGAGTCAGCCGGTACCACTAATGATTCTTGGGGCTTTTCTTATCGCGATCAAAGTTGGAAATCTCCTTCAACTATTTATCACAACCGCAAATATTTAAATAGCTTAGGAATAAATTATTTATTAAATATTGGGCTTGATGGTTTAGGAAGGATTCCCTTGCCCGCACAGCAAAGTATTGCAGCTGCAGCGAAATTGGCTGAGAAATAATAAAAATTCAATAATTCATCATTGATTTTTTGGCTTTTACTAAATAGAAATTGGAATATTGTGGTTTAAGACTACAAAAGAGGCGCATCGTAAATGGATGCGCCTTAATTAATGAAAGTAATTTTGGATTTTTTTAATGAGGTCTTCTTTGGTACTTAATATAAGTTCGATATAAATTATTTTCTCTTTTTCATCTACACGGTAGAAGATATATTCATATTTATCAATTAGAACATAATAACCATTAAGTAATTCAGAAAACTTAGCTGCTTTAATGCCCAGATATGGAAATGACTTTAAATTATCCAGTTTTTCTTCTTCCCTAGCTAAAACTTCTTTTTTTACTTTTTCACCAAACTTAGCCAATAAGTATGTTTTTAGGTTTTCAAAATATTCTTTAGACGGGCTAGATAATTTTAATGAGAACATTAGCTGAATAGTTTTCCTTTAATTTCATCAAAATTATAATGCTTTGACTTTTCAGCTTTTTTCAGCTTAGTTACCAGCTCAAGAGCAGTAGTAAATTCATCATAGTCCCCAATATCTATGAGAGCAAATTTGCCATAGCCGTTTTTGGTAAGAAAAACTGGATTATCTTTTTTAACTTTGTCAAGGACTTTATTGTAATTTCTTAATTCTGAAACAGGTCGAATTTGTAACATGAGCATCACTTCCTTTGACAAATATTGTACATTATTTTTCTAATAATTTACAGTATAATAATGAGCAATAAAGTAAACCAAGATCAGATTGGCAAAAAAGGTAAAAGAAAAGAACCAAGCAGTTTATTAGCTGCTTGATTCTTTTCTTTTTATTTATATTATCTAATTAATCTTCGTAGGTACCGACTTTTTTCAGGTTGCCTAAGACACTTTCACCATGAGGTGATTGTCCTATTGCAACAGTCAGGTCACGACCAGCTAAATTGCCATGGTGTTCGCCATCAGTCCAGTGTGGATTGCCAGTGACATCATAAACAACACCTTTAATAGCGACATAAGCTGGGTTGCCATTTTTACCATCATATTTTGCTAAAGATTCTTTTGTAAACTTCTCCATTGGAAAATATCCCCTTTCCAAATACACTTACTTATTGTCACCTATATTATAGCTCAAAGAATCAACAAGTCTAACTTTTACTTTGATTTTTTTGATAGTTAAAACGCCAGCCAGCAATATCCCAGGGGGTAAAAGCCGAATCTAATTTACGCTGGTAAGCCTTTTCATAGGCTGCTACTTTTTGCTGGTAATCGTGCTTCATCATCTGCTTAGAATTTTCATTGGCATTCAGTTTAACATCAGGGAAAATAGGTGGCAAAACGTGAACTACATATTTAGTTTGGTAAAAATCAGGGTGGTCTTTTTCTAATTTGTCAGTTGTTTGAATTTCAATAAAAGTTGAAATAACCGGCACATTTTGCTTGGCAGCAAAGTAATAGGCGCCCCGTTTTAATACCCGGGGCTTGCGGTAATTCCACCACATTTCTTGTTCGGGATAAATTAGGACCCAGCTATTTTGCTCTAACGCATCATGCAGGTGACGTGGAAATTCATTACCGACATAGCTAGGGGTTTCTATTAAAGGAATAGTGCCCACATAATTCATTAGGTAACGTAATATTCCAGGTAATTTTAAGTTGGTGTCCTCAATGGCAATAGTTAAGGAATGGTGGGTTTTATTTGCTAAATGCTTAATGGGTAAAGAGTCAATTTGGTTAAAATGATTAGCAGTAATAATCGCTCCGCCTTGTGGCAAATTAGCCAAATTTTCCAGTCCGGTAAATGTCGTGGACGATGTAAGAACGTGCATCAAAGAATTGAAAAGCAAATGGCCAATCCGATTGTTAACTTTTCCCTTAATAGTTTTTTGCTCTCGCCAAAAAGCGTTGACTAATTCTTTACTTTCCTTTATAGAAAGAACAGGATCACCGACTTCAACTTTGGCATCCCACTTGCCACTATTAACTGCTTCTTTAATGTTTTGAATAACTTGTTCACGATTGTCGCCTATAATCATAAACTGACAGGTCCTTGCTTTTTCACATTAGCCCAATTATAAGGGTCATTAATAGTTTTATCTTCTTTAGCCAGCATATGATCTAATTTATGCCGGTCTTCAGCACGTTGCTTATCAGTGTATGTATTTAGTTCAGTCAACAGATCATTATAAAACTTAGTTTCTTTTGCACTCTTCCAGAAATATTCTTCATATTGAACGTTTTTAAAATGCCAGGGTTTAAAGAAAAGGTTGTAATGAATCAAGCTGGGATTAGTTAAAGGTTCAGTATTATCATTTGGCATTGCATCCCATTTGGGATCTAAATGTAAAATTCTTTTATCGCCAATTTCATTTAAATAATCTTGATCTGGGGCAATACAGTCAAAATGATATTTACTGAGTAAACGCATGAAATGATCAATAAAATTCTCATCGCGAAATGCTTTACAGTTTAAAACCAGCATACCGGAATTAATGTATTTTTTAGGATCAAGAACTAATACTTCTTTAATATAGGCAACCATTTTTGTTACAAATTGAATGGAGGAATCAGTACAAGCTGCAAAGAGATTATTGCCAAGTTCTGTATCATACAATTTACCAATATCATCATTTACGATTGTGTCACTGTCGATATAAATTGCCTTATCATATTGGGGAAACAGATCTGGAATAAATAAGCGGTAAAAAATGGACATTGTAAAGAAATCAGCTCGTAAATAGTTTTCAGTACGATTTTGAATTGGTGCAACTATTTCATCGTTAATCTTAAAGAATTTAACATGAACATTAGAAGAGCCTATTTCTAATAAATCTTGTTTGTGCTGTGGTGATAAGTCCTGACTTAAAAAATAGATAGTATAATCTTTATCCTCAGCAGCATTCTTTACTAAAGAGTTCAGCGAAACTGCTGCGTATTTTGTAAAATCATCACTAATTGCATAAAAAACTGGAATTGTCATATATTTATTTTCTCCAAACATTATTTTTGTACTAAATTGCTTTTCACACTGAGATAGTAATTCAGAATGTCATCATATTCGTGCAATTTTAGTACTGTATGTACCCGCTCAACATCCCATGGCTTAACTGTTAAAGTATGAAACACGGGCCAGAAACGGAAACTGGTAGTAAAATGCTGAATTACGGTGTCCGACTGTAATTTATACTGTTCATTATAACGACGCGGGGCAATTTTCTTATTTCTGGCATAACGGTTAATTGCAGTTTGATCAGGCATTAATACGGTTCTAGTCTGCAGAAGGTGCCTGATTCTAGCGAATAACTTAGTTTTTCTAATTTCTGGGAGATTGAGCAGCAACACGCCGGAATTAATATAATCAAAAACTTTATGCTCATGCAGGTTGTGAAAGAAGAACCGTCCCCAGTAATCAAGAATGCCAGCGAATTCGTAATTAGTTAGATCTTGTTGGTAAAAGCTAACGAGGCTTCGCCTGACTATTACATCAGCATCGAGGTAAAGTATTTTATTTGGCAGCTGGGGTATTTCGTCAGCGAAGAGCCTGAGCATAGCGTAAGGAGTAAAATGGGTACTCATGTTAGCAATTAGCGGCTCTCTGACAAATAGCCCCGTGCAGTCCATTAATTTTAACGTATTATGCGGATTTTGCTTCACCAAAAGGCCTTTTAAATAGTCTGCTGCATGTTTGCTGAAAGGCTTAAATTTCTTGTGATAGCTTTGAGTGTACATTGTTAGAATGTAGATATGGAGTTCCTTTGCGCCACTATTTTTTATTAATGAAAGCGTAGCGATAAGAATGCCATCTTCTGCGTTATGATCACCACAAAAAAGAATATTCATTGAGAACTCCTTAATTTATTTTTTGATACATGCAATATTCGAAATCACTTGTTAAGGCACGTTTTTGCATTGTCTGATAAACCTGCTTATGCAGCTTTTCTTGCGCCTGCTTTTTAGTGAGACGTTTATCTGGATAGAAGGGTCCATCGATGTAGACGGTTATCTGCGGTTTCTTACCCCACTTGGGCTTAGAATAAGTTGTAGTCATAGTAAAGCTGGCAGAGTCAAGTGCAACAGGGAAATGCATGCTGTTCACTGGAAAAGGCCTGATTTTAGTGTAATAAGGCCAAACATGTGATTCAGGATAAATGACGACTACTTTTTTGGCTTTAATAACAGTGGTGATTGCTTTAATCAATTTTGCGGATTGCTCTATGTTTTCACCAACAGGAAGTCCGAAATATGGTAAAACCAGTTTGCCTAAAACAGGGATGCCCCAATTTGATTGTGCTGCAATAGCATAATATTTGTTTGCAGGAACAATGCTGAGCGGCAAAACCACATCGCCAAAAGTTTGGGTATGATTACCATAGATAAAATACCCCTGATCGTTTATTGCTTGCAACTTTTCCTTACCAATTATTCGTACTCTCAGGATTAAATTAATATAGACCATACTAATTAGATATCCTAAAGGGCGTACAAACTTGGACCAGATTTTCCCACTTAATGACTTCGGAAAAATAGCATAACTATTTGGTAAATGATAATCTTGGTTCAGGCTAACTATCAAATCATCTGTTAAATTATGATAGAAGTATTTTCGCTTACCCATCGAACCCTTCTTTCAATAAAGTCAATAAGTAATTTTATCATGAATTGCTTAAGATTAAAAAGGTTGCTAAAAAGCTTGATAAAATAGTATAAACTGCTATTTAATCTATCAACATATATAGAAATAAAAAATGATTTTTTGTAATTTTAAGTAATTATATATAAAAAGAGCACACTAATCAAAGTGTACTCTATTATCTGCCAAAAAGCAGAGTAAAAATGAACTTTTATTAAAATAACCCAATCAAACAGCCGATAGTTACAATCACAACCATGATGATAATTACTTTAGTAGCTGTCATTTGTTTACTAGAAACAAGCCACCAGCCTAAAATAACCATAGCTAGTGGTAAAAGTCCTGGAAAGATACCGTCTAGGACTGTTTGTAAGGGTTGCGATTTGCCTCCCAAAGGAATTTTAGCCACAGTTTTGAGAACAATTGTATTTGCGGCTAAAGCTCCTACGACCATTACGCCTAAGATGTTAAACGCATCAGTAATTCTCTTGGAATTTTCGCCCACAATAGTGTCGATTGCACCAACACCCAATTTATAACCGCTGTGAAAGGCAATATAGGAAATTGTGGGTCCGATTATGCCATAAGCAATAATGTAAAATAAAGGTCCGACGGGACTGCCGCCTTTAGCCAAGCTCATTGCAATTGATAACAAAATAGGAACGATAATGCCTTGAATAATTGAATCACCAATACCGGCCAAAGGACCCATTAAAGTAGCTTTAATGTTAACGGGCATTTCTTCTGAAACATCGTTGCCCAAAGCAATTTGCTCTTCCAAGGAAGCAACAATCCCATTAATAATTTGACCTGTTTGCGGTTCGGTATTGTAAAACATGGAATGACGCTCAAGCAAGCGTCTCTTTTTCTCAGGATCATTTTTATAATATTTGCGCGCAAATGGTAAATAAGAATATGCCCAAGCGTGTCCCTGCAACTTTTCATAACTCATCGAACTGAGGTGTGTAAAACCCCACCTATACCATATTTGATTAAGTTCATGTTTTGTTAGTAGCTTTTGTGGTTCAGTATTATTTTCTTTTGTAGCCATTTTTAACACCTCTCTTTAAAATAAGTCTTCATCTTCATATTCGTCATCATTATCAACCGCCTGTTCTGCATTATTTGCAGAGCTAGTAGCAGTAGGAGTAGTGCTTTTACCAGTTGACATGTAATACAAATATGCGACTAAAGCAGAAATAAAGACAATTGCAATCATGCTTAATTTGGCAAAAGCAAGTAAAACAAAGCCAACAAAGAAGAAAATAAAGTGTGATTTGTTTTTGATCACTATGCTCATTAACATGGCAATACCCAAGGCTGGCAAAACGCCGCCCAAAACCTGAATAATGTGGGTTACAATAGCAGGAATGCTGTCGATTAGCCAATTGACTAAACCTTTACCATAGTAAATTGCCAGAAAAACTGGTACAGCACGTAAAAGGAAGGTAGTGATTTGCGGATAAACTAAATGGTTCAGGACAATACCACGGTCATCATTATTATGAGCGGCGTTTTCGGCACGGGTATTCCAGAAAGAATAAAGGGCCATTCTGCCGTTATAGAAAATTAAGCCAAATGTCTGACCAATGAGAATAGATAAGGTAACAGCGATTGCAGGATTTTTAGTGGTCGCCATGGCTAAGCCAATTCCGCCATAAGCTGCATAAGTAATTTCACTGTTAGTAGCACCTCCAGTTGACAGGTTGGCGATGAAAACCGCTTGGACAGCTAAGCCACATAAAATACCATTTTTAATGTCACCAAAGGCCAGGCCGACCAGTAGACCGGCTACTAAAGGTCTACCAACAATGTAGAATCCCCCAGACATACCAAATAGCCAAGGGGTTTCAATCGCTCCTAGGTAACAGAAAATTCCTGTTAAAAGTGCGGGAAAAAATAAATTATTCATTTTTATTGCCTCCAAAAATTAGGACATAGAATCATATTTCTTTTTCATGGTTGACCAAGGCTTAATTTCATCATCAGGTAATAGCTGAAATTGAATATCAATGCCATGTTTAGCAATATCTTCAAAAGCGTTATAGTCATCCTGATCAATGGCTACAGTCCGTCCGAGCACCTTAGTTCCTGGACGGGTATTCATCGGGCCAACATTTAATACTTTGCCAAAATCAATTCCCATGTCTGCCATTTGTGCAAAAGTCTTGGGAGAGTCACTGATTAAGAAGAATTTCTTCTTAGACTCAATTCCTTTTTTAATTTTGTCGCCAGCTTCAGCAACCGTATAAATACCAACTTTTAAATCGTTAGCAGCAGCTTTTAAGACCTTGCGGCGTAACTTGTCATGGGCAATATTATCACCGACAACTAAAATGCCGTCCACAGGACGTGCTTTTGTCCAACGGGTCATAGTTTGGCCGTGGATTACCCGATCATCAATTCTTACTACTGAAATACTCATTATTAATACACCTTTCTTATTTTTTTAAAATTCAATATCGTCATCATCATCTTGCTGGTCTTGAGCAACTTCAATACCATTGGTTCCTGCCTGTAGAACTGTCTGTACGGCTTCATCAAGCGTTGTATTGTCAGATAACTGAGGGACAAGTTCTAAAAGCATTGGTAGGTTCAGACCACTGACTACCCGGGTTTTTTCTGTATGAGCCAAGTAGTACTTATAGGACTCATTGTATGGAGTTCCACCTTTTAAATCTGCCAGAATTAAGACTGGTTCTGTCTCACCGTCAAGCAGCTCTTGTAGACGGTCGCAATATGAACCAATTCCTTTTTCATCTAATTCAAGTGTCATGATATGGTCTGATTTGCCGGCAATAAATTCAAAGCCAGAAGCGATGCCTTGTGCTAAATGTCCGTGTGAAGTTAATAATATTTTCACTAAAATCACTCCTTTTGTAAATACATATTAATTTACAACACAATTATATGTAATCGCTTTATATAAGTCAAACACTATTTTTAAATAAAAAGTAAGCGGTTGACATTATAACTTTCTGTGGTTAAAATCAGTTTATGTAAATACAAAAAGGAGAATAACAATGAAATATACAATAGATGACTTTGCACGACTAATTGATCATACTAACTTACATGCGGATGCGACTGAAGAAGACATGAAAAAGTTATGCGATGAAGCTAAAAAATATCATTTCAAGATGGTAGCAATTAATGAGGTTCAATCTGAATTTTGTGCCCAGCAACTAAAGGGGACAGATATTGATACAGGAGCAGCAATTAGTTTTCCTTTGGGACAAACTACAATAACTTGTAAATTGGCAGAAACTAAAGATGCGTTACAAAACGGTGCCAATGAAATCGATTATGTTGTTAATTTAACGCAAGTGCGGGTTCATAATTGGTCTTATATTGAAGATGAAATGACTCAAATGGTTAAACTTTGCCATGATCACGATGTGCCATGTAAGGTCATTTTTGAAACCTGCTACTTGACTAAAGCTGAAATTAAACAGCTGGCCTTGATTGCTAAAAAGGTGAAACCAGATTTTGTCAAAACTTCAACTGGCTTTGGCACCGCTGGCGCAAAAGTAGAAGATGTAAAACTGATGAAAGAAAATGTTGGTTCGAATGTTAAAGTCAAAGCTGCAGGTGGAATTCGCAATACCGATGATTTTTTAGCAATGATTGCAGCCGGAGCAGAACGGATAGGCACGAGCTCTGGTGTAAAAATCATTGAAACTCTTAAACAGCGGTTTGAAAAAGACGGCATTAACTCAATTGAAATTTAAGTGTAAATAAAAAATAGTGTCAAAAAAGCCGGTGTAAGTAGGGATTATTTAGCTCTTTACACCGGTTTTTTGCATGGTATAGTATTCTTATAATGGTATATTTAACAAGATGAAAGTGGTGGAACTAATTGGTAAAAAAAGAACTCCCTAAATATCAAGTAATTGCCAACGATCTTTTGAATAAAATTCAAACTGGCATTTATGCGCAAAATACAATTATTCCTCCAGAAACTGAATTAGCGGATAAATATCAGGTAAGTCGACCAACAATGAGGCAAGCGATCTCATTGCTGGTCAATCAAGGTTATTTAGAGCGGCGTCGTAAAAGGGGCACCTTGGTTAAAAAAGTTAAAATCGAGCAGGAATTTACCCATTTGATTGAAAGCTATAGCGCAGAAATGAGTGCCAAAGGCATCTACCCTAAAACCAATCTGCTTTATTTTGATGAAGAAAAAGCTACACCCGAAGTATGCAAAAATTTACAGCTGCCTGAGAAAGCACCAGTTTTTAAATTAGTGCGGCTGCGCTATGCTAATGATCAACCGATTGTTTTAGTTACAACTTATGTGCCTAAACAGAGGATACCTGAGTTGATTAATTATAATTTTGCCC
The DNA here is from genome assembly GCF_003693025.1 of Lactobacillus sp. ESL0261. Lineage (NCBI taxonomy): Bacteria > Bacillati > Bacillota > Bacilli > Lactobacillales > Lactobacillaceae > Lactobacillus > Lactobacillus sp. ESL0261. The sequence continues at coordinate 28,929 of NZ_REHN01000002.1, forward strand.
AAGATTCTTTATACAGCACACTTGAAAAATACCATTTAAAAGTCACCCGGGTAATTAGAAAATTGGAAGTAATGGAAGCTGAGGAAACTACCGCCAACTTATTAAACATTGCAGTCCATAAGCCGGTGTTCTACTTTCACACTCAAGGACTGACAAGGGATGAACGGCCAATTGAATATTCGATTGCCAAATATCGGGGAGATATTAACTCATTTATAATTGATGTTCAGCGCTAATTTTATATATAAAAAAAGTCTTACTTTGCCTGTGCAAGTCGAAGTAAGACTTCTTTTATTGAATTTTAATTGAGCCAACCGAACTGATAGCAGTTAATTGGTTGGCACTGCCTTCATGCTTGTAAAAATGCTTGCCCATTCTACTGCCGTGAAAGTAGATCGAGCCTAAAGTGGCGAATAAATCGTAATCTGTCTTATGCTCTTCATCATCTATCATTTTTAGTGAACCAGCGGCTAGTTTAAAGTGGTTTTTCCCTTGCAAGCTTGTGACCCTGATAGTTCCGGCAGCCAAATTTGCATGGGAATTCATCTTACAGTGATTGATGGATAAACTGCCAGCATCTAGCACCATTTCGGCTTTATTTTGGATCGTGACGTCCTGTAATTTTAAGGAACCGGCATTTGCTCTGACTTCAAGTTGCTGCATGTTAAGTCCAGTTAGATCAATGCTGCCAGCAAAATTATTTAGCTGGACTTCATTGAGTTCTGCAGCTTGTGGTACTGTAATTGTTATTTTAGGTTTAATTCTGCTAATATAAACTTTTTTGTGAAATTGAGGCTTTCGTTCACGAATAAAAAGGGTTTGCTCTGCCACACGAATTTTTATTCGATTAGGATTAATGTCATGAGTTGATATATGAAAACCAGCGCCCACTTGAATAGTGACACTAGCGGTGGATATTTCGGCACCTATGTTAATAAAATTTTCTAAATCAATTTCTTGCGATTCTACTTTTTCATCATGAGCTTCAAATTCTTTGTCGAAGTCTCCGTCAATATATATTTTCATGATTAAGCTGTCTCTTATCTTTTTAACATGAATTTAATTTTTTCTTTATCTTATGATATCACGCTAGCTTAAGTGAAGCAATAAAAAAATAAAGTATTAGATTTAGTCAGCTAAAATAACCATTTAAAAAGACTAGGATTAATTTTAAAAATCAATCCCAGTCTTTTGCTTTATGTGGGTTAATCAGTTGCAAGATGTATAGAAGTTAATTTATGAGAATGTCACCATCACCACAAGAAACTTTGAGTAGAGGCGCATCCCTTAATTTTCTAGCAAAATGTCTGTGATAGTTATTACCGTGAAATATAAGCTCATCCTCTGAAGAAGTTGCCAACTGGTAACTGATCTTAGGCGGTCTGCTCATTTGGAAATCTCCTTCACTCAAATTAAAGGAGCTGTCAGCCATTAACTTGGAATCATTGACTCTGACATCACCGTCACCCAAAGTTGCCTTAATTTTAAATTGACTATTTGTAACAGTTAAATCACCATCACTCAAGTTTAAGATACCACTGGTTAAAGTTGAATTAGTAATTTTTAAGTCACCGTCAGCAAGGTCAAAATTGGCTTTGTGAGTTGTCATATTTTCAGCGCTAACATTACCATCTTCAAGCTGTAAATTGAGGTCAGCAACAGCTAAGTCGGCTAAATGAATATTACCTTCAGAAGATGATCCAGTTATTTCCTTTAGCGAGTCTGCTTCTGGAACAGTGACAATTATTTTATAAGTCCCGTCTTCATATGCGTTATCATCAGATATGGTCAGTTGGTCGTCTTCAACTTTAGCACTGATCTTTTTTACATTAGGACCGCTAACTTTAACTTGGAAGTTGTCTCCTTTAGCAATTTGGATGTTGGGTTCTTCAGCGTCAATATTAATTTTAGAGAACTTGCCTACGTTGAAAGTACGGGATTTTGCTGGTACATGATGTGAGTATGCGTGAGTTTGATTACGATTAAAAAAGTTTTCAATATTGGTTGTTATGCCTGAATGGATATTATTGATATCTTCTCTGCCACCGTTAGTTTCACCAATACCAAGCAAAATTATACCGATAGTAATGATGGCAACACTGATTAGGTAAAACTTTTTCATTTTGATTCTCCTTGTTTTAGATAAGTTTTTAATTTTAAAATGGGTATTACTAACCAAGAAAACATCTAAGTAAAGTTTACTTGCCCACTAATCAATTAGAATATCGCCATCCATACTAGTAACTTTTAATACGGGTTTATTTTTAACTTTTTTTGCAAAATGATTGGAATGGTAAGAACCTTTAAAAATGATTTTATCATCCGAGTGATTTGTCAATACATAGTTGATCTTAGGGGCGTTTGACATTGAAAAGTCACCGTCATTCAATATAATTGAGCTGTTATTTAGTATTTGAGAGTCGCTAATCTTAACATCGCCATCATTTAGTTTTAGTGAACTACGTGAAAAAGTCGACTGGTTTACTTTGAGGTCACCGTCATTTGAATTTAGGTCAAGGCTTTTCGCAGTAAGCTTATTAATCAAAACGTCGCCATCTTCTATTGTCAAATTGATGCGGGGAACGTTTAAACTATTGATATAAAAATCACCCTCTTCACAAAAACCAGTTATCTTTTTTATGGCGCTTTTAGCAGGAACATAAACATCAACGCTATAATAACCATCGTTATAATCATGTTCAGGCTGATCCGAAATAGTGAGCATATTATGATCAACTTTAGTTTTTATTTTTTTGATGTCTGCACCGTGCCCCCCTCTAACAATCACTTTAAACTTGTTAATATCCTTAAGTGAAATTCGGATATCAGGTCTGTAACAGGCTAACTTAATATTGTCGAACTTGTTCACGTAAAAAGTTTTGCTTTCATTATAATGAGCGTGTTTACCATTATAATCATGTGACGGGTTATCATTTAATCTAAATACGACTAGTAGGATCAGCCCAATAAGTAATAGCAGTCCAAAGATTAGCCCACAAATTTTATAAAACTTTTTCATTTTTATTTTTCCTTATCTGTATTTTTTCCGGTATTAGTTTGAAAATAATTTTTCTTTAAAATATTTTTACCAAGGTTACGCATAAACTGGGTACACTTGGCAATTAAAATTTTGCCTAATTTGATAATGAATGGGAGTAATAAAAGAATAATGCCAATGCAAATTAAGGATTTACCCAAGTAAAGACAGCCGACTGGCCAGTTGTGAGTGAATAGCAGGGTTAATGACTTAAGAAAGTTTAAGCCACCACCGACAAAGAATTTAAACAAAAAGGCTATTATAGTAAAAAATAAGCCAAAGAAAACTGCGAGTATAAAGAAGAGCACGAATAAAATTGCTAAAACGAGTGGGATGCCAATTGGAGCAGCACAAATTCCTAATAAAATGTACCAGCTGGCCTTTAAGTTTGACTTCGGAGTCTCCTTTCTTGGAGAAACAGAATCATCTTTGCTTGAATAATCGGCTAAAATATTGATTGCTAATTGTTTGGGCGTTCCTAGTTCAGCTTCGATGGTAGAACGTCTGATGAAGTCACCGTCCAATAAAAATTCGTGGTAAAATTCGACAACATCTTCGCGATCTTTTTCAGGCAAATCATCTAAGTTTTGTTCTAGTTCGGAAATATAATCATCAATTACTTTGGTCATTTTGCCCTCCTAATACTTGATTAACTCTTGCACTAAAATCTTGCCATTCATCTTGAATTGTATTTAGCAACTTTATCCCTTCGTCAGTAATATGATAATAGCGCCGGTTGCGTCCCTGATAAGGCTCATCATAAGTTGTTAAGCAGTTATTCTTTTTTAATCTGCGTAAAACAGGATAGATAGTTGACTCGGAGATAGAAAAAATCTTTTGCACATTTTGTGTCAAAGCGTAGCCATACAGATCATCTTGTTTTAGAAAAGCTAAAACCGCACCATCTAGCAAACGAGTTGGTATTTGGATTGCCATGCTTTGCCTCCCCTAATATTATATGATATATAATATTTTAATTTAGGTTTAGGAAATTAGCAAGTACTGAACCTAAATTTTCCATAAATAATACAAAAAATAAGACCCCCGAAATTGTCTTAATCTCGGGGGTCACATCAGCTGCGTCCTACTTTTATTTAATGATTATATCTCCATCCCTTAAGGTTGCTATTAACGAGTCACTTTGCATACTTTGACTGTTAAAACTATTGCCAATACTGGAATTACGATAAATAATGTCGCCACCGTTTACTTTAAGCTGCACACTGATGTCATGGGCAAGTTGACCTAACTTCAAATCGCCATTCGTACTCTTAACAATATTTTGATCGGTTAGCTGGCTTTTCCTGATCAGAACATCTCCATCCTGTGCTTGTAAACTGATGTTAGCATGGCATTGGTTAATTTCTATATCTCCATCATCTGTTTGGGTAATTATTTGCTTAAGGATGCTGCGTTTAAAACTGCCGTCTCCGTTTTGAACTTTACTGGATAACTGAGCAATTATTGACTGAGTAATGAAATAGTCCGCGTTTCTGCCGGAAAAATTTAACTCATCTGAGACCTGAACGTTATTGATGTATATGTCACCATTATGAAGGTTAAGTACGATGTTTTTAAGTTTTAGATTTTGCAACATGATGTCACCATTGTGACTTTGTCCGCTAATTTTAGTTAAAGAATCTAATTTAGGAACAGTGATTTCCACGCGACTGACAGCGGTGAGCCTGTTGAACATGATTACACCGTTTTTTTGCTCGATAGGAGTCTCTTTAACAACCAACGTTTGCTTGACTAAATTAGTTTCTATGGGTCTGCTACTGTAATCTGCTACGGTTATTTGAAATTGACTGCCTTGATGAATAATTACGTCTGTAGTCTTAACTGCCAATTTTACTTGATTGAAGTTTTCAAGGGCAATGGTACGCTTTCTGCGAGGATATCTTTTGACACGCAAGCCATTAAAGTAATTATCACTGGCATGGGGGTCATTAGCAGAGGCAGTAACTGCTGTTAAAAATTTAACATAATCCTGCTTGATTTCTTTTGCCAGGTCATCTGGCGTACCTAGTTCTTTAACTATTTCTTCTTTTGTTTGAAAATCACCGTCCAGCAGAAAATCACGGTAGAAAGCGAGCGTATATTTTTGCTCTAATTTAGATAAAGATGTTAAATTCAGAGCCAATTTTGAGATGAAGTTTTCAATTAGTGGAGTCATCATTCTTCTCCTGTCACTATAAAATATCCTTTTTCTTTTTATTATACGCTATAATTTATGAAAAAAATATTAAAATAATTTATAGAATTAATAGTTAATTAGCCCACAGAAACTGACCGATAATCTGATCTACTTTGGAATTATCGTGCAACTTACTGTGTTGTCCACCTGCACCTTTAATTTCAATTTCATGGTAATTTACTTTGCCACGCAACAAATATCGTAAAGACTGGGCTGAAACGCAACTGACGTCATCATCAGAATTGGTACCATTTTCTTTATTGCCAAAAATATTCAACACTGATACATTGTTTGGAAAGTTATGACGATGCGTTAAAAAATACTGATAGGATTGGGTCATATATTTTGGTTTCCCATTTTTAAGCAGATAATTGTGATTGGGCTTCTCATCTAAACCAATAATACCATTAAATGGCGCACCAAGATTGACCTGCTTTTTTAATCGAGGCAAATTGCGATCCTGTCCGTATTTTAACTGATAAGAGAGAGTCATGATATTTCCCATAGAATGAGCTACGGTATTATATTGCTTAATATGGTATTTTTGTTTTAAACATATTATCAAGTTGTGAAACCACTCTCGCGTTGTGTAATAGTTGCTGTTTTTATTATCTTGCAAAATTACTTGAATAAGCGGTCTTTTAGTTTTGCGGGGCCAATTTCCCTGTAATTCAACATTACCTGCAGGAGAAATTTTAGCTGTTAATACCTTGTGTGCATCATTATGCTGTTCTGCATATGCAATCATTCCTGCACTCGAGCGAGCACCAGCACCATAGCCATGCAAATAAATGGTAGGCGTAGCTTTAAAATGAGCTTTTTTCGTATTGCCAGAATTGACTTCTTCCGTATCCGTATGCGAACTTTTTTGTTCATAAGTGTGAAACAGGACAATTGTAACTAAGAGCAAGCCTAAAATGCTGCTTACTCCTATTAACCATTTTTTCTTCATTAATATTGCCTACTTTGATAATTTAATGTATTAATTATATCTTATGTGCATTATTCTAATATTAAAAATATAAAAGCTTAATAATATAATTTAAATAGTAACGTTAATTCTTTAGTCACCGGTATTGAAAGGAAAAATATTCAATGACACCAATTTTTATTTTAATTAGAGGAAATTCTGGCAGTGGCAAAACTGTCCTAGCCAATTGTTTACAAAATCATTTCGGCTACCAAAGATGTTTGCTTTTACATGAAGATTTATTGCGCCTTGATATTTTGCATGTTAAGGAAAAGGAGACGGCACCAACTGCCAGTCTAATAGAATTAATGATTGAATGGGGCAAGCAATACTACCCTATAATTATATTGGAAGGGATACTGCCCAAAAGGATTTATGGCACAACTTTAACTAAAATAATTCATGAATTTAGTGCAGGAGCATTCGTTTATTACTTAGATATTTCTTTTGCGCAAACCGTAAAAAATAATGAAGAAAAAGAAAGTCCTTTTCCGCTTGAGACTCTCGAAAAATGGTGGCTTGAACAAGATACACTTGGCGAAAAAGAGCGCAAGCTGACAAGTGCCACTGTCAAAGAACTGGCAGAACAAGTTCTAACGGATATTGCAGATTATGAAAACAAAAAAGGGGACTAGAAAGTCTCCTTCAAACTGAATTTTTTAAAAGCAATAAAAAAAGCACCGACTACTTGCAGTGCTATTTTTATTATGGTGGGTGGCCAGGGGCTCGAACCCTGGACCCACGGATTAAGAGTCCGTTGCTCTGCCAACTGAGCTAGCCACCCGTCACCATTTCTGTTGACAGTTAATTATGATAACAATTAATTCGGCTTTTGACAAGGCTTTTGTATAAAAAAGTATAAAGAATTCTGCTTAACATTTGCTTAGGGCAGAATTTGTAGTTATAAAGCTATAGTTTGTTGCTTTTATTTGTTAATTTCATGAGGTTTTGCAAAAGTAAAGTGAGTAGATAAAATACTGTTGAATCAATGCTTTTGCTGAAAAAGTGCTGGATTAATTGTTTAAAACAATAACAAATACAATAGAATTGACAAATAAAACTGATCTGATATTATATAAAGGTTTAATATTTTTTGAAAACAAAAAAGGTAGCAACCAAGTGATTACTACCTTTAATTATCAATGGGTGGCCAGGGGTTCGAACCCTGGACCCACGGATTAAGAGTCCGTTGCTCTGCCAGCTGAGCTAGCCACCCATAAGCGTTATTACAAATAACCAACGGAGACTATTATGCTATTATTTTCACTGAAATGCAAGTTTTTTTATTAAATTTTGGTGACTTTTTTGGCTAATAAACTAAAAACCAGTATAATGATCACAAAAGGGGGCTTTTCGATGTCAAAGAGAATTCTCGTTGTTGATGATGAAAAACCAATTTCTGATATTATTAAATTTAATTTGACAAAAGAAGGGTTTGACGTCGACACTGCGTATGATGGCGAAGAGGCTATCAAGAAAGTTGACGAATATAATCCTGACTTAATGATTTTAGACTTGATGCTACCCAAAAAAGACGGTTTAGATGTAGCACGTGAAGTAAGACAAACTCATGATATGCCTATCATCATGGTGACAGCAAAAGACACTGAAATTGATAAAGTTTTAGGTCTGGAAATGGGCGCAGACGATTATGTGACTAAGCCTTTTTCTAACCGTGAATTGGTAGCGCGGGTGAAGGCTAATTTGCGTCGGCGCAATATCGTCAAAAAAGATGAAAGTGCTAGTGATGGCAGTTCCACGAAAAATATTACCATTGGCAATCTAGTTATTATGCCAGACGCTTATATTGTTGAAAAAGAAGGCAAAAAGATTGAGCTGACTCACCGTGAATTTGAGTTGCTCTATTATTTAGCACAGCATATGGATCAGGTAATGACCAGGGAGCATCTTTTACAGACTGTTTGGGGCTATGACTACTTTGGTGATGTCCGGACAGTCGATGTTACTGTACACCGTTTGCGTGAAAAAATTGAAGATAATCCAATCCAGCCGCAGATTTTAGTAACTCGGCGTGGTGTTGGCTATTACGTAAAACAGCCTAATGAAGACTAGCAAAGAAAGCCCCGCAATGTTTAGCAAGCGCGGCTTTCTTTTTATTTAATTTTGTAAAATTATGAAAAAAATCAAGAATAAGTTTAAACATTTAACTATTTCTATTAATACTACTTTAGCCATCGTGTTTATGGCCATGATCATTGCCACAATTGAGGTTATTGGTGCTTATTTTACCCGCCAATTAGAGCAAAACAGTATTGAAAATTTTCAATCTTCAATTCAGGTTTTGCCCATTGTATCAAACCAATTGTCAACACAATTACTAAAAGACAATAAGCATACTGACAGTAATTTAAACAGGATTGTCAATGATTATAGCAATGGTATTGGCACAATTAGTGAAATTATTGTTGTAGACAATAAGGATATCATTCGTGCGGTTTCAAATTTAAATGATAAAAACCGAATTGGTCAGCGAGTCAATAATACGCTGGTAAAGCAGGTAACTTCCACTGGCAGGCAGGCAACTAAAGTAGTTAATAATCACGGCGATTATATGGTGCAGGTTACCCCTTTGAATGCAGGCAACGGTTCCGCTAATACTGTTGGTGCGATTTATGTGCGCGCGTCGATGCAGGGAGTTTTCAATGACTTGCGTAATATTTCACTGATGTTCTTAGTTACTTCTTTAATTGCGGCGGTAATGGGTGCCATTTTATCGCTAGTTGTTTCCCATGCGATTACTAAACCGATTGAGGAAATGCAAAAGCAGGCTCTTAGTATTGCTGACGGTGACTATTCAAGCCAAGTAAAGATCTATTCAAATGATGAGTTGGGTCAATTGGGGCAGGCTTTTAACACATTATCTGTCAGAATTGAACGCTCACAAGAAGAATCTGAAAGTGAGCAGCGCAGACTGGACAGCGTCTTGTCCCATATGAGTGATGGCGTTCTTGCTACTGACAGGCACGGTAATGTTAACGTTGTTAACCAGATGACGCTCAACTTTTTGAATCAAACAGAAGATAAAATTATTAATAAGCCAATTGCTCAAGTTCTAGGTCTGAAAGAATCTTCGCAGGATTTAATTGGCAGCCAAAAGGGAATTGTGATTACAATCGGTCAGGGAACACGCGACGAAGTCATTTTACATGCCAGCTTTTCTCTTATTAAAAGGGTGACAGGTTTTGTTTCCGGTAGTGTTTGTGTTTTGCACGATATTACTGAACAACAGAAAAATGAAAATTCACAAAAGCAGTTTGTTTCTAATGTCTCTCATGAGTTGCGTACCCCGCTTACTAGTCTGCATGCATACATTGAAACTTTAAATGAAGGGGCCTGGAAAGATCCCAATGTTGCTCCTAAATTTTTACAGGTAACGCAAGAAGAAACCGAGCGCATGATCCGAATGATTAGTGAACTTCTCAGCTTGTCACGCATGGACAGAGGAGTTTCTAAAGTTGATGTGGAATGGGTTAACTTTAATGACTTTGTAGCTCATATTCTTGATCGCTTTGACATGATTGTCAAAACGGATAAAAAAGAAAACAAAAAATATACTATTAAGCGTGAGTTGGGCACACAGGCATTGTGGGTAGAAATCGATACTGATAAGTTTGCTCAAGTAATTGATAATATTATGAATAATGCAATTAAGTATTCGCCTAATGGCGGGACAATCACAGTTAAACTTCATTCTGAACAAAAGCGGATTGTTCTCAGTATTGCTGATCAAGGTTTAGGCATTCCACGTGAAGATCTGACTAAAATCTTTGATCGCTTTTACCGTGTTGACAAAGCTCGTTCTCGGGCTCAAGGCGGCACCGGTCTGGGTCTTGCGATTGCTAAAGAGATTGTGGAGGAACATCACGGTCATATTTGGGCCAATAGTAGTGAAGGCAACGGCTCTATTTTTTATATTGCACTGCCTTATGAACCAATGAGCGAAGGGGATGATTGGGATGAAGTCTAAATTTAAGCTCGGCGATGCGCTGCTTTTACTGGGAACAGTGGCTGTTTTCGTTCTCTCGATCGTTCTCTGGATTTTTATCATGACTAATGACCAGTACTTTAATCATATTAATCAAACGGGCAGAGTAACTGAACAAACAAAAAACAGGCGTGACCGCATTGTTTCCAACCTTTACATTCCTACTAACTCATACGGATTTAGAAATGGTCAGCTATATCGTTTATATGATGCTAAAAAGAATTTGCCACTGGAATTTGTCAAAGAAGTGAAAGGGGTAAAATACCGCAGTATTAATAAAATCAGTACCGGTAAAACGCAGTATGAAAAAATGCTGCATGATGAAAATTGTATTCAGTTAAGCTTTCCTAAAGAAGTTAGCATCAATCTGTTTACTAGAAAAAACGTAAAAAAGGATGATGTGCAATTTCGACGCGTTTTTGTGTCAGACAGCAATAATTACCTTTATCTCGGGAATGATAAGACTTATACGGTTTACCGCGTTCGTTTAATTAAAGGCAACTTTTCTAAACTACGCAATTATGCCAGCAGAGCTCAAGGAAGAGTTCCAGTGGAGTTCGTACGTCTCAAAAATTGTTATGAGGTATTCTTTACTAAACAAGACCATTGGAAAATATACAGCTACCTTACTAATACCCAAACTGATTCATATTTTGTCTCTCGGCTGCTTGGTACTACTAACGTGACAACCCGCTCTAATAAAAAAGGCTGGACTACGTACTCGCTTAATTACTATACCAATTTACGAGCTCCTAAGGCTAAAACTGAACGACATGATTTTCACTATACTCGGTATGAGAAGCGTAAAGGCATATCCCTTAATGATCAGCTTTTAGAGAGCGTAGATTTTGTTCATAAACTAGGTTTAAGCGAGCAGGATTTGCGTTACTTTGATACTGTGAATGATTCTATAAGCTATATTAACTATATTGAAGGCATACCAGTCTTTTGGGATGAAAGCAGTCCACAGGTTGCAACCACTTTCACTGAAGATGCAGTAAAAGTTGATTTTAACAATACAGATTTGCAAATACCAATACCTTTTGATGGTCAGACGAAAACTTTGCCAACAAGCGCAGCAGTAATGCAAAAATTAATAAATGCCGGTATGAGAAAAGATGAAATTCAACGTATAATAGTGGCTTTTAAGGTTGAAAAGGATAATTCACACGACCACTTAGTTAATCTGGTACCAGGATATTATGTTAAAGCATATGATGAGTGGAAGAGTTTAGCTGAATGGGAGAAAATAGATTTTCTGGCCCTGAATAAATATAGGCAGACATTAACGGAAGAAGGGAAATAAGATGGACCGTAAAAGAATAGAATGGTTATTTTTCGTCATTTTCTTGTTAATCGATATTTATTTAGGAATTGAAATTTGGCGTTCGCCTATTAGTTTGAGCAATACTTCCGGTTCCACTGCAACAAGCATTCGTGCCGAGATGCGAGCTGACGGAATTGACGTGCCCCTGCATATTTCACATAAACAACAATCCGGTTATTATTTAGCTGTTAAAAAGCGTGATTATCTTTCTGGTAAAAGCAGTAGTCTTACACAAGTTACAACACATTATTCTAAAAGTGACAATTCTTTGACTGGGACGCCTAAGTCTATGATTTTACTTAGTGGCAACCGTAAAAATAATATGCAGCAGCTGGAAGATTTTAAAAACGATCCTAAAAATGTACCCTATGGTAAAACTTTTAAGTTTGAACCCAGCATGTCTGGTGACAATACATATTGCTATGTGCAAAATACCGATTATGGTCGCATTTACGACAGTGATGCTCAATTAACAATTAATGTGCGCAATGATCAAATTATTAACTATACTATTTCCTATATGGGCCCTATTAAAGCAGTTCGTGAACCGCAATTAATTATTAGTGCTTGGCACGCTGTTAAGGCAATGTATACTGACAGGGAAATTGCCAACAATTCACGGGTAATGCGAGTTAGTTTAGGCTATTCTAAATTAACAGATGTTCGCGGCAGTACGATTTTGCTGCCTACATGGCTGATTCAAGTTGAGAATAAGACGACTAAGAACATCACTGTTAAAAGAGTTAATGCATTTACAGCACAAATCTTGCAAGGCAGCTCATATAATGTTAATGTACAGAAAAATTAGGAAGGGATAATGCGGTGCAGGTTTCTGTTTTAGCCAGTGGTTCAACTGGTAACACCAGCTTAATTGAAACTGGTCAGCATAAAATTTTAATGGATGCAGGTTTATCAGGTAAAAAAATCAAGACCCTGTTAGGTGAAGTTGGCGTTGACATTAAAGACATTGACATGGTCTTTTTAAGTCATGATCATTCAGATCACAGTAAAGGACTAGGGGTTTTAATGCGCCGTTACCCTAGAATTGCGGCTTTTGCCAACAGTGGCACTTGGGAATATTTAACTGAAACACAAAAAATTGGGCAAATACCGGTTGAACAAATTAATATTATTGAGCCGGGGCAAACCAAGACTTTTGGCGATTTGGATGTGACAGCATTTGCGACTAGCCACGATGCAGCACAGCCTCAATATTACGTTTTTACCAGTGGTGGCAAGAGAATTGCTTTTTTGACAGATACCGGCTATGTCTCTCGTAAGGTAAAAAGCGTGATTGAAGATGCGGATGCCTATCTCATGGAGTTTAATTATGATGATATGATGTTGCGCAATGGTCCATATTCTTGGAGCTTAAAGCAGCGCATTTTGTCAGATGTCGGACATTTATCAAATGATGATGCCGGGCAGGCTTTGCTCGATGTGGTGACAAGTAAAACCGAACACATTTTTTTAGCACATAGAAGTCAGCATAATAATACGGCAAAATTGGCTTATAATGCTGCTAAAAAAATAATGGTTGATGGGGATGCTAATTTGCCCAGTGATGTTAAAATTGTTCTGACCGATCCGATCCAGCCAACTAATTTAGTACAAATTTAAGGAAACTTTTTATCTTTTTTCAAGTTTTGTTAGTATAGTAAAAAGATATGCAAAGGAGATTAAATAATGAATAATCAAAACTCTGGTCATCAGCAACATGGCATTATGAAAACTGCTATTGTTGGTGTTGTAGCCGGACTAATTGGTGGAGGAGCTTCATATGTAGCCTTAGATCAAATTAATAACGCTAATATGAATAACACTGCTCAAACGACTATTAGCTCCAGTAGCGCGAAAACTTCCAGAAACAGTGCTAAAACCAGTGGCACAATGACACCAGCTTATAACGACGTTAAAGGTGCCGTGGTTTCAGTTATTAATATGAAACGGCAATCAAGCAGCAGTAACTCTATTTTCGATATTTTTGGCGATGACGATAATGATAATAAGGGTAAGGGAAAACTACAGACATATAGTGAAGGTTCTGGAGTAATTTACCAGAGATCTGGTAATAAAGGCTATATTGTAACTAACAATCACGTTGTTTCGGGCAGCGATAAAGTGCAAGTCATGCTGTCTAATGGCAAAACTGTTAATGCACGTATTGTGGGTACGGATGCAACAACAGATTTAGCTGTTCTTTCAATTGATAGCAGCTATGTAACTCAAACGGCTGAATTTGGTGACTCTAAGAGTTTACAGGCAGGACAAACAGTTATTGCAGTCGGTTCGCCACTTGGCAGCGAATACGCTTCAACGGTTACTCAAGGGATAATATCAGCACCAGCACGTAGTATTACAACTTCTTCTGCTAATCAGCAGACGGTTATTCAAACTGATGCTGCTATTAACCCGGGTAATTCGGGTGGTGCGTTAGTCAATTCTGCAGGGCAAGTAATTGGTATTAACTCAATGAAACTTTCTCAATCAAGTGACGGCACATCAGTTGAAGGTATGGGCTTTGCCATTCCATCAAATGAAGTGGTAACCATAGTTAATCAGCTGGTTAAAAAGGGCAAGATTGTTCGCCCGCAATTAGGAGTTAAAGTGATTGCTTTGCAAGGCATACCTTATAGCAACAGAAAGCAACTTAACATTAAGTCTAATCTGAAAAATGGTATTTATGTCGCTTCGGTTTCCAAGCATAGTGCTGCGTCTGCGGCCGGAATTAAGACTGGTGATGTAATTATCAAAGTTGACAACAAATCTGTATCAGATGTTGCTTCGTTACACAGCATTTTGTATAATCACAAAGTCGGAGATACCATTAATTTAACCATTAATCGTAACGGCAAAGATATTAATTTACGCGTAAAATTACAATCCGATTAAACAAAGAATATTCTAGAATTAAGTAATAAAAAGGCTATACTATGCGATTTGAAACATAAGTATAGCTTTTTTCTTAACATTGTTGTTGAGAAACATAAAAAAGTTCGCGAATAATTATTGTCAAGCAAAAAACATGCTAGCATATTTTGTTGGCAACTGTGGATAACTTTGTGGATTGTGCATAAAATGCGCAAAAGCGGTTGGGATAAATTGTGGACAACCTGTGAATTGTGTGTAAATAATAGTGAAAATTAATTAGCTCAAACAGTTGTTCAAGGCTCAATAACAGTATTTGAGGGCAAAAAGTTTGTGAAAATCAACTATGAAAAATATTTATGTGGGTAAATCAGTGATGATAAATATAAAAAATTTGGCAAAACACAATTTGTTCGCTTACTAAAGGTAAAAACCACAAAATGTGGTTTTGAACTTTACACAGCTGTGGAAAAAGCAAGTGGAAACTTTGGGAATTGGGGGATAAAATAGCAATTATGAATATTAAAATTATTTGTGTGGGTAAGTTAAAAGAAAAATACTTTAAAGATGCAATCGCTGAATATCAAAAAAGGCTGAGCCGTTTTGCCAAGGTACAAGTAATTGAAGTACCTGATGAAAAGGCACCGGAAAAGTTTAGTCAAGCAGAACAGGATAATGTCAAAGAAATAGAAGGGCAAAGGATCTTAAATAAAATTAAAGATAAGGAATACGTTTTTGTAACTGCAATTAAGGGTAAACAGCGCAGTAGTGAAGAGTTTGCTCGTGAACTAAAGGATTTGGCAACTTATGGGCATTCTGATTTAACTTTTGTAATTGGTGGCAGCTTAGGTACTAGTCCAGCAGTAAACCAGCGTGCCAATGATCTGCTGAGTTTTGGCAAGTTGACTTTGCCACATCAGTTAATGCGGGTCGTTTTAATTGAACAAATTTATCGCGGCTTTATGATTAATAGTGGCAGTCCGTATCATAAGTAGACCAAATTGTCTTAATGCTGTATTTTAATCATTACGCAGGTCTAATTTTTAAAATTATATTTAAGATGGAATTTTAGCATGAAAAAAATTGGAATCCGCTAGGTTACCGAAGAAGCACAAGTTTTAACGGCTACGGCTTCACAATTTTGGTAAAAGATGGTCAAGAATTGCAGCAGTTGACCCACAGGCATAGATGGATTTAAAAGCTATTTAAGCAGCTGGTAAGCAAACTGCTGTCATGGTATTATTCCCTGAATATAAAAATGGCTTTGCCATCAAGAACAAGGATACAGAAGTAAATCACGGCTATTTAATTTTGCAATTAAACAAGTAAGCGAACTAAAATTTATCAAATAAGGAAGAAACAAAAATGCGAGTTCCAGCAAAAATTACTAATGAGCGTTATCGTCTTAATTATCACGTTTCAACGCCTTTCGGATGGATGAATGATCCTAATGGCTTTTCGTATTATCAAGGCTACTATCATATTTTTTACCAGTATTATCCCTATTCATCTGAAAGAGGACCGATGCATTGGGGACATTATCGTAGTCAAGACCTGATTCACTGGGAAGAACTGCCAATTGCGTTGACACCAGACAGCCCTGAAGATGACAATGGCTGTTATTCTGGCAGTGCGATTGCAAAAGATGGTCGTTTATATCTGATCTATACTGGTAATCATTATTATGATGTGAATGATCACAGTCATTTTTGCCAAACGCAAAATGTTGCATATAGTGATGATGGTATTCATTTTACAAAATACAGTGGTAATCCAGTGATTGCCGTACCACCGGCTGATAACTCACAGCACTTTCGTGATCCGAAAGTCTGGCAACACGGGGATTCATATTATATTATTGTTGGCAGTCAAGATAAGGCAGGTTTGGGTCGTGCAATTACTTATAAGTCAACCGATTTATTGCACTGGGAATATTTAGGACCAATTGCAGTTTCTCAGGGAAGAGATAATGAAGGATATACCTGGGAGTGTCCGGATCTTTTTTCACTTAATGGGCAAGATGTTCTGTTGTGTTCACCACAGGGGATTGCAGCAAAGAGTAAAAAGTATCTTAATCTTTATCAAACGGGATATTTCATCGGCAAGATGGATTATCACAAAAACCAGTTTGAACACGGAGCGTTTCAAGAACTTGATCATGGTCATGACTTTTACGCAGCGCAAACCATGTTAACACCTGATAACCGGCGCATTGTTTTTGGCTGGCTTGATATGTGGCACGCTGACTTTCCTGAACAGGCTGATGGCTGGTGTGGTGCCTTAACCTTGCCCAGAGAAGTGACTTTAAAGAATAATCAGCTATATATGAAGCCAGTTGAAGAATTAAAACAGTTGCGGCAAGAAAAAGTAATTGATGAAAAGTTGATGACTTCGTTAAAGCAGATTAATGTTTCCGATTCGCAGCATTTGGAATTGCTTTTGACAGCTGAAACTGAAAATTGGTCTGGCAGTGAGATTAATTTTGTACTCAAAAATGAGCAGGAAAATTTGGTAACACTAAGTTGGAACAAAAGGAATAACGAAGTAGTTTTAACTCGAGCTGATAAGCCGGCAGATGATTCTCAACGTTATGGCAGATTGAGACCAAAGCCCAATTTGAAAATTCAGGTATTTATTGATACCAGTTCAATTGAATTTTTCTTAAATGACGGTGAGCTGGTATTTTCAGAACGGTATTATACTTCTGAAAAACCTCAGATTTTCGTCAATGCAGATCAGTCAGTCAAAATAAATGTCACAGGCTATACTATGGCAAAATAAATTAGGCTAAAGAAAAAGTGGACCTGCAGGTCCACTTTTTTATTTTAATGTAAATAATGCCAGGTTAACTAAAAACAGGATAACAATCGACTTAAGCCAGTCACTTTTTTGAACGGGCACAGGCACGATAACTGACCGCTGGGCGTTCTCACGGTAGCCGTGAGAAGCCATGCCCTGTGCTAAATTTTCTGCCGAATTAAGCGCAACAAGAATAGCTTTAAAATATAAAACAGGTGACCAAAAGCTTAAATAAACGCCCCTCATCATGCCGGCAGTGCGTATTTGTTTAACTGCTTCCTTCATTCTGGGAACGATATTAAGAGCTGCTAAAACTCCATAGGCAAACTTACTGGGTAAATGAAAATTCTGCTCAAAAGAACGTGCTAATTCCGTGGCAGTAGTTCCTATTGATACACAGTAGATAGTCAACGTATAGACGTAAATACGACTGGATAAACTCAGTGCATTTTGCAAATTAGGCTGAGGTGCAAACCAATATAAAGTAGCAAAAACCGTAAATGCAGCAATTAAGGGCATTAATAACGTTAAAAGCAGGTTCTTCAATTTGATGTGTTTGTAGATTAGATAAATTATGGAAAAAAAGATGATTAAAAGATTGGTTAACAAGCTTGATTTAAGAGATATTTCTATCGAAATAATTAGTGCTAGAAAAAATTTAAAACTGGGATTCATGATTACACCTCATTTATTCACATAGGTTAAATGCTGGTCTTTAAAGATGAGATGATAGTCACACCAATCTGCCAGATTCCTTAGTTCATGACTAATAATTAAAAGCGTTTGACTGCGTGCTTTCTGACTTTCTTTTAATAAAGCCATTACTTTGTTAGCGGAGTCCGCATCTAACCCATTAAGGGGCTCATCAATTAGCAATACATCCTGATCAGAGATCAACATTAGTAAAATTTGCAGTTTCTTTTGTTGCCCGCCAGATAATGAATAAACCACGTGATCGAGCAGTGAATCAAGCTTAAGGGTGGCTAAAGCCTCATTTATCCTATCATCAGTGAAATAATTATTGGTTCGTTGCTTTTTGCTTAAATTGATTTCATCCGCAACGGAAACATTGATAAACTGATCGGTCGCATTTTGAAAAATTTGCCCTACTTTAAGGAGATACCTGCGAGCTGATAATTTACTAATTTCCTGCTTGTGATAAGTTAAACTGCCTGCATATGGGATCATTTTGGTCAGTGCGTTAAAAAGTGACGTTTTGCCAACCCCGTTTGCCCCAGTAATAAGAGTAGTTTTACCAGAAAAAATGTTTAGGTGTTCCTGCTGTAAAAGCAAACGATTTTGTGTAATCTCTGTATTTTTGAGTTTAAAACAAATTTCTTTGTTTTCTTCAGGTAAGGCAAAATTATAAGAAACGGATTCCGTATTTTTTTGTAGCAGTTTTTCTTTTTCACTAGCAGAAAGTTGCACCAAATCTTTACCTTGAAATTGAAACAGATTATCACAATGGCCTTCATAGTCAGTTAATACGTGATCACTTAAAATAATTGTTTTCCCTTGATCACGCAGGTAAGCTAATTTAGCAATTAAGAATTTGCGAGCAGCTGGATCACAGCTGGCAAAGGGTTCATCAAGTAAAAAAAGATCGACATTCATCGCAACAAGTACAGCTAAAGCAACTCTTTGCTGCTCGCCGCCAGACATTGTATTAATTTTTTGATCAAGCAAATAATCAATCTGTGTGAACTGAACAGCTTCATTCAAGCGTTTTGTATATTGAGTTTTATTAAGACACAGATTTTCTAGTGCAAAAATAATTTCTTCACGTGGCGTTGTCATCGTAAACTGTTCACTGGCATTTTGAAACATCATAGCTGATTTTAATCCGCCTAAATCTAGGGTACCGGTTAATTGGCCCGCAAATTCGGGATATAAATTCGCTAAAATTTTTAATAAAGTAGATTTACCACAGCCGGTTGGACCAACTAATAGTGAAAGTTCTCCAGTGGGAATAGTGAGATTAATATTTGATAAAATTTTGTTTTGCTTATCGTATGAAAAATTCAGGTTGTTTAATTTAATCAATTTAGTTACCAAAAAAAATCGTCAGGACAATGCCTGACGATGTAAAATCTTTCGTTTTCCCTTCGCTGGCATTATCCATAGCAGGTTCGACGGGTCTGTTCTCAGCCTTTGCGGCACCCCGATGTTAAATTCATTATACATAAAAGAAAAATTGATGTCTACATTTACTAGTATTCTCTCCTTAATTTAAATAACAAAATTCTATTAGTAAGATGAAAATTTGCTATATAATAAATCTATATATTCTAAAATTTGAATAAGAAGGTGAAATAATGGCAGCAGTTAAACTTGAACAATATTTAGCCAGTATTTTGGATTCAACTAAGTCCGACACTAATGAAGTAAAAATCAAACCAAAAAATATTAATTTTGATTTATTTAGAGTATTTTTGGAAAATCGCAATACTGGAGTTCATCGCTACCAAACTACAGCTTCAACTATTTTATATGAAGCTCGGGGATCGGTAAAAGCCAGAATTAATAATCAGAATTTTTTGCTTAAGGCTGGCAATATCGTTTTTTTACAGAGAAAAAGTAATTATGAAATATTGCAGCAGGGCGAAAATGATATATTAGTTAAGTTGGAATTCAACCGTAATTTTAAGATGCTGGATTTTCTGGGAAACTATTCTGTCATGGATTCACGTGAAAAAAAGGTCTTTAAGGCAATTACTGACGCTTATAATCAAAAACGCTTATTATTTTTGAATAGTACAGCACTGTCTATATCTGCAAACGCACTAAAAAAAGTAATTGATGAATATCTTAATCAGGATCTTTACACCCGTCAGGTAATTTTAGCAGAGTTAAACTTGTTATTAATTGCTGCAGTTAGAAATCAAGATTTAGCGACAGCACCTGTGACCAACCATCAATTTGTTCAAACTGATTTAGAAAATTATATTGATGCGCACTTTACTGACATAACACTTAATGACACTGCTAAACATTTTGGCTTTAATCCTAATTACTTTTCAAGTTTGGTTAAACAAAAAACTGGTAAAAGTTTCGTCGAACATGTTGATGAAAGGCGTATGCAAGAGGCGCGAAATTTGCTTGCCCGACCAGATATTTCCGTAAAAGAAATAATTGCACGGGTAGGTTACAGTGGCAAGTCCTTCTTTTATAAAAAATTTAGTGAATATTATCATGAAACGCCAGTCCAAATGCGGGCCGAATTATTTAGACAGGCAAACATCAACTTAAAATAAAAAGCAACCTTGACTAAAAAGGTTGCTTTATTTTATTACATTTTTTCTAAGCGGCTAATCCTGTCAGCTGTTGGCGGGTGACTGTCAAATAAGTGAGCAAAACTGCGCTTTTTACGTACAGGATCTTCAATATACATGCCGGCACTGCTAGGGTCGGCTTTTTTCATGGGCTCGGAACCGTCAATCTTTTCTAAAGCAGAAATCAGTCCTTGCGGGTTGCGAGTTAATTCTACTGAAGAGGCATCAGCCAGATATTCCCGATTTCGCGATAATGCCATTTGCGCTAAACTGGCACAAATAGGACCCAGAATTAACACAAATACAATAGCCACGATCTTAAAAATGACAACAATAGTACCACCATTGTCGTTATCGCTGTCGCGATCATCGTCAATCCACCAAATATAGCGACTGGCAATACCTGACAAATAAGAAATGACACCAACTAATACTGCGGCAATAGTAGAAACTAAAATATCATAGTTTCTAATGTGAGAAATCTCATGACCTAAAACGCCTTCCAGTTCTTCGCGGTTCATCATGTCAAGTAAGCCCTGAGTAACTGCCACAGCAGAATGGTTGGGATCACGTCCGGTTGCAAAAGCATTAGGACTAGGATCATCAATAATAAAAACTCGCGGCATTGGCACCCGACCGACCAGTGCCATATCTTGTACAACGTGCCACAGTTCAGGATTATCTTGCTCTTGGACTTCTTGAGCATGATTAAGACTCATAACCATATTGGCCGGGTTAGGCAGGACAATTAGCATGTAAATCAAGCTAAAAACCACAGCAATAATTAATCCTAAAACAGGCCGGTTGCCAAAAAGATAACCAAGTCCTGCCCCTACAAGTGCCAAAATAATGATAAATAATCCCATAATCCCAACGGTTTTACGTTTATTGCTGGCAATTTGTTGAAATAACATAAAAGTTGACCTGGTATTTAAAACTTAACTTTAGGTACTTCTTTTTCAGATTCACTGGTTTGTAAGTAGTCAACTTTCTTAAAGCCGTGAATGTGAGCAACAATATTAGACGGGAAAGTTAACAGCTTTTGGTCGTAAAGTGCAGCAGAAGAATTGTAAAGTTGTCTTGAATAGGCAATTTTGTTTTCAGTGTTAGTCAATTCTTCTTGCAGTTTCAAGAAGTTTTGGTTGGCTTTAAGGTCCGGATAGTTTTCTGATAAGGCAAAAATTGATTTAAGGGCATCAGAAATTTGATTAGAAACCTTTAAGGTTTGGGCGTGATCATCGCTGGGAATATTTGTTAACTGATTACGCAATTGTACAACATTTTCCAATGTTTCTTTTTCGTGTTTGGCATAGCCCTTAGTTGTTTCGACTAAGTTAGGAATCAAGTCGTTACGCCGCTTTAGTTGTACATCAATCTGACTCCAAGATTCATCGGTGTATACTTTGGCTTTTTGTAAACTGTTGTAAACTGTAATATAAAGTGCAATTAATAAAACAACAATAATTACAATTACCCAAGTTAAACTGTTCATAGTATTCCTCCTTATATGTATCTCTTAATTATAACTGATTAAGGACCTTTTGAATATAAAAAAGAAGCTTATACTATCTTTCATTAGCAAAGCTTTACTATTGTGTCTTAAATTAATAAAAGTCCCCAGCCCACAATGGTTAAAACAATCAGACCGATGAACTGCATTACTGACCATTTTTTGAAGAATTCTCCTCTTGAAACGGTGGCATTTTGAGTAAAAGTTTTTAAGACCAGCATATTGGCCATTGAACCGATAGGAGAGCCAAAGCCGCCAATGTTAGAACCTAAAAATAACGCTTCAGCATAAGGAGTAAACTTACCGACTAAAATAGTCGCAGGCACATTGCTGATAATCTGACTGGAGATAATCGAAGTGAAGTAAGTTGAGCTTTCCGAATTAATCATCGTATGTATGATGCTGACAATCAGCGGGATCTGTTGAATATCACTAATGAAGATGAAGAAACAGGTAAAGGTTAATAGCAGAGCAAAATCTACTTTAAGCAAAATTCTGGGATTGATTAATAAGGCTAAGATAATTGCAACAATCATCGGAATTACCACATTAATGACCTTAAATACACCTAAGAAAAATAATGCAAATACTGCCGTAGTAATGATTGTAGGTCTTAAACTGATATTGATCTGTTTAATATCTTGTCTGGGAATTTTTTTACGAGGGATAAAGTAAAAAATAATAAACGTAATGACTAAAGCCATTAATAAATAGGGCAAAGACCAGGAGAAAAACTGCAGGGCATTAACAGAATATTTACTGACCAAAAAGATATTATGGGGATTACCCCAAGGAGTAAAAGCAGCCCCAATATTTGCACCCATACCAATTAAAGTGACAGGTAAAATTTGTGGCAAGTTACATCTTTTGGCAATATTTAAATACAGGGGAATCAATGTAAGCGCTGTTATGTCATTGCCAAGAAACATCCCAGCAATAATCGCTAGAAGCGTAAACAAGATGTTTAATTTCTGCATATTGTCGGCAATACTGGTCAGTTTATACGCCAACACGTCCAGAACGTGCAAGTAAGCGTATATTTGAATAATGATTAGCATCGCGGCGACTGAAAAAATCGTATGTAAGTTGATATCCTCAAGCCGCGGTCTAGCAAAAAAAAGACTGATAATCGTTATTACAAAAGTAATCTGCAGGATTTTATCACTAAAAACCTTTTTCAAGACGGTCATAAAATGTCCCCTTTCACAAGTTATAATCATCTATAATCGCTATATACATTTTGACCTTTTTTTCTGTTATACGCAATAATAAATTTTTCATGGTGAAAAGCACTTTTACTATAAACATAATTTTTGACACTATAACTTAATATATCCTATACTGGAGAAAATTGCTAAGGATTAGGAGGAAATATTAAAATGAGTAATTCCGAATCAGTTAAAATGAATGTTAAAGCAGGTGCAGCTGAGAAAATCAAGAAAAGTGTGAAAGACGGACAAGTTGTTTTGCTTTCATTAAATGACGGTTCCAACAAATATTCTAACATTGCCGGTAGCTGTGCTGCCGGGACTCGTTTTCAATTTGTAGTCTTGGATCAGCAAGACCCAGACTTTTCACTTAAAGTTGAAAATAATATTGGCTTAAATTTATACACCAGTCCTGCAGAAATGCAATATTTAGGCAACGATTTGGTAGTAGATGAAAAGAATGCGGCCATTAGTTTAGCCGATGACAGTGGCGTAATTGATGCTGCCATGACAGTTAGTGAAAATAATTAGTGCATTTAACTAATAATATGTACTCAAAAATAACTTTATATTTAGCGTTCCAGAATGGAGCGCTTTTTATTTTAAATGGCAAAACAGAACGGTTCAGTATGAGCGCATCTTGCTTCAAAAAGTCCTAAGTGTTAAACTATATAAGATTTTCGAAAATCTTGAAAGGAAGTATAGTACTATGCGTAAAGGTGAAAATTACAACACTGGTTGTGAACCAAACCAAAGACCTAAGAACAAGAAGAACGGCAGAAAACGCGTTGCGCACGTGGCAGCAGTCGTTGCTTTCTTGAACAAGGCCAAAGCAGACGAAAATAAATAGTTTGTTTTTAAACAAAACTAAAAGGTGGATGAAGTTTTCGTCCGCCTTTTTTTATTGCTCTAAATTGAGTAGAATTAGATTAATGATACATACATTTTGCTCTAAGGAGAACGCTTAAAAGTGAAATTTCAATGCAGTGCATGCGGTTTGCGCATAAATGCCAAACATTTTAAACAAACGGGCTTGATTAACCCTAAATTAACTAGTATTTGCGATCTGTGTATCCAAAGAGGAGAAGCACCGGAGAATTTTGCTAATATTGCAGTGAAAGTCTTTGCGCAATGTCTGCTGTTTACTTTTGTCGGAAAAGATGAAGACTCAGATAATCCTACGTTTTTAATTGCCAAAAATGACGTGCGCAAGCGTTATGAAGCCTTTATTCAGGATTATGACGGCAATGAATTAGCCCAGCAACAACTATCAGCACAAGATTTTAATCAGGCAGTAATTGACAGTGAGACGGGTCAAACTGGCTTTATACCCAGCAGCGAATTTACTTTTGCTGAAAACCTAAGTAGATTAGGCTTAAACGTCGACTTTAAACTCAATGAAGTGGATTATATTGACCGTGAGCGTATTCGGGCCAAGTACCATTACCGCTGCCAATATTGCGGCAGGCGCGGCCGCAGCGTTGATCACAAAGATCCGGTTTCACTGTCACATAATAATGATTTTGACAACCTGATTTTATCTTGCACGGAATGCAACCGTATTAAGTCCAACATGCCCTACAAATTATTTGTCAGTTTGAATAATGAAATTCCTGAAGTTAACCAAAAACTGGTCAAATATGAAGACGCTCTTGCTACATTGAAGGGTGAATTTGAGGAAAGACGACGCGAATTAGCCGCTAAAATGCACCTGAAGGGCGTTGTTAATGATCCTGAACTTGACCAGATCCGTAAGCAAAACAAAAAATTGCAGGATGCAATTGATAGCTTGGAGAGCGATTATTCTGACTTGCGTTCTTTGCGCGAGCAGCATTTTATGACTGGCTGGAAACTAGCGCAAGTAAACGCAAAAGAAGATATTATTTAACTTTTAAAAGGCTTACAATGAAATTAAGAGGAAAAGGAGGTCAGAAAATGAAGTTAACTAAATTCAAGCAAAATATTTTAGCAAAAATGGGTATCAGTATGGCTGCCATAGTCTTGGGCATGATGAGTGGCGCTAATCTGGTGCAAAATGTTTTGGCAGCTTCTGCAACACCTGCTGCTAAAGATCAAACTGCAAAAATAACACCGAATGCACCCAGTACTAGCAATAATCAGCTGGGCTTTTGGACTGGCACTGATGGCAGCTGCACGTGGCAATATGATGTCCTTACCAATACGCTGACTGTTAGCGGCGCTAAAGGAGCACAATTGTCAAGCACACCTTTTACTAAAGAATTCAAATGGGCTGGAAGTATTGAACATATCGTTTTTGAAAATCCGTTTAAGTTACCTGCAAATTCAAAAGAAAAATTTGCTAATTTGAGATATTTGTTTGATATTAAGGGTTTAGAGAACGCTGATACCAGTGAGGTAACCGATATGTCTGGTTTATTTGCCGGTGATATGAACCTTAATAGTTTAGATATTAGTAATTTTGATACTGATAAAGTTACAGATATGAGTAACATGTTCTTTAAATTAGGTATGGATAATGTTACTGCCATAGCAATAGATTTGAGTAAATTGAATACCGCAAATGTAACCACTATGAACAGCATGTTTGCGGCGGCCAATTTTAAAAAGCTGGATTTAAAAAACTTTAATACTAGCAAAGTAACCGATATGGCAAATATGTTTTCCAGTTCCAAGGCAGAAACGATTAATGTAGATAGCTTTGATACCAGTAAAGTACAAAATATGAGCGGAATGTTCAATAATTGCCTGATTAAACAGCTCGACTGCTCAGGCTTTAATACCAAAAACGTCACGGACATGAGCAGCATGTTTTCTCATAGTGAGAACATAACAACTCTAAACTTGAACAATTTTAATACTATTAATGTCCAAAATATGAAAACTATGTTTTTTGGGGATGCAAATTTGACCAGTTTGGATTTGAGTAATTTTGATACTAGTAAAGTAACTAATATGTCAGGCATGTTTTCAAACGATACAGCATTAAAACAACTTAATTTAACGGGCTGGAATACTGCCAATGTTACTGATATGAGCACTATGTTTGCTGGATTAAAGAATATGGTCAGCTTGGATATTAAGCACTTTAATACCAGCAAGGTGACTGATATGTATAGCATGTTTAGCGATGCTGAAAATTTAACTGATTTTGATATTAGTCATTTTGATACCAGCAAGGTGACTAACACCAGCTATATGTTTTCTGGTATGAAAAAAATTACCAGCTTAGATTTAAGTCATTTTAATACTAAGTCTAATACGACTTTGTTTGGCATGTTTAGTGATGATGACAACTTAAAAACGGTTAATTTGAAAGGCTGGAATACCAAACGGGTCAGGAGTATGAGTCGCATGTTTAAAAATGACCCGCAGCTGGTCAATATTAATTTAAGTCATCTTAAAACTAATAGTCTCACTGAAGCATATGAGATGTTTAAAAATGATCGGAGTCTCAAAACTGTTGATTTACATAATTGGAACACCCGTAAATTAACTGAAGTAAGTGAGATGTTCGCTCAATGTCCTAATCTTACTAATGTTAATTTACACGGCTGGCACATGCCTAAACTGACTGATTCGACAGATATGTTTATGCAGGACAAGAAATTAGCAGGGGTTGATCTGACTAATTTTAATATTCATAACAGCAGGATTTTAAATCAGGCAGGAAATCCTAAAGGATTTGCTGTGAAGCTGGGCCACTACCGTTTGCGTAAAAGTTCAGGTGTAGGTCAAGGATTTAAGCACATTCAAGCTGTAGGCAAAGGAACAATTAGAAAACCTAAAGGCAAAAAATATACTGCAAAGCAATTATTTAAGCTATATAATCACTCTGCCAAAAAGAGCCCTAGAGAAACCTATGTCATGTATAACGGTAAAAAACCACAGTTACCAAAATCATTTCATTTTTGATTTTTAGTAAAATAAAAGGATTAGCTCATTTCAGAACTAATCCTTTTTAGTTTGTCTTTCTAGTAAACTTTAGGCAAATTCAGGGAAGTTTAAAGTTTTTATCTGTGTTTTAGTGGTTTTTAACAGCCAGATTGCCTGATCTACTTGTGCCAGCGTTGCTTTGCTCGACCGTAAGACGACAGCAGCATTAGCTAAAGCATAGTCATAGCTCTGCATAAGTGCATCATAGTGAACACTCTCATTAATAGTTTGCTGTCCAGAATCAAAGTCTTTCTGGAGCTTCACTTTATCGCTGTCGGTTGCTACTTTTTGTTTCTGCTCAGCTGCTAATGAAGTGTTTACAGGAGAAAGTTTTATGCCCCTGCTAAATTTCACATCACTTGCTTTGACGAAACTGTTAGCTGCTATTATTTTTTCATTAGT
This sequence comes from Lactobacillus sp. ESL0261, assembly GCF_003693025.1. NCBI lineage: Bacteria > Bacillati > Bacillota > Bacilli > Lactobacillales > Lactobacillaceae > Lactobacillus > Lactobacillus sp. ESL0261. The sequence continues at coordinate 56,440 of NZ_REHN01000002.1, forward strand.
GGTGAGAATGATCGGACCATATTTTTTGTCAGTCGCCGGGGCCTTTAATTGTGTGCCATCATTATTGATAAGGGCTTTTCTATCTAAATTGTTACTCAGAAGGTGGTAATACAACTCAGCTTTGTTTGTAGCCGTATTCCAAATATAGAATAAGCCGTCAACATTAAAGTCAGACTGCTTTGCAGTGTTAAAACTAATCCCAACGGGTTTTCCTGTGGCGTCATAAAGCTTAACGTTTGCAGTAGTCTTTGCAGTAACAAAACTATAGGTTAAATCAGAGTAGTCGGTCGTTGGTAAATAATTTCTCAGGTTGATACAGTTTTCATCTATGTATTCATCATGATGATTATGCAGGCGGAAAATATAGCCTTCAAAATCTTCTGCCCAAGGCGTAACGGCTAAGTCAACTTTTATTTTCTGCCCCTTTTTTAAAATATGTTTGGTTTTCATTTCGTTTAAAGTCTGAGTGGCTGTCTTTTTAAGAACGGTGGCCGTTGTAACCCCATTGTAAGTTAAAGGATAACCATCTAAACTTGCAACATTATAGGCTTTGACATAGCGATTTTTACCAATGGCATAATAATTTTTCCCTTTAATTTTTGTGAGTGGCAGATAGAAAATATGCTCATTGTTATCTGAGTTAAAGTACTTAGTATAATAGTATTTTGGTTTTGCTTTAACTTGCTTAACTTTGCCTTGATATTTAACAATAGCGCGCTTAGGTAAAGTGTGGCCAGTCTTGTTACCGGCTTTAGTATATACAGCTGATTTTTGTAATAAAACCAATTTGCCCTTTTTGCTGTTTTTACCGTTAACTTCCATGACATCTGCGGCATTAATGTAGCAACCATTACCAATATTATAGAATTTTTGGTCCTTAATTTTTCTAGTGCCGTAGTATTTCATAACATCTGCATTAAAGCTATAGATATACTTATAACCACTGGCATCATCTTGAGCATAGGGCAGATATTTGTTCTTGTTTTTAATTTTATGCCCATATTTATTATAAAGATGGGCACCATAGATTAAAGTGATTTTACCCTTTGCGGTCTTTTTACTGTTTTTGGCAGCTGCAACCGTTTGTATTTGATTGCAATTTACTAAAAAAGGTGTGACGACCAATGCCAAAGACGTGATCGCCAAACAGATTTTTTTGGTTAATTTCATGATTTACCTCCTTACTAATTCTTTCTACTAAATTTATTATAACCTAATATAGGTGCAGCAATACATGTCTTATGATAAATGAATAAAAGGCTGACAAAGTTTAACTTAAGTTTCAAATCATTAATAAGTTTTAAGCAAAAAACCCGTATAATTAGGGTAAGAGAAAAGAGGTATCAGATGAAGCTTTTAAATTTAATCAAGTTTGAAAAAACTGGGATAGGTATTGCAACAATGGCATTAGGTTTAGTCGTAACGGTGCAAACAAACGTAAATGTTGCTGCTGCAACAGAAACTCCTGCTGTTGTCCCAATTAGTGCGACAGGTTTGCCATCTGATGCCGGTCTTTGGACTGGCACTGATGGCAGCTGCACATGGCAATACGACGTTATTAGTAGAACTCTGCGGATTAGTGGCGCGCAAAAGACCAGTCAATTATCCAGCACACCGTTTTTAAAGCAGTTTAAATGGTCTGGCAATATTGAGCATATTGTGTTTGAAACACCAGTTCAAATGGCTCCGAATTCGGCAGAAAAGTTTTCCGGTCTTGAGTATTTGGAGGATATTACAGGTCTCGACAAAGTTGATACTAGTCAAGTGACAAATATGGCTTTGCTTTTTACTAATGACAAAGCTCTAACTAAAGCTGATGTGAGTCACTTTGATACCAGCCAAGTGACTAACATGGAACGAATGTTTGACAATACAGCCTTAACAGAAGTAGATTTGAGCAGTTTTAATACCAGCAAAGTCACAAATATGAGCGGTATGTTTAGAAACAGCCAGTTGAAACATCTTAATCTGAAAAGTTTTGCTACCAGCCAGGTGACCGATATGGGAGATATGTTTGCGGATAGCGATGTGGCAGAGCTTGATCTGGCTAATTTTAATACCGGTAATGTCACTAACATGTCTGGTATGTTTGCTGGAATAAAAGTTCCTGAACTAAATCTTGAGCACTTTAACACTAGTAAAGTTAATAATATGTCTGGTATGTTTTCCAGTACCCAAAATCTGTCAAGTCTTGATTTGAGCAATTTTGATACTAGTCAAGTGACTGATATGGCTGAAATGTTTAGGGGTAGTAAAGTTACTCACTTAAACTTGGCTAATTGGGACACCAAAAACGTTACCAGTATGAAAAATATGTTCCAAGCGTGTTCTAATTTAACTAAACTTGACTTAAGCGGCTTTAATACCGGTAATGTTACAGATATGTCGGGGATGTTTGCAAAATTCGCTCATTTGGATCAGCTAAATTTCAGTTACTTTGATACGAGTAAAGTTAAAGATATGAAAGAAATGTTCGCAGACAATCCAGCTGTTACTAGTTTGGATTTAAGCAGTTTTGATACCAGCAACGTTACTAATATGATCTCGCTGTTTTCTGGAGACAGCTCTTTGGCTAAACTCAATTTAACGGGCTGGAATACCAAGAACGTACGCTGGATGAATTCAATGTTCAGTGGCGACAGCAGTCTAAAAGACATTGACTTGAGTCACTTTAATACTGCCAACGTTACTGATATGCTGAGGATGTTTAAAGGTGCAAAAAGTCTTGAGCAGCTTGACCTGCATACTTGGGATACACGTCAGGTTACCAGGGTCAGTCAAATGTTTATGGACTGTAATAATCTTGTTTTTGTTGATTTGCGTGGCTGGCGGTTACCAAAAATGTATGATTCAACGGAAATGTTTACTAATGATCAAGAGCTCGCTGGAGTTGATTTAAGCCATTTTAATATTCATAATAGTCAGATTTTGAAAAATGCTGGTAATCCTAAAGGATTTGTTGTCAAGCTCGGTCATTACCGCTTACGTAAGAGTTCAGGAGTAGGCCAAGGCTTTAAACATATTCAAGCTGTTGGCAAAGGCACAATTGTCAAGCCTCGGGGCAAAAAATATACGGAAAAACAATTGCTAAAACTGTATAACCATTCGGCTAAAAAGAGTCCTAAAGAAACTTATGTTATGTATAATGGCAAAAAGCCCCAGCTGCCTAAAGGATTCAATCTCAAATAGATAAGACAAAAAAGGCTAGTTCGTAATTAAAAACGAATTAGCCTTTTTCTATTAGTCTAAAAGATTTAATCGCCCTGAGGAACAGACATAGTTGTCAGTTGCTCTTTAGCAGTTTTAACATACCAGACAGCTTCAGCAACTTGGGCGATAGTTGCCTTATCAGATCTTATTATGGCAGAGGCATTACTTAAGGAGCTATCATAATTATTCATTAGATCCGTATCATATTTAGCGTTTTGATCTAAATCTTTGCCCTCATTAAAAAGTGCTAGTAATTCTTGCTTGTCAGCAGTCGTTGCAATTCTTTGATCATTTTTGGCCTGCTCAATCGTATTAAGTGCTTTCAGCTTTAACCCGCTGACGTATTTAACATCGCTGACTTTGATAAAGTTATTGCCATAGTTTAATTTTTGGTTATTACTGTGGGTTACTGAATCTTGATCTGGTATCGGATTTGGTTGTTTGTCATCAATCACATTAGTATCGCTGTAATTTAGGCAGTGATAAAACAGTTCCGCCTTGTTTTTCTCAGGAATCCACAAGTACATTAAGCCATCAACCGTCAGATTACTATGTGTCGGCTTCATGATATGCTTGCCAGTTGCCTTACCGGAAGTATCATAAAGTTCAACGCTGTTGCCTGCTAATGGGGTGACATAAGTGTAGACTAAGTCACTGTAATCAATAATAGGCAGGTTCCTTTTCAGTTTAACTTCGTATTCTGAAACATATTCATCTGGGTGATCGTGCAATCTGTATATATAACCCTCAAAGCCATCAATTTCGTATGGAATAACAGTTAAATCAAGTTTAATCTTTTGTCCTTTTTTCAGTTTCCGCTTTGCAGCAGAATAATTTACCGTTGTGCTGGAGGTGTTCCTAAGGACAGTCGCTGACGAAACACCATTGTAGCGAGCAATGTGACCGTTAATGTAGCCGACATTAGCTGCCTTAATGTAGCGATTATGTCCTAAAGAGTAATAATATTTCCCTTTAATTTTATGAGTAGGTATATATCTGGGCTTGAAGTATCTGTCTAAATCATTAAGATAATAAAAGTATTTGGGTGTTTTAGTAGCAGTCTTAGCTTTTCCTTGATACTTGACAATTGCATCAGTTCTTAATTTCTTACCAGTTGCTTTGCCAGTCTTGGTGTAAATCAATGAATTGTGACTTAATACTAGTTTGCCTTTTTTAATATTATGGCCCTTTACTTCTAAAATATCGGCATTTTTAACGTAATAGTTATGACCAAGGTTGTAAAATTTTTGCCCGTTAATTTTTTTAGTACCGTAGTAGGAATAACTGGTTCTGCCATCGCTGTATTCATCAATTTCCATGTCAGTAATCACGTAGCCCTTGGAATCAGCGCTAAAGCCTTCAGGAACGGTAAAGCCGTGAGAAATATTCAATTTTATTTTATGACCTGACGGATTGTAAACATAATCGTTTTTAAGCAGCGTAACTTCTCCTTTGGCTTTCTGAGCAGCTTCTACTGTTTGGGAATTGGTGATATTTGGCAATAATGGACCAGCAGTTAATAATAAGGCTGTTAGTCCAATACAAATTTTCTTAAAACGTTTCATATTATGACCTCGCAAATTATGACCTTACAAAAATGAGCTTATAATTTAATGTTATCGTAACCCAAAATGAAACTCAAATTTATTTTATCTGGTAAATTTAATGGATTTTGCCTGGCTTTCATTATTTTTAACAACTAGGAAAATTATATTTTGGGTTTGAAACGGCTTATAATTAAGTTAATGAAAAGGAGGTCATGATAATGAATCATAACCATTCAAGACAAATTTTAAGTTTAGTTAAAAAAGTTGGTATTAGCAGCAGTCTTGCTTTTTGTGGTCTGAACTTAATGGCAGCTGCTGTTAAGCCGGTTTCTGCTGCAACTAATAAACCTGATGCTAGCGATCAAGTGAATAATGATATTCAAGAAATACCAGGTATTTGGTCAGGCAAAGATGGTGACTGCAGCTGGAATTATGATATTGTTACCAGAACCCTGACAATTAAAGGAACTCAGAAAAATAGCACTCTTTCGAGTCGCCCGTTTAATGAAGAATGGAGTTGGGGGAATAATATTACCCATATTGTTTTTGCCTCCCCCGTAAAACTTCCTGCAGATTCAAAATATAAGTTTAGCGAGCTAAATAATTTGAAAGACATTAAGGGACTGGACTTAGTTGACACCAGTGAAGTCACTGACATGAGTGGCTTGTTTGATATGGATCAGGCTCTGACTGAGCTTGATTTAAGTCACTTTCAAACTGATAAAGTAACTGATATGAGTAGAATGTTTGAGTCTACAGGACTATCAACGCTAGATTTGAGCAGTTTTAATACTAGCAATGTCACTAACATGAATTATATGTTTAGTAATTGCACTGCTGAAAACATTAACTTGACCAGTTTTAATACTAGTAATGTCACTAAAATGGATTATATGTTTAATGGCTGCACTGCCAAAAGCATTAACTTGAGTAGTTTTAACACCAGTCGCGTTACTGAAATGAGTAATATGTTTAGTCTAACCAAACTTCAAAATCTTAATTTTGCTGACCTTGATACAAGCAATGTGACTGATATGTCAGGAATGTTTGAGCGGGCTGATATTTCTAATTTAGATTTTGCCAAACTCAATACTAGTAAAGTTACAGACATGGAATACATGTTCTCAGGAACAACCGGGGTAAAGACCCTGGATCTTAGCTCATTAGATACCAGTAACGTTGTCAAGATGTCAAATATGTTTGCTTCAAGCAAAATAACAAAATTAGTTTTAGACAATTGGGACACCAATAAGGTAAAAGATATGTCGTATATGTTTGCTGACTGTCCTAATTTAACGGATGTTGACTTAAGCAAATTGCATACGGCGAATGTCACAAACATGTCATACATGTTCGAAGGCTTTTCACAGATAGAGCAATTAAATCTAGCCAAACTTGATACTCATAATGTTAAAAACATGAGAGGAATGTTTGCGAAAAATCCTAATCTAAAGAGTATAAATTTGAATCATTTAGATACGTCAAATGCAACCAATATGCGGGAAATGTTTGCAAAAAATCCTAATTTAAAAAGTATAAATTTAAATCATTTAGATACATCAAATGTAACTAATATGCGGGAAATGTTTGCGGAAGATCCTAATATAGAAAGTCTAGATTTAAGTCATTTAAATATTGCCAAAGTTACCACCATGTGGGGGATGTTTACTGGAGATTATTCTTTAACCAATTTGAACTTGGATGGCTGGAACACTGAGAATGTTAAAGACATGACTTATATGTTTATTGATAATAAGAGTTTGGTTAGCATAGATCTTTCGCATTTCAAAATGACTAATGTTACTAGTACGACTGGGATGTTTAATGATTGTACTAATCTGATGTATGTGAATTTAAGTGGCTGGCATTTACCGAAATTAAAATCTTCAACTATAATGTTTGAAAACGATAAAAAATTAGTTGGAGTTGATTTAAGCCATTTTAACATTCATAACAGTCAGATTTTGCTCAACGCTGGTAATCCTAAAGGTTTTGTTGTCAAGCTTGGGCATTACCGCTTACGTAAGAGTTCGGGAGTAGGCAAAGGCTTTAAACATATCCAAGCAGTGGGTAAAGGGACAATTAGAAAACCTAAAGGCAAAAAATATACTGCAAAACAATTGCTAAAACTGTATAACCATTCGGCTAAAAAGAGTCCTAAAGAAACCTATGTCATGTATAATGGCAAAAAACCACAGCTGCCTAAAGGGTTCAAGCTTAAATAGATAAGATAAAAAAGGCTAGTTCGTTTTTAACTACGAATTAGCCTTTTTGTTTTATAAGTGAAGAAATAGAAAATTATTTTAATTTACCTTCATCAATAAGTTTATCGTCACGTTTTGCCAGTTTCTTGTTATGTGCCTCATAACCTTTATCAGATAAGTCGGCATTAAACTTGTATCCCCGTTTCTTTAAAGCATTAATATCTTTTTCCATTAATGGTGTATTTACTTTAGGATGTTTCTTATAATATTTATAATCGTTTAAATAATTCCCATATACTATAACATCACTCCAGCCTTCATGTTTCTTAACCTTATTTTTCTTAGGAGGATTTACTGGTTGTGGCTTCAGATCACCCGATGGTTTAGTAGTAGGAACATTTTCCAATTTAATCTGTCTGTTTAACCATTTAATTTCTGCATTAAGATATTTCTTGAAAGTCTTGGCATACTTAGTCTTATAATTTTTAAAATGCTTCAAGACCTTTTTGTAAAGGGCTAATTTTTTAGTCTTATTCGTTAGCTTCTGCCCCTTCTTGACGTTCTTATTGAAATAATTATTTGCTTTTTGGTGGCGTTTTGACCAAGTTTTCTTAGTTTTGTGGATATTGGTCTTTGGTTCGGGATCATTATCTTGGATAGGTTGCGAAATTGGTTCAGCTACAGGGCAAGATATTTCTGATATTAATACGTGGGTATCTTGGATAGGTTGCGAAATTGGTTCAGCTACAGGAGTTTCAGTTTTATCTGTTGCACTTGTGTCTGGATTATTTGTATTAGTGTTGGTATTAGTATTTGTTTGGTTAGTTGCAGCGACATCTGCTAAAACAGCTGAAGTTTGACTAATAACTGGCGCTAAAACGGTAATACCCACGACAGCTGCAACAATAATATTTTTATGTAATTTCACTTTGGTTTACTCCTTTAAATTTGATTTCAATAACCTTTATCGCTAGGCTGGTCATCACGTTTTGTCAGTTGATAGCTGTTTTTTAATAACTAATAAATCGGCATTAAACTGATAGTCTCGTTTTCGCCAGACTCTACATATTGTCTATTATATTTGCTTGGACTATTTTTGTAAAACTAATATTGCTCCGGCCAGTAGCCATTTAATCACCCGGCGGAGTAGACATAGTTGTCAGCTGCTCTTTAGCGGTTTTTACATACCAGACAGCCTCATCTACCTGTGTGACAGTTGCCTTATCAGACCTTAACATAGCAGAAGCGTTTCTTAAGGCACAATCATAATTAGACATAAGATCATGATAAGCGCTATTTTGTGCTAGATCTTTTCCTTCATTAAAAAGTGTGAGCAGTTCCTGTTTGTCAGCTCCTGTCGCAATTTTTTGCCCATTTTCAGCTTGCTCAATCGTATTCAGTGCTTTTAACTTTAACCCGCTGACGTATTTCACATCGTTCACCTTAATAAAGTTATTGCCATAGATTAGTGCTTGCTTTTTTGCAGGGTAAGTTGGCTCTGAATTTGGCACCGGGTTTGGTTGGTTGGCATCAATCACACTAGCGTCACTGTAATTTAAACAATGATAAAACAGTTCCGCCTTATTTTCCTCAGGTACCCAGAGGTACATTAAGCCATCAACTGTAAGATTACTGTATTGCGGCTTTATAATACGTTTACCAATTGTCTTGCCAGATGTGTCATAAAGTTCAACGCTGTTATCTGTCACTGGCGTAACGTAAGTATAAACTAAGTCGCGATAGTCAATGATAGGCAAATTCTTTTTCAATTTAACATCGTCCTCATCAACATATTCATCCGGATAGTCGTGCAGTCTGTAAAGATAACCCTCAAAGCCATCATTTTGGTAAGGAATAACAGTTAAATCAAGTTTAATCTTCTGTCCTTTTTTCAGTTTACGTTTAACGGCAGAATAATTTACCGTTATGCTGGCTGTGTTCTTAAGAACAGTTGCTGACGAAACGCCGTTGTAGCGAGCAATATGACCGTTAATATAGCCGACGTTGGCTGCTTTAATGTAACTATTATGTCCTAAAGAGTAAAAATATTTTCCTTTTATTTTGTGGGCAGGTACGTATTTGGCTTGGAAGTACCTTGCGACATCATTAAGGTAGTAAAAATATTTGGGTGCTTTAGTAGCAGTCTTAGCTTTTCCTTGGTACTTAACAACTGTATTAGTTCTTAGTTTCTTTCCCGTTGTTTTGCCAGTCTTGGTGTAAATCAGTGCATCGTGCTTGATAGTCAATTTACCTTGTGTGATATTGCGCCCATTGACTTTTAAAACATTAGCATTATTAATGTAATAGTTATGCCCTAAGTGGTAAAATTTTTGTCCGTTAATTTTTTTAGTGCCGTAGTAGGGATAACTGGTTCTACTGTCATCATCATAAACTATCATTTCTGTAATCAAATAGCCTTTGGGATCAGCGCTAAAGCCGTTAGGAATGTTATAGCTATGTGTACCCCGATTTTGCTTCAATTTTATTTTATGGCCTGACGAGTTGTAAACATAATCACTCTCAAGCAGTGTGACTTTTCCTTTGGCTTTCTGAGCTGCTTCTACTGTTTGGGAGTTAGCGGTATATGGCAAAAATAGAGTGGTGGACAAAACCAGGGCTGTTAAGCCAATGCCAACTTTCTTGAAAAATTTCATATCTTCACCTCATTATCTGTGATTTTGTACCTAATATAATTATAACGTAAACTAGTTAGTAAAATCAGAGCAAACAGACGTTCATTTATTTTTGCTAGCGGACAAATACTTGTATAATTAGGTTAGTAAGTATCTAGAAGTAAATAAAGAAGATGTAATGATGAAGCAAGAATCATTATTTGCAAATAGTGGGCAAAATGAACCATTGGCTAACCGCGTACGGCCCCAAAACCTAGCTCAGTTTGTAGGGCAAGAACAGCTGCTGGGACCGGGGAAAATATTGCGGGAAATCATTGATAATGATCAGGTTTCCTCAATGATTTTTTGGGGACCACCGGGAGTCGGTAAAACGACTTTGGCTGAAATAATTGCCCGGCAGAGTCAAGCGAGCTTTTACAACTTTAGTGCGGTTGACAGCAGCATTACTAAAATCCGCAAAATTATGAAGCAGGCTGAAGCAGAACATGAAGTAGGGCAAAAAACACTGGTATTTGTAGATGAAATCCATCGCTTTAATAAAGCACAACAAGATGCTTTTTTACCCTACGTTGAGCGTGGCAGTATCATCTTAATTGGCGCCACGACCGAAAATCCTTCCTTTGAAGTTAACTCGGCGCTGCTTTCACGCTGCAAGGTTTTTGTCTTAAAACCGCTTGAAGTCAAAGATATCATTAAGTTATTACAAAATGCTTTACGCAACCCTAACGGTTTTGGCAAATTAACCGTTAAAATCAGTAAGCAAGAGATTAAAGCCATTGCCAAATTTGCTAACGGTGATGCCAGAACTGCTTTAAATACGCTGGAGATGGCAGTCTTAAACGGCAACAAAAGTGGTAATACGATTGCTGTGACTATGGATAGTCTTGAACAATTAATCACCCAAAAGTCGGTCCTGTATGATAAAGACGGAGAAGAACACTACAATATCATCTCCGCTTTGCATAAATCAATGCGTAACAGCGATGTGGACGCGGCAATTTATTGGCTGTCGCGGATGCTTGAAGGTGGAGAAGATCCGCTTTATATTGCACGTAGACTAGTGCGCTTTGCCAGTGAAGATATTGGCTTGGCAGATACTAATGCGCTGAATGTGGCGGTCAACGTTTTTCAGGCTTGTCAATTTATAGGGATGCCGGAATGTGATGTGCATTTGACAGAAGCTGTGATTTATCTGTCGCTTGCGCCAAAATCAAACTCAGTTTATAAAGCTAGATTAGCCGCTGAAGAAGATGTTAAGAAGACGATTGATGAACCAGTACCTTTGCAAATTCGCAATGCCCCGACTAAGTTAATGAAAGATTTGGGCTATGGTAAAGGTTACCAGCTCGCGCATTATGCTAAAGACAAGTTAACGACAATGAAAACTATGCCACCGAGTTTAGAGGGACACGAATATTATTTGCCAACCTCGCAGGGTCATGAAGACCGCTTTAAAAAGAGATTGGAACAGATTAAAGAATGGCACAAAGAACACGATAAATAGCGCTCAGCTTTTAAAGTCTAACCTCATTAGTTTTAATTACCGGGACACTAAAAGAATAATATAACAGATCGATTAGCTGGATGATGAATTAAGCGGACACTGCTATTTGAGCATCAACTAAAAAGCGGGCAAACCACAATTTAAGTGGTTTGCCTGTTTTTGTGCTCTTTCTTTTCTGTGGCAATATTTATTTAAATTCATTATTTGACGAAAACCATGTTGCCTGAAGCCCACATAATGTAAAAAAACAGAATAACACTAATTATTAGAGCTAATAGCCAACCCAAAACCAAACTTATAATAAAGATAATATGTCTGTATTGAAAAAATGTTGTCAATACTTCCGCCAAAACTGATAGTAGAAGACCTAAGGCGCCAACGCTTAAATCAACAGATTTGAAAAACGGTAAGATTAAAACCAATAAGAATGCGCCTAATACAATAAACCATAAATATTTATAGCCATGATCTATTAGCAGCTGTTTTTTCATCGTAGTCTGGTTTTTGAACATTATTAATAGCTCCAATCATGATATTGCCAAGATTTATTATGCACAAAGCAATATTAAATTTTTCACAGATACCAACTTTTCTATGTCTCTCTGAATTTTTTTTCAGATAAAAAAAGCAGTTTTAATTTAACTTAAAATTTCAGTTATACCTATGATAATAATAACTTATAGGTTAGTACATAACTATTAAGATGTAAAGCGAGTAATTAAAAATAAATTAAATTTATTGCCAAATATTATAAGAATAAGCGCAGTACTTATTATTTTTTATGATTTAATCGTAATTACTGATTATACTGTTGATTAACATTATATTTCGTTTATAATTATAAATTATATAATAATTAAAAAATTCAAAAAAGAAAGGCTATAGGAAATGAGATGAAAATGAAATTAGCAAGAGCTGCTTTACTATTATTGTGTCCATTTGGAATGGCGCTTTTTTTCTCCAATAAGCCGAATTTTAACTTAATATGGTCAATTAGTGCATTCATCATGACAATAATTGCTACAGTTTGGTTTGAAGTAAAAGAAGATACATTTATTGACCAAGTCGAAAATGACTTAATTTACTGTATGGTATTACAAGGCGCACCAATTAGCTTTGAAACTTTATATTTGTTAAATATGACAGATGAGCAAGAAGAGCACCCGTTATTGATACTCTTTATTATTGTCTTAAATTTAATTTGTGTGTTCTTACTTGACTATTTAATCAATCGAGTTAAATTTTACAAAGTTGAAGATAAAAATGATTAGAATTTAACATAATTTGAGTACCAGGCTATTAAAATGCTTGGTACTCTTTTCTAGCATAAAGTTCGTCAGACTTTTGATATATACTGTTTCCTCAGCTCGCTCTTCAGATAGCTTTTTCTTTAGTTTAGAGTAGACTCTTTTGATAAAAATTGCGTCAGTCTTGTAAATATAATTTGCAATTTACAAAGCAGAGACATTAATAATATACTTAAATAAAGTAGCAGTGTATGCATAATAATAATCGATTATATGAATATAGGCAAAAAATGAGTAGTACATCAGTGATAGAAAACGTAGAAATTAACGGCACTAAACTTTATTTTTCAATTAGTTCAAAGCAAAGCCGGAAACCAATCATTTTATATTTGCACGGTGGACCAGGAGATGCCTGCATTCCCTTGACCAAAAAGTTTAATAGCGAACTAGAAGATCATTTTATCTTTGTCAATCTGGAACAAAGAGGCAGCGGTCTGTCGTATTACAAATTCTCACCTGAAGAAAACTTATCTATTGATACCATCTTGGCAGATATTCATCAGTTTGTGCTTTATTTATTAAAACGGTTAAAACAAGATAAATTGATTATCATGGGTCATTCTTGGGGCACAGTTTTAGGACTCTATTTTATTCAAAAGTATCCAGAGCTGGTTACGGAATATATCGGAATAGGTCAAGTCGTTAATATGAAAAAGAATATTGCTTTACAAGAAGATTTTTTACGAACTAAGATGAAAAATACTGCCAAACTTGATCAGCTTGATTTTGTACATGAACCAACTAAAGCCAGCCTCAAATTAACTAAAATGATTGTGGCTTATGGCGGTTCAATCTATGGCGCTAAAAACTATCGTAAATTAATTTGGCCGTTTATATTGGCTAAAGATTATTCTTTTAAGGACTTAATTCATCGTTTGCAGGGCTCGAAGCAGTCAATTCAATATTTTTGGGAAGAACTCATGGACGTTAATTTTGAAAATGTTCTGCATTTTGCCGTTCCCATCATTTTTTGTGAGGGCAGGCATGACCACCATGTGTCCTCGCAGTTGACTGCAGAATATGCTGCTAGAATTACTAGTCCGTGCAATATAATTTGGTTTGATCATTCTGGTCATTTCCCGCAGTGGGAGGAGCCAACTAAATTTAATCAGGAAATTATTAGGCTTTTAGAGTCACAAGCAAACTAAAAAACTGGCAAATCACGTTATTAACAGCGTGAGTTTACCAGTTTTTTTGTTTAATTAGACCTTATTAATTATTCTGAAAATTACTCAAAAACTTGACGGTTTTTTCATTTTGCGGGTGATTGAATAATTGATCAGGTTTACCTTGTTCAGTAATTATTCCATCGCTGATGAAAAACATTTGGTCGGAAATCTCTTTAGCAAATGCCATTTCGTGGGTTACGATAATCATCGTTAAGCCTGTGGTAGCCAGGTTCTTCATGACGCTTAAAACTTCTCCGACCATTTCTGGATCCAAAGCACTAGTAGGCTCATCAAATAACAGAATTTCAGGATCCATGCAGATAGCACGGGCAATCGCGACCCTTTGTTGTTGTCCACCAGAAAGTTGACTCGGTCTGGCATTAACGTATTGTTCCATGCCCACCTTTTTCAGATTGGTAAGTGCAATTTGACGTGCCTCGTCTTTTGACCGTTTTAATACTAACTCTTGACCTACCATACAATTAGCTAAAACATTCTTATTTTCAAACAAGTCAAATTGTTGGAAAACCATGCCGACTTTAGCACGATAAATATTACGATTGTAGTTTGGTGCCAAAACATTTTCACCATGAAAATCAACTTCACCGGCAGTAGGTTCTTCAAGCAGGTTGATACAGCGCAAAGTAGTTGATTTACCGCCACCTGAAGGACCGATAATGGTGGCAATTTCACCTTTATTAATGTCAAAAGAGATATCTTTTAACACTTGGTGTTCACCAAATGTTTTCTTGATGTGCTTTAAACTTAAAATAGTTTCGTTTGTTTCAGTCATTAGTTCTTAGCCTCCATGTCTTTTGGTGTGCCCACTTGAACTTGGTTTGCCATTAAGTTGTAATTCTTACTTCCTTGGAGGTGTTTTTCAATTAAGTTGAATATTCTGGTAATGGTAAAGGTCAAGATGAGGTAGATAGCAGAAATTGTCAAGTAAGTTGGGAAGAACTTAAATGTCTGACTCGCAATAGTTGAACCAACAAAGAACAACTCTGATACGGAGATGATGCTCAAAACTGAGGTATCTTTGATATTAACGATAAATTCATTAGTAATTGAAGGAAGACAATTCTTGATTGCTTGTGGCAAAATAATATGCCACATTCTCTGGTTGTGGGTCATTCCTAGCGCACTGGCTGCTTCAAACTGACCTTCAGGTGTAGAAATAATTCCTCCCCGAATGATTTCGGCTAAATACGCTCCAGTGTTGATCGAAACAATGATTAGTGCGGCGACCGTTCTGTCAATATTCAGGTGCCAGAATTGGGCAATACCATAGTAAATCACAGCTGCTTGCACCATCATTGGTGTACCCCGGAAAATCTCAATATAAACCGAAAGCAGCCAGTTGACAAACTTGAGTAGCCATCTTTTACCACTGGTAGTTGGTGTAGGAATAGTTCTCACAATACCAACGGCCAAACCGATAAAGAAACCTGCAATGGTACCAACTGAAGCTAAAAGTAAGGTCATACCGATACCGTTTAAAATCATGCCGCCATATTGGCGCCACATTGATACTAACCACGGTTCTGACTTAGCCTTTTTACCTTTTTTATCATTATCAGTTTTAGGCTGCTCCTTAACAGCTTCAGTCATTAACCTAACCCTTTTTGCTTGAGGAATAGTAGCTAAAATTTGGTTGACACTCTTTAGTAGAGCCTTGTTAGGCTTGGCAATTCCGATTGAGGTAACAGATTCTTCCTTAGTAGCATGAAAACCAGCCATTTTGCTGACAGGAATTGACTTAATGTCAGGGTCAACCATCTTAAAGGAAGTTGATTCAGTGTCTTCGGCAACATAACCGTCAATAGTGCCAGAAATTAAACTTTGCCGCATTGCTGCAAAATCACGCATAGCTGGTTGTCTTTTAGCACCTTTTAACTGCTTGATTAAATCATAGTGGAAAGTACCTTGTTGCGCTGTTAATTTGGCACCCTTAAAGTCGGTCAGCTTTTTAGCGTTAGCATATCTGCTGTTAATCTTGGTAATTACCACAAAAGTACTGTTTCTATATGGCTTAGAGAAATTAATTGCTTTTTCACGTTCAGCTGTTGGGCTCATCCCAGCAATAATCAAATCGGCTTTGCCGCTGGTCAAAGCGGGGAGTAAACCATCCCATTCAGTCTTAACAACTTCTACTTTTCTATGTAATTTTTGACCAATAATTTTGGCAATTTTAACGTCATAACCATTGGCGTATTCTTTCGACCCTTCAATTGGCACAGCACCATTGGCATTATTAGTCTGTGTCCAATTGTACGGCTGATAATTAGCTTCCATGGCGACTTTTAGCGTACCATCATCCTTTTTGGCGTTAACTTCATTCAGACTAAAATTAGCCCCAATGCCCAAACAAGTGAATAAGGCAACTAAGGTAGCCAGCCACTTAAATCTTGACTTCATTTTGAAAACCTCCACAAAATATGTTTCAAATAAAGCCAATACAATAAAAGCGTAAATAAAAACCTCGCTGTTACGCAAAACAACGAGGTTATAATCTATTTTTTAAACAAATCATATAGCGCTCCCCGGGGACTAACCGGGACAGTCTGCAAAATATTCTCTTGCAGCCCAACAAAAAGATTGAAACGAACAACATTTTTGTTTCGGCAGTAATTCTTACGCTAATCTTCAAAGTGTTCGCTCACTCAGATTAGTTTTGTAACAACCGCGACCTCTATTGCATTGGAAATTATTTAACTTAAAAAAATAATAGGCTATTAAGAGTGACTTGTCAATAATTTTATTTAAAAAATATTTTATAATTATCTCATTTATTATCTTTTACTATTTTAAAAGGGCACGGTGATCCTGTTCTCACTGCCAGCCATTATCCTTTTGATAGGCACTTTTTTTCATTCTGGAAACATACGGATTACCTGCTACATAGTAACGTAATTTTTTATTGGCCCATTCTAATTCGGATTGACTAACGCCAATTCTGGCACTGGTTTTAATTTCCTTAGCCCACTTTTTATGATTATCATCTAAATCAATTTTAAATGGGGAATCAGACAAGAAGTGTAAATTCCACTTTTTACTGTGAATACCAAAAGCCTGCATCATTTTCGCAGGACCATTAGTTAAAAGTATCCCATTTTTGCCGGCACGATTTTTAATCATCTGCTCTATGCCCCAGACTGGTTCGATGGCTCTAATTAAAACTCCTTGCGGCTCATCATATTCTTGTGTTGCGACATCAAAAAAGAAGTATTGTCTTTGAGCATAAATATAAATGGTGCCGCCTTTACGATAAAGACCCTCATTAGCCGGGCTGCGATGACCGCCATAAGAATGTGCTGCCCGGTCTTTAACGCCTAAGTAAGCTTCAGCCTCTACAATATAGCCACCCATTATATTCTGGCCATCATTATATATTAATGGTCTGCCAATCAAATCTTTAGTAATGGCAGCAGTTGATTTATTAGAGAAATAAGTTGAATAATTCATTTTTTCTTTCGTGTAGTAAACTTAAACTAAAAGGAGATATTACAATGACAAAGATAGAATTAGTACGCATTTACGACCATGAGCAGCCTGCTGGCTACCGCATTTTAGTTGATCGTCTGTGGCCACGAGGCAAAAGCAAAAAAGATGCTAATTTGGATGAGTGGGTCAAAGAAATTGGTCCCAGCACCGAATTGCGTAAGTGGTTCAATCACGATGATACTAAATATCCTGAGTTTAGGCAAAAGTACATTGCTGAATTAGAACATAATCCTGTGACTGCCAGTTTTGTCACCCGAGTGAAAGACGAACTTGCAAAACAAGATGTCCTTTTTCTTTATGGCGCAAAGAATAAAGAGCACAACCAGGCAGTTGTGCTCAAAGAATACGTTGAACAAAGACTATAATTTGCGTCTTTCCCTTTTTGTTCGTAGAAAGTGAAAAACGATGGTTAAGATCAGAATACCGAACACGATTATGGCAAAGGTCGTATTAGGCAGTTCGTAATGTAGCGGAGGCAGAGACAATAAAAGTTTAAGAGCAATGATAGCAATTAAAACGTAAGCCATCGGTTGCAGTTCAGGAATAATGTCCATCAATTTGATGATGATTTCGGCGACGCCCCGCATACACAAGATACCGATCATGCCACCAATTAATACTACTACCGGATTATTGGAAACCGCTAGGGCAGCTAAAACTGAATCAATTGAAAATACGATATCCATTGCTTCAATTGAAATAACAGTCCGCCAGAAAAGTGACAGAAAATGTTTGCCCTTTTTGGAAGCATGGTTGGGACTTTTTTCAGTTGTAATTTTTGTGTTGACTGCTCTTTTTTGGGGATGCTTTTGCTCGTAAAAAAACTTGAACGATAAATAGAAAAGATAGAGACTTCCTGCTAATTTAATTTCCCAAAAATTGATCAGATAAGTACCAATGCCAATCACAATGAAACGAAAAATGTATGCGCCCCAAAGACCATAGAATAATGACTTTTCCTGTTGTTTCTTGTCAGGCAAAATCTTGGTTTGAGCTGCCAAAACAACTGCATTATCAACAGAAAGCAAGCATTCCATTAGAATCAGGGTTAAGATGACGAGCCAATCTTTGCCACTGGTCAGTACGTGAATCCAATTACTTCCACTGAAAAAGGGAGCATACATTTTAAAAATTGCCATTTAAAAGCTCTTTTCTAGTTCAGAATTATTTTTAATTACTGTGTCAAGTTTTAACAAGTATTATAGTGGTGCTCGGGTAAAAAACAATCCTAATAACATAAAGACTTTTTTAAAAAATTAATTAAAGCTGTTTAAAAACATCTAGTGCATCCGCAATAATGGAAGAAATTCCTTCTGCTGGAATGGCAGTTTTATTAATTGCCCAAACTTTAGCTCCAGACTGCCTGTAAGATAAAAGCTGGGCAAAAGGGTACACGACGAAACTGGTGCCTGAAATAATTACGAGGTCAGAATTTTGCATTGCATTGACAGATTTGGCTAAACTGTCTCCGTTAATGGCTTCACCATATAAAACAATTCCCGGTCTGATAATACCGCCACAATTTTCATGCTGGTAAGATTTGGCGTATTCAGCGTATGAAACTGGTTTATGGCACTTAGTGCAGTAAATATTATAAAGACAGCCATGAAATTCGGTCACGTGTTTATTGCCGGCTTTGGTATCCAAGCCATCAACATTTTGTGTAATTAGATCGCCTTTTTCGTTGCAAATCTCGGCAATTTTCTGGTGTATTTCATTTGGCTTGGCTTCAGGGAAATACATATTATCCATCACAAATTTGTAGAAGAATTCTGGTCGCTGATAAAGCGTTTCTTCACTTAGAATTGTTTCCGGACTTTCAGAGACGCCATCATAAATACCGTTTTTGGACCGGTAATCAGGAATACCGGAATGAGTTGAAACTCCGGCACCAGTCAGAAAAGTAATGTGGCGTGCCTGATCAATATCATTTTTTAACTCAGCTATTTCATTTGCATCAATCATAATTTTGCCTTTCTTAAAACTAATTCTGCTACTGCTAGTTTACTACAAGATTTTGTCTAACATATAGGGTTATTGCAATAAAAAACCATGCAGTTTCTTTTTAACTGTATGGTTTTCTTCATTTATTATAGAATTTGAATGTCATGTTCTTCGCATTTGGCAATCATATCATGAGGCCAAACACTAGCTTGAACTTCACCGATGTGAGCTTTGCCAAGCAAAAGCATACATAAGCGGGATTGACCAATTCCACCACCGATGGTATAAGGTAATTCTCCATCAAGCAACATCCGGTGAAATTCCAGTTTTTCACGATCAAGGCAATCAGCTTTCTTCAGTTGTTCGTGCAGGCTTTCAGGACTAACGCGAATCCCCATCGAAGAAATTTCGATTTTTTGCTTTAACGGTTCATACCAGAAAATCAGGTCACCGTTTAATTCCCAGTCATCATAATCGGGTGCACGACCATCGTGTGGCTTGCCGCTTCTCTTCAGTTTATCGCCGACTTTCATTATAAAGACAGCCTTTTCTTCAGCAGTTATTTTGTTTTCTCTTTCTTCAGGGCTGATGTCCGGCCAGCGGTCTTCTAATTCCTGAGTAGTAATAAAGTAAAGCTTCTCGGGCAAACGGTAAGTAGAAGCAGGATAACGGGATGCACATTCAGCTTCAATTTCCTTAATACCAGTAAAAATTTTAGTGACAGTACTCTTTAGAGTTTCTTCTGTTCTTTCCTCTTTGGCAATAATTTTTTCCCAATCCCATTGGTCAACATAAATTGAATGAAAGTTATCTAAATCTTCATCGCGGCGAATGGCGTTCATGTTAGTAAAAAGTCCTTCATGCATGTTAAAGCCATATTTTTTAAGTGCCATTCTTTTCCATTTGGCTAGTGAATGCACTATTTCAAGTGTGTCGTCTGCCGGTAAATCCTTCGCATCAAAGGCAACTGGACGCTCAACTCCATTTAAGTTATCATTAAGCCCTGTATATTTTTCAACAAATAGCGGGGCAGACATTCGTTGTAAATTTAATTTTTTCGCCAAAATTGTTTGGAATCTTTCACGAATGAAAACAATCGCTGCTTCGGTATCGCGAATTGTGAGAGTTGGATGATAACCTGCGGGTAAAATTAAAGTCATTGTTTTGACCTCCTGTAAATTTAAGGAAAAGAAAAAGCCCTTTATCCCGTTTTTAATAAAAACAAGGACGAAAGGCTTTTTCCGCGGTACCACCTTAATTGCCCAAATATAGGGCCAACTCATGAAGCACTATCATGCTTCACCAGCGTGGTAACGTACTGGAGACGACACAACCTACTTTTACAAAAATTTCAGCGTGCTGCTAAAAGTGTTTTTCAATAACCCAGGGTCTAACGGTTTTCCACTATCACCGATTCACTTAAAGAGGTAAGTTATCTACTCGTCTTTTTCATTGCATTTAATTTGATAATAATTTAATCATGATTTTAATAAAATTGCAAGTAAAATATCATTAATGTTGAATAAAATATCTAAAGACTGTCAATCTGTTATAATAGATGAAAATACAATTGAGGAGAGTAATATGGTAGTTTTTTATCTAATTTTGGATGCCTTGCTTCTAGGCTACACTTGTTATAGTTGGTACTGGCAGGCAAATATTGACTTAAAGGGACATTATCGCTCGTCTTCAGTTATTTGGGCCGTAATTTTTATTTGGATCGGTTTTGCCTGGCAATTAATTGAAAAGGGCGATCCAGGTCTCAGTATTTTCTTGGCAATATTTTTGTTGATTGGTATTATTGACGGTTTTACGGGTCTCGCACCTAAAAGGGCTGTTGTTTCAGGTTACTTTCGGCGGACAGTCTCATATTCAGAGATTGCGATGGTCACTTTAATTAAAGTGCCTAATCCGAAGAAAAAGCAGGTAATTTGTATTTTAACAACCCAAAAGAACAGACAATATTACCTTCGTTTTTCATACGGCGTAGCACAAATTGTCGAAGCACTTAAAAATCATATACACCATGATATTCGGATTGAAATTCAAGATATTTTTTAAGCCACACATTAACGTGGCTTTTTTAATGAACTTATTTTTCTTCCCAATTCATTTCTAGATACTTGGTAAAGCCACCCTTAAGGGCGCGCTTTTCTTTTACTTGTTTTAAAAAAGTCGCTTGATCAACGTTTTTAAATTTAAGATAGGCTAAGATAACTTCATAAACGTCACCTAACTCTTCAATTAAATTAGTTTCAGTTTTAGCAGCAAGAACTTCATTAGTTTCTTCAATTAATTTTTTCTTTAAAGCTGGCTCAATTTCTGCGTGACTAAGTTCACGATAAGTAGCATAGTGCGCAAATTCCGGTATTTTGTCTCTAACTAATTTTTTCATTTTTATGACCTTCCTTACTTATAATATTTAAATTTTATTATACTGCTAATTTTTCAAAAAATTATGTGAAGAAGATAACAAAATGTAGTAAAATTAGAAAGTAGAGATATATTTATATTAGAAAGTGTGAAAATATGCGTAATAACGATTTTAATGACGTTGTACAAAACCGTCATTCTGTACGTCACTTTGATAAAAGTGTTAAAATTCCGCGTTCAGAATTTAAAGAAATGTTTGAAGAAACAGTAACTGCTCCTTCCGGTTGCAATTTGCAAGGTTGGCACTTTGAAGTAGCAGACACCCCGGAAACTATTGCTAAAGTTAAGAAATACATGCTGAGATTTAACGATCCCCAGATGGACAGCTGTGCCGCAGTTGTGCAAGTCTTTGCCGATGTTTATGCTTATAAAAAGTATCGTGAAAATTGGACTAAAGAATATGAGACAGGCAACATCACTAAGGAAAAATTAGACGAAGTCTTAAGAACCTTTTTGCCATCTTATGAAAATGGCACATATTATTCTTGTGCAATTGATTCCATTAGGTCTTGCTCACTTGCTGCTATGCAGTTTATGCTTGTTGCTCGCAACCATGGTTACGACACTAACCCAATTGCTGGCTATGATGAATCTAAAATTGCCAGAACCTTTAACTTAGAGCCAAAACGCTACTTACCAGTAATGGCAATAGTAATTGGCAAGAGCAATGAAACTGAAGAAACTATGGCTAAAACAACTCGCTACCCAGCTGAAACTGTTTATCACTTTGCGGAATAAATAATAAGAGCGCATTTTAAAAGCCTTCCAAGACGGAAGGCTTTTTGCTATTTATAAAATTGGCGAAAGCATCCGTGAAAAACTTTGCAAAATCTTAAGCCAGCGACCCTGTTTGGCAATATCCTCAGGAGTCAATAATGAAGAAACTTTCATATCGTTTTCAAATGATTTGGCAACTTCACGAGTGAAATTTTTATCATAAAAAACTGCAACATCTTCAAAATTAAGATCATATGAGCGGTAATCCTGATTCATTGACCCCACTGTAGAAAAAGTATCGTCTACTACAATTGTTTTGGCATGAATAAAACCTTTGTTGTAAATATAAATTTTAATGCCATAACGGGATAATTCATTGGCATACCATTGGGTAGCGCGGTAAATAAATGGGTGGTCTGGTTTACACGGTATCATAATCCGTAAATCTACTCCTGACTGGGCAATTGTTTGCAAAGTGGCAAACATTGCATCATCAGGAATTAAATATGGTGTCTGAATCCAGAGCCGTTTTTTTGCTAAAGACATCAGCCGCATAATACCATTACGCATATTAGCATTATAGCGGTCAGGTCCGTCTGAAACTATTTGTGTTGCTACATCACCGGGGTGAATCTCGTTTTCATCCAAGTTGGGGAAAAGGATAGTATTGAAAGCAATAACCTGATTTTCTTTTTGAATAGAGGCATTCCAATCCATCACAAACCGCTCTTGCAATAATAAAGAAGCAGATCCGACAATCCTCACTTGGCTGTCACGCCAATAACCAAATTTTTTCTTGCGACTCAGGTACTGATCCCCTATATTAAAGCCGCCAGTCCAGGAGGTTTTACCGTCAACTACCACAATTTTACGGTGCAAATGGTAGTTAATCCGGTACCGCGTAATCATGTTGCGAGAAGTAATAAAGGGCAGGACTACGCCACCGGCTTTTCTTAACTGATCAAACCAGGCTTTAGTTGCGCCCATAGACCCCCAAGCATCATATAACAAACGCACTGACACGCCTTCTTGTGCCTTTTTAATCAGTAAATTTAGAAAATCGTTGCCGATTTCATCATTATAAAAGGTATAAAATTCAACATTTACTGATTGCTTAGCGTTATTAATGTCAGCCATCATGTCATGAAACATTATTTTGCCGTCAGTATAGAGCTTAACGTGATTGTTTTTACTCAATGGTGATTCGCCATCATGATCAAAAAAATGTACCACCATTTTGGCTTTATTTGATGTATCAGATGTACTAATTTTCTTAGGTGCAGCAGTAATAGATTTTTGCACATTCCGCAACCCAATATGATGTTGCTTGTTAATGGCAAAAATATTTTCCTGTGAAATTCCCCGACCAAAAAAGCCGTAAATGATCATCCCTAAAACTGGGAAAACCAGCAGAATAATCAGCCAGGCCCAAGTAGTTGAGACAGAACGTCTTCTATGAAAGACGATATAAAAGGCTAGAATAGTATTAGTAATAATGATGATACGTCCTATGTCGCGGAGCAGAATCACACGTATTTCCTCCAAAAATCAAATTACTTCTTAATACCAATAAACTTATCAATAATGTCGATTACAAATGGATTATCGTGCATCCAGCTGTGTTCAGCGTATTTTTTACCGCGAATTTCAACTTCATGATAAGATTTAGCATAAGGAGCCAGAATATAGCGGATGCTTTTAGCAGAAGTGACGGAAATAAATTTGTCACTATTAGTGTTATCTAAAACATTACCATAAATATTTAATACTGAAATATTAGGATTAAACCGTTTGCGTCTGAGCAACAGATACAGATAGTGCAGATTAACTACAGCTGGACGACCTTTTTGGTTAAAGGCATTTACATTTGGGATATCTCCTAAATAAACAACACCGTCAAAAGGACCTGCGATAAACGCACATTTGACTAAATGAGGGAAATTTTTCTTTCGGTATTCACGCATTTCAGTCCGTACTATGCAGGGACATGCCAATGAATGTGCAATTGCTGAATAATGCGAAAAGTGGTACCTTTGAGCTAAAAAGGGCAGTGTAAAACGCAGGTAGTAGTCAATTGCATATACGCCGACGAGTCTCTGGCGAAAAACAACTTGCACTATTGGATTGGGATCACCAGTCCAAGTCCCTTCTAACTTAAAGTTTCCCAGTAAATCAACAGTAACTTTGAGATATTTGGGATTGCCTTTATCGGCAAGTGCCTGTTTAACCATTGCCTTTGTAGTGTAGTCACCGCCGCGAAAGCCATGAAAATAAATTATAGGTACCTGGTCAAAGTTGCCTTTTTTTGGTTCAATAGTGGCGTCATCTTCGATCCCCTTTTTGTGCAAACGCAAGAAAATACGTGTAGGTGCAAAAGTTGCCAAGGCAGCCAAGAAAACCATGCTTAGTCTGCTTGGTTCCTTTGCAAGGTCGCGCTTGTGGTTTTTCTCCACTTCTTCCTTGTATTTTTTAGTATTGAAGAACATAATACCACCTTAAAAATAGAACTACTTATATTTTAGCATTGACTGGGAATTTTAGTGATGGGGGGACATATGAAATTTTATGCAGTAAAAAAAGGCCACAAGCCAGGCGTTTATCGCACCTGGGATGAGGCCCGGAAACAAGTTGAAGGCTATTCTGGTGCTGAATACAAATCCTTTACCAAAATAACTGACGCCACTGAATATTTAGATTGGGATCGCAAAACAGTTCATCAAGTTTTTCAAAAAGACGAGGATTCATTACAAAAAGCCATTGCCAAGATTCAAAAAGAAAGTCGCAAAATCAAGCAAAATCCTGCCATTGACAATACACAAAAAGTGACAAAAGCAACTGATCAATTACTTCCAGCAGATTCCGGCAATTATTTTGCCACTATTTATACTGACGGCGGTACCCGCAACACCGGTAATTTTAAGGGTGGTCATGTGCGAGAAACTGATAAAGCTGCATGGGCTTATCTAATAGAATGGCAAGATCAGGGTCATAAAAAATCTACTTATGATTCAAACGGTGAATTTGGTGCGACTAATAATAAGATGGAACTAACGGCTTTAATAGAAGCGCTCAAAAAATTGCTCGAGTTGGGCTTTAATGAAAGACCATTATTATTTGTGCTAGATTCACAATACGTTTTAAATCCAATTACTAAAGGCTGGCTTAAAAGCTGGAAAAAGCGAGGCTGGACCAAAAGTACAAAAGGTGCAATTGCCAACCTTGAGTGTTGGCAGGAGCTGGAGCAGCTTTTAAATAAATTTCCTCAAGCTAAATTCGAATGGACTAAAGGACACGCCAATAATCGCGGTAATGAATTTGTTGATCATACATTAAACAAATTTATGGACCAAATGTAATTAATTAAAATTAACAACAATCAAGCCACTAAAAAGATTGCTGAAAAATGAAGTAATATTATGCCAAATTTGTTCAAACCAGTTACGATTTTCCGGAGTGTTTATTTTATCGAAGATTCCTTTGGCATTCTTCTTGATGTTTTTGGACAAAGCATCAGCCTGATCCTTAAATTTGTGATTTTTTAAAGCACCGGAATCACGGACTTCAATTAAGACATTAATAATTTGCTGTTTTTGATTATTATTAATGACGTCACCAAGATGATTAATATTGATCTGATTGTTTACAATATCATGAATTTGACTGTCTGACACATTGTTGCCGATTTTACCCATTTCCTGTTTAGCGCCGGCGACTGCATTATTTAATTGTGCATCGCTATAACCGCTTTTATCCTGATTTTCCTTAGTAATTTTACTTAAGGTATTCATTTCGTCTTGTGCCGCATTCACTTGGTTTTGATTTAGATTTTCTCCAGTTTTGTTGTAGGCAGCATAAACACCTGCTAAAGCACCGGAGCCATCAATTGGCACGGCACTGGTAACATAAATATTGGCATCAGAGATACCGGCAGTTAAAGCTGCATTTTTGTATTGGTCAGCTGTAATTGTTGTGATATTGTTGCGGCCTTGATAGTCAAGAATATGGACGTTAATACCACTACCTTGTGCTTCTTTTTCAATCATGGCACTGGACCAAACGCCAGAATGAGTTGTAAAGTTCGCACCAGAGGGATTAAGATATTTGACTAAGTCCTCACCAGTAATAGTAATTGTTTGGTAGCTATTGCCATTTAGCGGTTCACTGAGGGTTTTTAGGGTACCGCTTCTTTGGGAAGCAGTTAAAGAAGTTCCAAGGCAAACAACTGGTAATTCCTCTGCCTTAACAGTTTGTGTATCAGTACCGCACATGAGCAAACTAAAAAATAACAGTGTAATAATAGTTGAAATTGTTTTTGCTTTTTTCATAAAAAAATTAACTCCTTTTGACTGTTCCTAATTATACTAAATGCTAAAAACAAAAGGTTAAATTATAGTTATGTACTACTTACTTTACGATATTTTTAATATTTAAGATGGTATAATAACAAGTTAAAGGAGGAAGCTATGATTCAGCAACCTGAATTAACTGTCATTATGCCAATTTACAATGTTGAAAAATATTTAGATCGGGCACTTGAACATTTAGCTAAGCAAGATGATCCGAATTTTAAGTTGTTAATTGTCAATGATGGTTCAACGGATAATACGCGAAAAATAGCAGAAAGCTATCGTGAAAGATTCCGTTACTTTAAGATAATAAACAAGCACAATGGTGGCTTGTCTGATGCACGTAATGTCGGTATTGCCAATGTCGATACGCCATATTTTACATTTCATGATGGTGATGACTGGGTAGATTCCGATTATACAGCATTTTTTGTAAATGCTTTTCACAACCATCCGGATGCGGCAATGGTTTCCTGTGGCTTTTGGCTTGACTACGAAACGAAACCAGGCTCAATCCCTGTTACCAAAAAAATTGTCCAGGGTATGAAGGGCAAGGCTAGAACTTACCAGTTAATCAGCAACCCATTAGGCTCTTTGTGTGATAATCATTGCCTGTCTACTCCAGTCAAAGGCTATACCTGGAACAAGGGCTATAAATTATCTGTCGTGCGGAGGAATCATCTTCACTTCATGGAAAATTTGGCATTCATGGAAGATCAGATATTTAATGTGCAATATTTGGCTTTAACAGAAGGCTTTTATTGTGATAGTAAACCTATATACCATTATTGGCAGCGTAAGGACAGCATGGTTCATCACTTTAACGCCAAAATGATTCCTGATAATTTTAAGGCTAACTATATTATTGCTAAGATCATTGTCCGCAGCTTGTGGCATGAACATAAGAAAGAAAAAAGTTCTAATCAAAATTTGGTAGAGGCTAGCGAAAGAGACCAAAGATGAGAGAAAAAGTTAATGGTAACGAACTTTATTACAGTAAGTTAGGCAAGGGTGCCCCGCTGCTTTTATTACATGGACACCATTTAGATGGTGGCATGTTTGACCAAATTGTTGCCCCGCTTTCTCTTTACTATACGGTTTATGTTCTGGATATGAGAGGTCATGGCCTCAGTCAGGGAGAGCCTGCTGAGCACTATCAAACTGAAGTTGAAGATCTGGCTGCTTTTATTAAGCAAGTGAATATCCGGGGTTGCTATTGTTTTGGCTTTGATGCAGGCGGTTTGGTAGCAATGATGCTTGCAAGTCAGGATCAAAATATCTTTAAAAAGCTCATGGTAGCTGGTGTCTTTGTGAACGGCAATGGTATCAAATCATATCATTATTTGACTGAAGGCTTTCTGCGTTTCTTGCGCATGAACCGTGATAGTAAGGTGGAATTGTCGGAAAGTTTCATGTCTGTTGACAGTTTGAAGGCAATTAAGATACCGACTTATTGCGTCGTGGGAGAAAAAGACTGGGTTAAAGTAGAACATGTTCGCTGGTACAGTCAAATTATTCCTCAAGGGCAGCTTCTGATTATGCCTAGACAAAAGCATGAAAGTTACGCAGTTAAGAGTTTTAAATTGCTAAACTTAATGGAAGACTTTTTTAAATAGTTTATTTAATTCAAGAAGACTTTTACTTCAAACTTAATATTTAACAGCCGATAATACTTTCGGCTTTTTTGAATTTTTACTTTTCTAGGCACTGAGGACTTTTTTGGTTATAATAGACTTGCAAAGATTGTAATTTTTAAAAAACGAGGTAGTCATGAACAAGGAAGAACTTCTTCAAATATTGCACCCGATGAAGCTGATTGGGTTAGGCGGAAATCCCGCATTAAATGAGAAAATTGCGCAAATTTTGAAAAAGCCGTTAATTGAAACTGCTGTGCAACATTTTAGTGACGGTGAAATTCAAGTTAATATTGGCGAAAGTGTCAGAGGATGTGACGTTTTCGTTATTCAGTCAATTCAGGATCCCGTAAATGAAAACTTTATGGAATTGGAAATTGTTTTAGACGCATTGCATCGTGCTTCAGCACACAGAATCAATGTAGTAGTGCCATACCTGGCTTATTCACGTTCAGATACCAAAACTCGTTCGCGGGAACCAATAACTGCTAAGCTTATAGCTAATTTATTACAAATTACTGGTCTGGATCACTTAATTGCTCTTGATTTGCATGCTTCGCAAATTCAAGGCTTTTATAATGTGCCGGTTGATCATTTGCATGCTATGCCGCTTTTAGCACAATACTTTATTGATAACGGTATTGCTACTAAAGAAGAAGACGATATTGTGGTTGTTTCTCCAGATCATTCTGGGGCTAAACTTGCTCGTAATTTTGGTCAGTGCTTTGATGCTCCAATTGCGATTGTTGATCAGCGCCGTGCACGTTATGACGCAGATGTACATGACATGATTGGTGATGTTAAAGACAAAAAATGTATTATTGTAGATGATTTAATTGATACGGGGTCACGTATTTCTTCTTCAACTAAGTCAGTTCTAGCGGCAGGCGCCAAGAAAGTTTATGTTGCTTCAACACACGCATTATTATCACAAAATGCAACTGAAGTTCTGAATGAGTTGCCAATTGAACAGATAGTGGTAACTGATACAATTAAACACAGCCATTATCCAGATAGAATGGTCCGTATTTCAGTAGATTTGCTTTTAGCGCGGGGAATTAATTATGTATATAATGACCGCTCAATGCATTTGTTAAGTGAAAGTAAATTAAAGTAATTACATATTAAATGGCTTACTTTTAGTATATGTTTCTTTAGTAAAAACTATCAGCCAATAATATACCAGTGCCTTTTTGTTTATTTATTCTATATCATTGGTATAATGGAGGCAAAATGTATAGGAGCTGAGAAAACATTATGGCACGACGTAAAAATTATAAAAGAAGACGTACAATTTTAAGTAATACTTTTCACTTAATTAGAGAAAATGGTATGGACAGTGTTTCATTTCAAATGATTGCAGAAAAGTCTGGCATTTCCAAGTCATTGTTGCAGTCATACTATCCACATAAATCAAACTTGATTGCTGATGTAGTTCGGAACATTCTCAATACGCTAGACAAGCAAGTGCAGAAGTTTAGTGTTAGTAAAGAAGACGAAGTATGTGCTCGCACCAAAGCTTTTATTTATGCAATTGAAATGTTGGGAATTTATGATGAAGGTCTTAAACGTATTATTACTGAGGTGTTTAAGAGTAATGAATCACTAGATTTTTGGAGTAAAACTATCAACGACTGGTTGAAAGAAAAGCAGTTGTTTGACCACTTTGACTTTGAGCCAAAAGAAGTGCGGATGGGAATTGCCTTTGCCGTAACTGGTGTGAGTCGTCTTTATTATGATAATAAAGAATATGAAGTTTCTCCTGAAGAAATAGCTGATTATGGTACCAAAGCATTCATGTACAGTTTTTTACATTCCTCAAAACCAACTATCGAAAAGGCGCTTAAAGAGGGTCATGAGATTATTGAATCTACTGATATTAAGACCATTCATCATGCAATAGATACGATGTTTGATGAAGACAAGGAGATTGTCTGTTAGAAAGGAAAAATATGGCAAATGGCGCGCGAGATGGTTTGCACAGAATAAGTCAGGAACAGAATAACCAATACAAACAGGTTCTGTCCTTTATCATCTTTCTGATTGTATCGCTAACCATGATTACCGTGACTTTCCTTAATCCCTTTTTTATGAAGGGACAAATGAGAAACAGTAGTAATGAAGCTGTAGTAGTCAGGCAAATAAACAAGCATTTTGATGCATTAGCAGAAACAATTGGAGCTAATAAAAATGGGAACGCTAATCTGCTAACTACTAAGCAAACTCAACCAATTGCTGATCATATTATTGACTATACCCTTGGAAGACCTTGGTTTAAGTTTAGTAATATCAAATTGGCCAAACAAATTTTACATGACATTGATTTAAACATTGATCAAGGTGCATCGAGTGATGCCCAATTAGTACAAGAAAAATTAAAGGAGCAGGAAAATAATGCTCCATTTGATGTAATTGATACTTTTAATTTGAATACCATTACTCTTGGAGGCAATATTGCTTTTATCTTATTAATTGTTAATGTAATTATCCTGATAATGGCTATTATTAGTTTACGTTCATTAATAAGTGATATGAAGTTATTTTTCAATTCAAAAATGCTGACTCACGAAATTACCGCATGTGGTATGTGGGCAGGTTTTTGGTTAATATTAATTGCGGGCATATTGGCAGTTATTCCAGTAATTTTTAATGTTGAAGGTTTAGCTGTATTAGGTTTTGTGTTAGAAATAAGCAGCAGTATCTTTCTGGACTTTGTTATTGTAGGAGTTGTTCTTTATATTTTAAGTGCAATTCCGTGGGAAATCAGTTCTCCCAATAATTAGTCTCTCTGTTTTAAAATAATTAATCGTTTTTTTCAAAGGAAACATATATGAAAATTTATTTTGCAAATGCTCTGTTTTCACAAGCAGAAATTAATTACAATGCGCAATTGGCGGCTAAAATTCGTCAAATAGATGATGCAATTGATCTATATTTGCCCCAGGAAAATGCATCAATTAATGATAAACAAGCTTATGCTGATTCTAAAATGATTGCTCAAGCCGATACTGAAAAACTGCTTAATAGCGATTTAATGATTGCCGTTCTTGACGGCCTCAGCATTGATAATGGGGTAGCTAGTGAAATAGGCGTAGCTTATGCAAAAGAAATCCCGATAATTGGTTTATATACAGATACTCGCCAGCAGGGTGCTACTAACCAAAAGAAGTTACAAGCTTTAACCCAGATTGCCGAAAACCAATTTCATTATGTCAACTTGTATACTACTGGTCTAATTAAACTTAATGGCACCATTGTTAATAATGAAAAAGATTTATTGGCTGCCGTAGCCAACTATATTTAAAATTAACTCAGTTCACATAATAAAACATACGAAACCTCGAAGGAAAATAATTCTTCGAGGTTTTTATTATTCTATTGACTTGTTTTGAAGTTGAAACAGCTTAAAGGTGTAACTAGTTAAACCCGTGATTTTTACTTCATACTCGTGACCGAGAACTAGTGGAATTGAGCCTGGATAGTAGGTAATAATAGTTTCAAAATTGCCATAGCCTGTATGACTGTAATTACGTACATTTTCTGCTTGATAAGTTCTGCCAGTATCTTTATCAGTAATGGTAATTTTTGGTGTGTCTGCATAAATTTTATTAGAGAGATAAATTGACCAGGCAATATTTTTACCTTGTAAAAGCTCAATGGGAAAGACGCCCCTATTGGGATAAGTTACGGTTTCTCGACTGGGAGTACGAAAGACATCAGCAGGGTTAAAAACTTTTTGCACAGAATAACGATAACCATTTTTGCCATAAGCAGCACCTGCGCCTGTCGTAGTTAAGCGCGTTGATAGCAGCCATGCACGGTGACCGGTGTCAGCACCGGTCAAGTTGTACCGATCAGTAATTAAGTCAGTGATAACTTCACCTGCAGTCTGGTCACTGGTATTAAAATTAAGATTGGCCTTGCTGGAAATGTTGCGGGCTAATTGCCAAGTAGTTTTATTAATTATTTTCGGTCTTTTTTCATAAGGCAAATTATGCTGATTGACCATCGGGTTAGCATCGAGAGCGGCTAAAACGGCAGCAGTTTTTTGCGCGGCAATATTATCTTGAAAATTTTCTTTAACAGGAGTCAAATTAAATAACTTTCTATAATAGTTTGTATATGCCAATTGACTGTCAAGGTAGTCCGGCACAAGTGTGCCCGCCTTAAATTTAGTTTTAAACTGCGGCTTGTTTAAATAAAGGTTATTATGGTTATAAGTAGTGTTATCGAGTTGTGCATATTCCTGCTGCAAACGACTCACTTCCTTGATTTCACTTGGAGTAAGTTCTGCAGCGAAAACTTGCGTATTGCTAAAAGAAAAAATGAAAAGCAAACAGAAGAGGGCAGTGTAAAATTTTTTTATCATTTAAGATGCTCTCCTTTCTTTAGCCTAAATTATAAGGCAAAATAAAACTGAGTAGAATTTAATTTTTAAAATAATAATTATATTTAATAAATTGATTGAGTTTTTGGAAAAATTTAGTGAGGAAATGACAGTCTTGGCTAATGATGAAAAGATGCAGGCAGCACAAAACGTCAAAATTGCTCTGTTAAGCAAGTTGGACGATTGGGATGGGGTAACTGGACCAGTAGATCAGGACTTGCGCCAAGTAGTAGTCCAGAAAACCAGCATTATTGACGGTAATACTTATGTTTTGCAACACGTAGCAGGAGACAACTTTGTTTATCGCGGCAAAAATGGCAACAATGTTTCTTTTAATAAGCAAATTCCAGTTTTGCATTTAACCGGCACCGCTGCAGGTCATACTCAGACGCTGGAGTATGCTGGAAGACCAGGGCAGTGGTTCGTTGGCACAAAGCCAAACGACTTAAACCCCATCTGGTCGACTTGGTCTAAACAAATTGCGCGCATAAAAATTCCGCATTATTTTAAGATTACGGCTAATACCAAATTGCAACCAAGATTATCAAATTTAAATTATGCAGGAGCTGATTTAGGCATAGGCTGTGCAGGCAATCAATTTTCCCGCGTAGAAGCTGCAGTTTCACCAGATTTGCGTTATTTTCTGCTTGCATACGGTGATAACGACTATACCGGTTATTTTGCACTCTATTATTTAGCAGAAATTAATAAGGCGCTTGATGAAGCTGCAACTGCAAGCAAATACGTTGATATCAGAACAATAAAAAGTATAGCCGCTTTTAAAATGCCACAATTTTATGGACGAGCTGGGTTAGTTGGTTCGCTGCAAGGCTTTGCTATTGACAACAACCGCACAATCTATGTTTCCAGTCAATTTGCGGACGACAGGCTCGGTCAAAATAGAAAAATTGTTAAAATTCCTTGGGGAGAAGCTGATCCTGCATTTTGGGAGTTGGTAAATTTAGCCAATGAAAGTAAACTGGAAATTCCGGGCTATTATACTGAGCTTGAGGGCATTCAACTGGCTACCGTTAATGATCTTTACTTAACCGTAGCCTATCATCAGTCTTTTGATCCCACCGCTTTGGGCAAATATCCAACCAAAATCAATCAACTTTATGAAATAACTTGGGATTCGAATAGCAATTTTTAATATAGTGTAAATTTTTGCTTTATGATTTTGCTTTATACAAGACTTTTTGCTTATAATAAAAAATATTCCTAAAAAATTGTCTAATTTACAGCTCTTCGGGTTTTTCTTGCCGTATAATTAAAAGTTAGAAACAATGACTAAGAGGTAAAAATAATGACTAAGAAAACACAAGTTGGTTTAATTTTTGGCGGTAATTCATCTGAATACGAAGTCTCAATTATGTCTGGCCACAACATTTATAATGCGATCGATCAAGATAAGTTTGACGTCCACCCAATTTGGATTACCAATGACGGCTATTTGGCCAGTGAAGAAGACTCTTTTAAAGTCTTAAAGGATCCAAGATATACTATTGAGAATCCGCATGAAGTAGCCAACATTTCAAATTTAATTCAACTAAAGAATTTACCGGAAATTGATGTTTTCTTTCCGATTGTTCACGGCAATTTAGGTGAAGACGGTTGTCTGCAAGGACTGTTCAGAATCTTAAACAAGCCCTTTGTTGGTGACGATGTCCTGGCTTCTGCCGTGACCATGGATAAGGAATTTACCAAGATTTTAGCACAGCGAGTTGGTGTTCCTGTAGCTGATTGGATCGCAATTAAGCGTTTTGAATATGAAGATGCTAATAATGCTAAACGTGATTATGACAAAGTGAGCGCTAAACTGGGCAGTGATCTTTTTGTTAAGCCCTCAAATCAAGGCTCTTCAGTTGGTGTTCATCATGTTACTAATAAAAAAGAATTTGATGATGCTCTGGCCGATGCTTTTAGATACGATGATAAGGTCTTAATTGAAGAAACCATTCACGGTACAGAAGTTGAAACTGCTGTTTTAGGTAATGACAAGCCGATTGTTTCCGGTGTAGGACAAATCATTAATGCGGCAGGTACTTTTTACAGTTATGAAAATAAATATGATGATGATTCAACTACTACTTTGCAAATCCCTGCCAAATTACCTCAAAAAATTGTAGATAAGGTTAGAGCGAACGCCTTAAAAGTTTATCAAGTCACAGAATGCAGTGGTTTAGCTCGTGTAGATTCTACTTTGCGTGAAAGTGATCATAAAGTAATCTTAACGGAGGTTAATGCCTTGCCCGGGTTTACTAATATTAGTATGTATCCCAAACTTTTTGAAGAGGCAGGAATTTCTTATTCGGAATTAATTACCCGTTTGATTGTCAAAGCGCAGGAGCGTTTTGATCATAAGAAAAACTTGTTACACAAAATTGGTTAATTTGATTGTGCTGGGGAGTATATCTAATGAGTGAAGATAAGCATAATTTTGAAGAATTAACCGCGCCTTCTGCGACGGCTAAGAAATTGCACATTAGTGTTGCAACTTTACGTAAATATTCTTTAATTGTAGAAAAAGTTACTGGTAAACCGGATTACTATGCACGGACTAAGCAAAATGCGCGCTTATACAGTAAGCAGGATGTGCAGGATCTCGAAGATTTTCACCAATTAGCCCGGGATAATGGCTTAACATTGCAAGAAGCCGCACAGCAGGTTTTTGCTGTTACTGACAAAAAAGACAAGCCTCAGCATATGGATAACGGTAAAAAGCAGGAGGTAATGTCTACTTCCCAGATGGTGAAATTACTGAATGCTTTGCAACAAACTATTGGTCAGCAAAATATAGCGCTGAGCAACTTGCAAAAGCAATTGAACCATATTGAAAAGCAGAATAAAGAGCTGCTCAAAAAACAAAAGCAATTACAGCAGCCTGCAGCTAAAAAAACTAGTGCTGAAGAAGATTTTAGCGTGTTACCGGATATTTCAGGAATTGTTACCGATAACGGTGATGACATAACTGATGTGCAGGAAATGCCAGAGACGAAGCCTCTAACAGCAGCCGAAAAACGGGCTCAGGTGGCGCAGGATGAAGGAAAATCAAGTGAACAGATGCATGAAGAGATTTTGGCTAAAGCTAAGGAAAATGCTGAAAAAAGTGCAAACGCCAATGCCCACCGCACGTTAGCAGATATGCAGATCGAACCGGAAAAAACTCACTGGTGGCAGCGATTCTTAGATATGTAGGCACATAAAGAACGACTTTTGATTAAAAGTCGTTTTTATAATATTTAAATTTTACAAATTTAGCTTAAAATTAATGTCTGATAACTGTTTTTAAGTTACAGTAGGTAAGTATAAATCGATTGGAATGATTTGATTGAAAAAAATTAAAAAACGCTACTTATTTGCGGTATTAATAGCAGTTGTGGGGTTAATTTTAACTACCTGCACCTATTTTGCAACAGATATTTATTCTAAAAATGATGTGGCTGTAATTACCGATACTAAGATTAAGGATACTTTGGAAGAAAAAAGTACGGATGTCTATGGCAATAAAGACGAAACCAGAAAGCAGGTTCTTCATTTAAAAGTCTTGTCTGGCAAATTTAAGGGCAAAACCTATCAGACTATCAATATGTATTATCCATCACAGTTAGTTACCCAAAAGTTTCGTGCAGGTCAGCGCCTGTTTGTCAGTGTCAAACACGGTGAACCGGTTATTCAGGATCCTAAACGAGACTGGGTTTTGGTTTTGGCAATGACAGTAATGTCCACGCTGATGGTGGCAGTCTCAGGTAAAAAGTCGTTTAGTTTAATTGCATCGATGATACTCAGCTGGGTAATTTTCTACCTTGTGATTATGCTGGATATTAAACTAAATGGCTCTTATATCGTTTTATTATTTGGCTTAGCCGATATTGTTTTTTCATTCTTTAGTTTATTGGTTGTTCAAGGTTTTAACCGCAAGATGCTGGCAACGTGGCTGGCAACAATTTTAGGCACTTTTGTTTCTTTTGCATTGTGCTACTTAATTATGCGTTTGACAGGAGAAACGGAAATTAAATATGAAACAGGAGATTATGCGACGCAGGATCCTCGTGGCATCTTTTTAGCACAAACATTACTGGGAATTTTAGGAGCCGTGATGGACGAAGCCACCGATATTATTTCCAGTCTTTACGAATTGATCCAGACTAAGGTCGATTTAACTGCCAAGCAGTTAATTCAAAGCGGACGCACAATGGGACAAGAAATAATGGGACCACTGATTAACGTTTTGGTTTTAATCTTTATGTCAGAAGAATTGCCAATGACGATTATCTATTTGCGGGATAACAACAGCTTGCGTTCCACTTTCGGCTTCACCCTTTCCCTCGGTGTCACACAAAGTATCATTTCCGCAATTGGGATTGTTTTGACGGTGGTCTTTGCCACGGGTTGCAGCCTGCTGTTTTTAGAAGAAAAAAAGCGGAAAGCGGGGATTAAAAAATGAGTACCTTAACTGCCTTACTAATTGTGCTTGCAATTTTGATGACTGTTGTTGGCGGTGAAACAGGGATTCGCAGTTTTTTTAGTGTTTTAATCAATACTTTCTTATTAATTTTAGTTGCTATTCTGATTTCCTGGGGGAT
This sequence comes from Lactobacillus sp. ESL0261, assembly GCF_003693025.1. NCBI lineage: Bacteria > Bacillati > Bacillota > Bacilli > Lactobacillales > Lactobacillaceae > Lactobacillus > Lactobacillus sp. ESL0261. The sequence goes on from NZ_REHN01000002.1 coordinate 93,565, forward strand.
TAATATTCCACTTCTGATTTTCATTTTTGTCCCGTTAAAACTGGTAACCATTATTTTCTTAGGAACGCATGATTATCAAGTTGCTAAAAATTCTTTTTATTCTTCACTGATTGTGTGCCTGGCAACTAGTGTAATAATTATGGGTTTTGAATGGTTGGCGCAAGCTGCTGGTCTTGGACCTGAAGCAGGTGAAATTTTGGTAGGCTTATCCCAAATGCCCGGGTTAAGTTACCCTTTAATTGCAGTTGCGGTAGCTATATTTTCAACGCTGGGTGCTGTAGCCGAATCCGCTGTTGCTATGAGTTCAGGACTTTTAGAAATCAAAAAGCATAATCCAGAAATATCATATGAGGAACTCAAGGCCAGTGGTGCTAAAATCGGCAACGATGTTCTGGGAACAGCTATGAATACCATTTTATTTGGGATGTTTGGCAGCTTTCTTTCATTATTTTTATGGTACATTCGTTTGAATTATACGTTAGGTGAGGTATTAAACGAAAAAATGTTTGTCAATGAGGCTTTGATTATAATGTACTCTCTAATTGGTGTATTATTAACAGTACCATTAGCAACAACCTTTTTAGCAAAAAACATGGTAAAAGTGGGGGAAGAAAATGAAAGTAAATGATTTAACGTTAACTAATTTTAACCAGCGCAAGTTCAACCTGCACACATACACATTGGGTTCAATTGGTGAATTGGTAACTCCAAAGCACCCTTTGGCGATAGTAGTTCCAGGTGGCAGTTTTGACCATTTGTCTAAAAGAGAGGGAGAGCCGGTTGCCTTGGCTTTCAATAATTGCGGCTTTAACAGTGTGGTCATGGAGTATAACCTCGTGCAAGACGAAGGTGACATTTATCCGGATGCCGGGCTTGATGTCTTAAGCACTGTTAAATACTTTCGGGAGCATGCGCAAGACTATCAGATTGATCCAGATAAAATAGTCACAATCGGCTTTTCTGCTGGTGGTCACGTTGCTAGTTTTGCCAACAGTATGGCTAACTCTGCAGAATATCAAAAAGAGTTTGGTTTTAAGAGTGCGGAAGTTCTGCCTAATAAGACTATTTTGGGTTATCCCTTAATTAATCTGACTAAAATTGGCTTTGACATTCCAGAAGATGAACAAGATAAAGTACCCCAAGATGAATTTATTAAGGATAGTTCATTAGGTGTAACTGCAAACACTCCGGCAACTTTTATCTTCCATGCCTGGGATGATCCTATTGTACTTGTAACCAATACGTTTGAATACGTGGAAGCCTTGCATAACCAGAAGGTTCCCTGTGAAGCCCATATATTCAATCGTGGTGGTCACGGGTTTTCCTTAGCTCGTAAAGATATGGTAGTTAAGGGTAGAGAATGGCAAGAGAATCCACACGCTGCCCACTGGTTCGAACTGGCACAGGAATGGCTGGCAAGTGAATGGCAATAAAAGGGGTACAGATGCTGTACTCCTTTTTGTTCGGGTTTTAGAAGATTTGATTATAAAATTATAATAATATTCATATTAGAAACAAAAAATTTAAATTATTTTAAGCAAAGGCCTTGCATTTATTTTTAAAGGGTATATAATGCTGGTATTTAAATCGAAAGAAAGGACATGATTTTTTGAAGTTAACGAAAATAAAAATTTTAACGGCAGTTAATGGCTTACTAACTCTAAGCAGTCTAATCATGTTATTCTTTGGATTATGCAATCAAGTTAATGAGTCAAAGAATCTGCTAGAAGAGGAACAGACAATTTCGCTGAACGATAATAATATGATTATTTTGGCAGCTGTAGTTGCTTTGATGGTCTTCGGCTATGCATTCTTTGCTACTTGGTTAAAAGGTGAACCCGCAAAGGCTCATTTATTAAGACACAGAGCGTAAGATGATTAGAAAAGCTGGACTGTACTTCAATGGTTGAAGTGCAGTCCAGCTTTTTTGTGTTTAGAAAAATTCAGTTTTGCTAATCTGATACTTTAAATATTCAGTTGCTTGTTTAAGCGAAGATATTTATGATAAACATAAGTATTTGCACAATTAAGAACAAAGAAAAGGAAAATAAATAATGTGTAAAATAGAAGATGAAGTTTATGATCCATTTTTACCTACTTTACTAATTTCTCTGCATGAGGAATATGTAAAAGAAATTTTAACGGGACAAAAAATAATTGAATACCGCAGGAGATTTTTTAAAGATAGTTTTCAAGCCTTTGTTTATACTACAGGCAATAATGGCGGAATTCAGTTATTTATCAAGTGCGCCCCTTTGATTCGCAATAATGCAAAGGCATTAGCTCAAATAGGCCGGGAAATTCAAAATGACAATTATGACGAAATTTATGACTATTTTATGCCTAAAGATGATGGTTGTATTATTCCAATTTTAAAATCTTGTGCTGTTAAAAAGGTTTCACTTAACCAGTTGCGCACTGTTTTGCCCCAGATTGTTATTCCGCAAAGCTACCTGTTTTTAGATCGGCCTGATAAAAAAGACTTGCTCAACTTTTTATTAAAGCAGGAATATGATGATTTAATTGTTAACGAGTGGGATGAGCGCTTTGCAAAAATTAAAAAAATAGTGGCAAGTAACAAATAATTGCTGGAAATTTTTCTTATTGGGTTACAGTGTGGCAAATAAAATGAAAAATAAAGAGATTTCACTAAATACAAAAAGAGAATTTGCGCGGGCATTAAAGAAGTTGCTCAAAAAAGAGCCTTTAAATAAAATTACTGTTTGTGAATTACTTACTTTAACTAATAAAAGTAGACCTACTTTTTATTATCACTTTAGGGATGTACCTGATTTAATCAAGTGGACTGTCCAGGATGAGATAATTAATTTATTAGAGCAGTCAAAAGGTTATGAAAAATGGTACAACGATTTATATCAAATTTTTCAATATTTTGCTGTTAATCCAACTTTGGGACGAGCCATTTATGAAAATTTAGATATTAAACAATTTAATGCAATTTTTAGGGAACCACAAAATCGTATACTTCTTGGCTATATTGATGAAGTAATAAGCAAACAAAAATTACATGTAAGTCAGAAAGACCGTGACTTTATAGCCCATTTCTTTACTGGTGGATTTACAGAAATAACTATTGACTGGCTTAATAATGGACAAAAAGAGACTCCAGAGGAAATGAGAGATATGTTTCGCAGAACGCAAAAAGATGTAATAGTTCATTGTTTAAAGATGGCTGATCAAAGTCATAAAAGCTAATTTACCTAATAGATATGTGCAATTGTTAAATATCTAACAAACTATAAATATTATATATTTTTATTTATACCGTAAGCGCTTAATATTGATGATGTAAGTAAGTTAGTTCAGCATTGAACAATTAAATAGAAAGGCTTGCACATGAAAGAATTTAAAGATAAAGTTGCATTAATTACTGGTGCAGCGCACGGATTTGGACGAGCACTGTCATTAGAAGCAGCAAAAAGAGGGATGAAACTTGCTATTGCTGATATAGATGATGAAGCGTTGAGCAAGACAGAAACTGATATTAAAGATTTAGGCGCGGAAGTTATTAGCATTCCTACTGATGTAACCGATGAAGATGAAGTTGATGCCATGGTCAAAAAGACAGTAACTGAATATCATGAAATTGATTTATTGATTAATTCAGCTGGGATTGCGGTACCTGGTGATATTTGTGAACTTCCTACTCGTGATTGGGAATGGATTTTGCATGCTGACTTAATGAGTCAGGTTTGGGCATTAAAACGCGTAATACCAATTATGCGTAAACAAAAAGATCATTGTGACATTATTAATGTAGCTTCAATTGCTGGGCTAGTTGCCAGTCCTTCAATGCCATCATACTTTGCTTCTAAGTTTGCGTCTGTGGGTCTGACTGAGGCAGTAGAATATGATATGCAGGTTGCAAAAGCTAACATTAGCATGCATGTCTTTTGTCCTGCTTTTGTCCAGACAGACTTATATCATACTGAAAATCACAGACCAGCTAAATACACTGATAAGAATGATCCTTACTATTCAAGTGAAGCATTTAAGGAAGGTCAAGAACGTGCCAAACAAGACATTGTAACAGGCATGCCAATAGATAAAATACCTGGAATTGTGTTCAAGGCATTAGAAGAAAATAAATTCTACATTTTGACTCACACAGGACTTAATCCAATTATTGTCTCTCGTGCAGAAAATATTCCCAGCGGTAAGGGACCAGATTTAAAGACCTTGGCACCGTTCTTGTCAAAGACTCATAATGAAGAAAATTAAATTTCTTTTGTTTTAACATCTAAATTCATATAAAAAATAGCCTAACAATTAGTTAGGCTATTTTTTATAATGGGATATTTGTATTAAAGAGTATTTTCTAATACCAGTGATGTGTTAGCCAGAAGTTCTTGGCGTTAACCCATGAACCATAACGACCGTAAACATATGTGTCAGCCGTTCTTTCTTGGTTCTTTTTAGAGTAATTACCGTTTAGGTAAGCAATGTTAAGTTGGTATTTACCATAACAAACACCGTTGCGCGCGTAATAATTACCACCTGATTCACGCATGGCAATCCATTTTTTAGCTGCACGTTCAGCTTTTGACTTTTTACGAGCAGCTTGTACTGTTTGTGTACATGAGTTATTATTGTTTGTTTCTATATTTATAGCAGTGACAAAACTAAATGAAAGCGCCAGTGCTGTAATTAACTTAAGTATTAAACTTTTACTGTTCTTCAATATATTTCAATCCCCACAATTAACTATATTAATTCTAAGGATAATCATACACAGTCAATGTGTCATTGTTGTTACAGAAAGAACACGCAACTCTTACAATATTTTTTAAAAATTTAATAATTCTGCCACTATCGAAGAATAAAAGCAGCCTAACTATAGTAGTAGTCTGCTTTATTTAAATTTACTTTTTTACAACATTGACGGCGCGAATATAGCGATATTTAGCAATGCGGTAGTATTTTTTGCCTTTAATGCGGTAAGCTTTGCCGTTGATTTTGACAATTGTGCCTTTCTTGAGTTTCTTCTTCGAAACACGCTTTCCTTTGTGGGTGTATTGGTAGGAGGCTTTACGTAATTTTACTTTGCGTGATTTAGCTTTTGGCTTGGCAGAGTTAGTTGTGGTATTGGAGCCAGAATCTGAATTACCACTTACAAAATGACCAGTTTTCTTATGATTAGCAACGGCATCGTTAATCTCTTTAGTAAGAGCATCGACAGTTGATTGTGGAACGCCCATAGCTTTAGCTGCGCTATATCGTTTATTCATTGACTCTTCCCATGTTTTGTCTGCCTTAGAACGATGCGAAAAATCAATATTATTCAAATATTCTCCATAAGCATGCTCTAGTGCATCATATTTAGCAGCAGGCACATCAGGATTATTGCTATCTACAGGGTGAAAATCACGAGATGCAAGGTCTGTCATGTCGAAAGAACTTTCGACGATATCAGTACCAAAGCTATCTACGTCAGGGTCGTCAATTTCTTGCCAATCTTCTAAATTAACATAAGCCTCGGCAATATCACCGCCGCCAAATTGGGTAATACCTATTGGGGATGAAGTGATACTTAATGATAGTGCAAATGGTAGCGCAGGGTAGGAAAGCTTACTAGGCTTAGTAAGGTTCCCCATGTATCTTGCAACTTTGGTGCCAGCAGGATAGACCCTACCGGAAGGTCCTTTTAAAGCATATTTGAGCGTGCCGTATTGAATCCAGTTATTAAAGCCTTTATGGTTGGGTGTGGCATTGATAGTGTGCACAGTGTCACTAACGATAACAGCTGCGCCAACGGTAGTTAGAGCCACACCGCAAAAAGCAATTGCTAATTTTTGGCATAGTTTATTCTTTTTCATTTTTTACTCCTTGTAATTATTATTTAGCAACGTTCACTTTACGGATATAACGGTTTTTAGCAATGCGATAGTATTTTTTACCTTTAATGCGGTAGGTCTTGCCGTTAATTTTGACAATCGCGCCTTTCTTGAGTTTCTTCTTCGAAGCACGCTTTCCTTTGTGGGTGTACTGATATGACGCTTTACGTAATTTTACTTTGCGTGATTTAGATTTTGACTTGGCAGAGTTAGTTGTGGAGCTGGAGCCAGAATTGCTAGATTTATCATAACCAGCTAAATGACCAGTTTTCTTATAGTAAGAAAGTGCTTGTTTCATTTCATCGGTTAACTTATCAACTGAATCTTGTGATACACCCATAGCTGTAGCAGCAAAGTATTTATCAGTGAAATTAGACATTATTTGTTGATCTTGTTTAGTTATCTTGTTGGTTAGAACTACATCCAGTGCATTATATGCGGCTCTTAATGCGTCAACATTAGCATATGGTACATCAGGATTATTACTATCTACAGGATGAAAGTTACCAGAAGCAAGATCGGTTGGATCTTCGGTATTTTGTACCAAGACTACTTCATCAGCAGGATAATCAATCTCATGCCAATCTTCATAATTAACATAAGCTTCGGCAATTTTACCGCCACCATAATCTTGTAAAGTTTCCATACCAGGAAGTCCACCAATCAATAATGTTAAATAGAATGACCTACCATGCATTGAAATAGGTGGCTTAGCATCATCACTTAGTTCACGTACCACTCTAGTACCAGCAGGATAAACTCGACCTGATGGTCCTTTTAAAGCATATTTTAAAGTACCATATTGTAACCAAACTTTGGTTCCTTGATGATTAGCAGAAACTGTTTGAACATTGTCAAAGTTGAAGACTGCTGTCATTGGTGCGGCTAGACTTAACGCGGCCATTGTCGCAAAGATTATGCGTTTATTCTTTTTCATTCTTTACTCCTTATAACTATTACTTTGCAACATTCACTTTACGGATATAACGGTTTTTACCAATGCGGTAGAAGGTTTTACCCTTAATACGGTAGGTCTTGCCGTTGATCTTGACATATGAACCTTTCTTAAGCAGTTTCTTAGATACACGTTTACCCTTATGAGTATAGCGGTAAGATGCTTTACGCAATCTTACTACTCGTGACTTAGATTTCTTGGAAGTAGATGAGCCAGAATTACTGTTATTGCCAGAATCTGAATTGCCACTTACGAGGTGACCAGTCTTCTTGTAGTTAGCAACAGCATCATTGATTTCTTTAGTTAAGGCATCAACAGTTGATTGTGGAACACCCATGGCTTTAGCAGCATTATAACGGTCTGTGAAGCGATAAATTTTTTCACGATCTTGCCCAACCACGGAAGATTTACCAGCAATTCTTGTCAAATCAGCATATGCTTCTTCTAGTGCATTGAGATTTGCACAAGGTACATTAGGATTATTGCTATCTACGGGATGAAAATCACTAGAAGCAAGATCAGTGTAATCTTCTGTGTTTTGGACTAAAACAACATCATCAGATGGATAATCAATTTCATGCCAGTCTTCATAGTTGACATATGCTTGAGCAATTTCTCCGCCACCTTCGTCTTGCAAAGTTTGCATACCGGGCAATCCACCAATCAATAGTGTCAGATAAAATGGTCTAGCCGGTAATGAAATAGGTGGTTTATCATCGTTGCTTAGTTCACGCACCACTTTAGTGCCAGCAGGGTAAACTCTGCCAGAAGGTCCTTTTAAAGCATACTTTAAAGTACCATATTGTAGCCAGACTTTGGTTCCTTGGTGATTAGCAGAAACAGTTTGAACATTGTCAAAGTTGAAGACTGCCGTCATTGGTGCAGCCAGACTTAACGCGGCAATTGTCGCAAAGATTATGCGTTTATTCTTTTTCATTCTTTACTCCTTATAATAAAAAATTAATTGTTTCACAGGCAGAAAGGCACCTAACCGAACTGAGAGTAAACTGCTATCTTTTTCTATCAGTATACTACACGAAAGTACCGTAATGGTATTGCTTTTTTCCGAGAAACAAGTCCAAGTTGCAATTATGTTTTAATGTTATTTCCATATATGTCTGTTAAAATTAATAATAACTATTATTTTAGGAGGTAAATATGGCTGCTAAACATTTTTATGAAACTTTTCACCCTGAACACTATGATTTGTTCATAGACATTAATCGGGCACAGAAAACTATTAACGGTACTTCAACAATTACAGGTGAGGCACTCGAAAATACTATTTTAATTAATCAGAAGTATATGAAAATTGCTTTTGTCACCAGTGCGGGCAAGGATGTGCCGTTCACTGTCAATGAGGACAAAGAAGCTATTGCTATTGAACTGGGTCAAACTGGCAAAGTCACAGTTGAGATTAAGTATTCGGCACCGCTGACTGATTCTATGATGGGAATTTATCCGTCATACTATCAAGTTGATGGTGTTCAAAAACAGATTATCGGTACTCAATTTGAAACAACAGCTGCGCGTCAGGCTTTCCCATGTGTTGATGAGCCGGAAGCCAAAGCTACTTTTTCTTTAGCACTTAAGTATGATGAGCATGAAGGTGAAACTACGATTGCCAACATGCCGGAAGTTAAAGTTGAAGATGGCGTGCACTACTTCGAGCAAACCGTTAGAATGTCCAGCTACTTGATTGCCTTTGCTTTTGGTGAATTACAATCAAAGCTTACCGAAACCAAAGACGGCGTTCAAGTGGGAGTTTTTGCGACTAAAGCACATCAAGCTAAGGAATTAGACTTTGCTTTGGATATCGCAAAACGGGCAATTGAATTTTACGAAGAATTTTACCAAACCAAGTATCCGCTGCCACATTCTTGGCAATTAGCGCTGCCGGACTTTTCTGCCGGAGCAATGGAAAACTGGGGACTAGTCACATACCGTGAAGTCGCAATTTTGCTTGATCCTGATAATGCTACTCCTTATCAAAAGGCGTATGTGGCAACGGTTATCACTCATGAATTAGCGCACCAATGGTTTGGCGACCTAGTTACCATGAAGTGGTGGGATGACTTATGGCTTAATGAAAGTTTTGCCAACATGATGGAATATGTTTCAGTTGATGCTTTGGAGCCGAGTTGGCATGTTTGGGATAATCTTTACCAAATTTCTGAGGTGCCAGCAGCTTTAAAGCGTGATGCCACTGATGGTGTCCAATCGGTTCACGTTAATGTAGAGCATCCAGCTGATATTGATTCGATTTTTGATAGTGCGATTGTTTACGCTAAAGGTTCAAGAATGTTGGTTATGGTACGGGCACTCTTAGGGGACGATGCTTTGCGTAAGGGACTTAAGTATTACTTTGAGCAGCACCAATATGGCAACGCTACGGGTGACGACTTGTGGAATGCTCTTTCGACTGCCACCGATTTAGATATTGGTAAAATCATGCATACTTGGCTTGACCAACCGGGTTACCCTGTTGTTTCCGCTAAAGTAAACTCAGCTGGTCACTTAATTTTGAGCCAAAAGCAGTTCTTCGTTGGTGAAGGCAAAGAAGTTGGGCGCAAGTGGGCTATTCCTTTGAACGCAAACTTTGAGGCACCGCAGATTATGTCTGAACGAGAACTGGATCTGGGAGATTACCAAGAATTACGCAGTGCAGCTGGTCACGCTTTGCGTGTAAACGTAGGCAATAGTTCACATTTCATTGTCAATTATGATGAAACCTTGATGAACGATATTATGGCTGAATTTAATCAGCTTAAACCGGTAGATCAATTACAATTACTGCAAGATTTGGGACTTTTAGCAGAAGGCAAGCAAATTTCATACGCTGAAATTGTACCGTTGCTGCCGAAATTTGCGGATTCTAAATCATACATTGTCATTAGTGCCTTGTTATCTAGTATCCGTTCATTATTTAAATTTGTTACACCTGATTCAGCTCAAGAAAAAGATTTGAAGGCGTTTGTTAATAAATTAGCCCAAAAGCAAGTTGAACGTTTAGGTTGGCAAGCAAAAGATTCTGATACAGATGATGATAAGAGAATTCGACCACTAGAAATAGCCTTAGCTTTGTATGCCGGTAATTCTGCTGTGATAAAAGCTGGTCACCAAATTTTTGTTGAGCACGATCAAAACTTAAACGAAATTGATGCTTCAGTTAGGCCGTATGTTTTAATGAATGAAGTTAGGAATTATAATGAACCAGGATTAGTTGATCGTTTGTTGAAAGAATATCAAGCTGCCATCGATCCTAACTATAAGGACGATCTTACTGATGCTATTACCAACACCAAGAATCCCGCTGAAATCAAGAAACTTATTGAGAATTTTGAAAATGCTGCAGTCGTTAAGCCACAAGATTTGCGTTCTTGGTTTGCGAATGTCTTAGCTAATCCAAAAGGCGAACAATTTGCTTGGGACTGGTTACGGGACCAATGGTCATGGCTGGAAAAAACAGTCGGTGGTGATATGGAATTTACCACTTATATTACTGTGGCTTCAAACATTTTTCATACTGAAAAGAGACTGGAAGAATTCAAAGAATTCTTTGAGCCAAAGGTTGATCAGCCGGGTCTTGGTCGTGAGATCAGAATGGATACCAAGAATATCGAGTCCAAGGTTGACGTGATTAATGCTGAAAAGGATGCTGTCAATCAGGCTGTTAAGGAAGCTTTATAAGTAAAAATTATTTAATATTTAAAATTGCAAAACCTGTTAACTAAAGCGAGTGTGAACTTGATATTAAGTTAACAGGTTTTTGCATAACAAAAAAGGACAAGTTTTTTAAATTCTTGTCCTTTAATTTCTTATAAATTACTTAATCATATACAATTACCGGTTCATGCTTGCTTACATTATGCCAAACTTGTTTTATTTCTCTAGGCTTAATATTAACGCAGCCGTGAGAACCCCCACGTAAATATGCTTTTTTACTCCAATCGCCGCGCCAGCTGGCATCATGGAAGCCGCAACCACTTAAAGTAAACGGCATCCAGTATCTGACTGGTGAAGCATATTTAGACCCGTCGTTATTGCGTCCGCGCAATACAGCATGACCTTGCTTATAGTGAATGTACCAAACGCCTTGCGGAGTCCGGTTACCCTTAACGCCATCTCTCGTACCAGTGACAATGTCATTCAAATGTACGACTAATTTGCCATTTTTTACAATCCACATTTCCTGCTTTTTAAGTGAAACAACAATATAGTTATTTCCTATGCCATGATTGTTTTTACCATATCCTAAACCATAAGTGCTATAACCCAGACCATAGATGTAATCTTTGCCATCAAGATTTTTAGTCCCGTTTAAAAATGCTTGTTCGACAGCGGCTTGAGCTCTTTTGACATGAACACCCCAGCCATAGCTTTGGTTTTTGATAGTTATTTTCTTACCTGCAACTTTGTTGCCCTTGGGCGCAGAGAACTTGTAGTTTTGGTGGATGGTTGCAACTTCCTGATCAATTTTATTGAGTTTTGCTGTTAAATTTTCTGAATTAAGAAACGAATATTTGCCTTTTTTGTAAATTGCCTGATTAATCAGACTTTGAGCTTTAAGCTGATAATCTTTGCCGGCTACATGGTAATTGACCACAGCGTGACTCACAGCCTGCATTTTTTTATTGGCAGCGTCTAAGTCAGTATTGCGGTATTCATAATTTTGCTTATCTGGCATTGTAGTATGTTGCTTTTTAAAGTAATGCGCAACTTCCTTTTTCTTAATAGTATCAATGCTGGGATCGCGTTCAATTGCAACTTTACCATTTTCTAGGGAAACAATATTGTTGGCTTTCCGATTAATCTTGGCCGTCGCCTTATTAATTGTTAAGTTTCCAACTTCTACTCCATAAATATTAACATTAGGGTTAAAATGATTAATAGCGAATGCTTTAGCCTGCTTTTGCGATTCAACGTGATTATTATATAGAACCACGCCAAATATAACTGCTAAAATCAGAACTATTCCGATAATAATCAGAAACAAGTTATTGCGGTTATTGTATTTTTTTAAATTTCTTTTTGATTGCATAGTTCTACCACCGTTGGAATTTTTTAAAAAATAATTGCGGTTACAGTTTACCATCTATTGCGGCTCTAGTAAAATGCAAGATTTAAGAAAATTTTTTAGGAGGGATTGCCCAATGGAAAATGACCCATTAGTGTTTGATGTTAACATAGCTAAAGAAAAGCCTAATTCTTACCGTAAAGTGAAAAACAATTCTGGTTGTCCCTTTTGTAATGTGGCGGAATTGACAAATATTATAAAAAGGCAGGGAGGGATGATCTGGCTGGATAACAAATATCCGACATTGCTGGATACTGTTCAAACAGTTTTGATTGAATCTAATAAACATGCGGGAGATATCACTACCTATTCACCTGAATATAATCGGGCTTTGATGCGCTTTTCACTGTCATGTTTTAAGCAAATGAATGATTCACCTGAGTTCGGATCGGTATTATGGTACAAGAATTTTGGCAAAAATTCTGGAGGTTCACTTGAGCACCCGCACATGCAAATCGTTGGCTTGAAAAAGATGAACGGCTATAAGTATCTGCAGCCCAATAATTTTGAAGGCATTAGTATTTTTAACAACAACGGGCTGGAGGTTAACGTTGGCACCCATCCGATTCAAGGCTATATCGAATTAGATTTCAACCTGCTTGATGAAAAAAGTATTGATGACTGGTCCGACTGGATTCAAAGCGGAGCTAAATACATGCTGGAAGTTTTGTCCAATGGTCGCTGTGACTCCTACAATTTGTTCTTTTATCCGCGTTTTGATCAAGGAATTTGTGCGAAATTGATTTTGCGCTACACAGCTTCGCCATATTTTGTCGGCTATAAGCTTTCACAGGTAGATAATCGGGAAAAATTACTTACGGAAGCTGAAAAATTTAAGCGCTTTTTTGAGTCTGGATCAGTTTTAGAGAAAGGATTTAAAATATAGTTTTTATTAAAGTAATTATTATTAAAACTAATACTTAGCAGAGATAATATTTGCGACAAATAATTCTAAGCAATATAATAGCAAGGTGTTTTTTTAAGGAGGACGCAAATGCGCAGAAAAGAAACTAAGAACCTGGCTATTACTGCCATATTTGTCGCAATCTTTTTATTGCAAACTTTCATTCCTAATATCGGTTATATTCGCATATTGCCAACTTTGCCGGCTATAACTACTATTCCTTTGACTGTTTCCATTTATTCTTTGCTTATGGGACCAATTGCCGGCACATTTTTTGGTATTTTCTGGGGTATTGCCCGTATGGTGCAGGCATATACGCAACCAGGCGATATTGTCAGCTTAATGCTCTTTCAAAACTTTGCGATTGCCGTAATTCCTAGTGTTTTGGCGGGTCTTTTTCCAGGACTGATTGGAAAATTAACTGCTAAAAAGAAAAATAGCATTAAAGAAGTAAGCTACACGGTTGCGGGAGCAGTGACTTCTTTAACTAACACTGTTTTTGTAATTCTATTAACCAGTCTGGTTTTCATGGGCAACTCTGCCAAACTGCTAGGCCATTTGGGCAGCTTCGCTCAGGGGACGCCTTTAATTACAGCGTTAATAATTGCCCTAGGTCTGAATGGTCTGGTTGAGGCAGTATTCACTGCAATTGTGACGCCAATTATTGTGACGCCGCTCAACAAGGTGCTGCGCAGAGTGGGCTAAGAAAATAGAAGTGTTTTTAAGAAAAACTTAATATTCTTAATTGACCGCTAAAAACAAGGAAAAAGTATTCAGATAAGTCTTTCTAAATTGGAAAGGCTTATTTTTTTATTGACAAAAGTTAGAAATACAATTAGTGTATTAGATAAATAGTACAGAAGTATTGCAACGAGGATTTTACAAATGACTGAAATTTTACGAGTAGATCAAGTTACTAAGACATACGGCAAGCGGGGCGAAAAGCAATACCAGGCTCTCAAGGGCATTAATTTTGCGGTTAATTCAGGTGAATTTGTAGCCATTATGGGCGCCTCTGGTTCCGGTAAAACAACTTTGCTTAACATTTTGTCAACTTTGGACAAACCGACAACAGGCAATGTTTTTATTAACCATGAGGATAACAGCACTTTAAATGCCAATCAATTAGCTGACTTTAGAAGTAAGCAAATCGGCTTTATTTTTCAAGATTTTAATTTGCTGGAAAATTTAACTAATCGGGAAAACATTGCTTTGCCTTTAAGTTTAAGGGGTATTTCTCCCAGAAAAATTGATCCGCTGGTTGACAAAATCGCAACTAGACTGGGCATTAAAGAAATTCTGCCCAAGTATCCTGCTGAGGTCTCGGGTGGGCAAAAACAGAGAGTGGCAGCTGCCAGGGCGTTAGTACATGAACCTGCAATTTTGCTTGCCGATGAGCCGACGGGTGCCTTAGATTCAAAGAGCGCCCGCGAATTGCTCTATACAATGGCTGATTTGAATCAAAACGATGGTATTACCACTCTGATGGTTACGCACGATCCGTTTGCTGCCAGCTTTGCCAGTCGTATTTTATTTATTAAAGACGGCAAGATTGGTGAGCAAATGTTGAAAAACGGTCAGTCCAGACAAGAATTTTACCATCTATTAATCGACCACTTAGATACTGACGAATAAGGAGAACTAAAATGGTTTGGAAGTTGTCCTTAACGGGAATCAAAAGTCGTTTTAAAGATTATGCGGTTTTATTTTCCGGCTTGGTTGTTGCCAGCATGATCTTTTACATGTTCCTTACAATCACAATTAACCCCACTTTTATCAAAAATGATATTTCAGCACCAAGCAGCTATGTTCGGTTCACTTTTGCCTTTGGTATTATCTTGCTGATAATCATTACCATGGTTTACCTTGTTTATGCCAATTCTTTTTTGTTGAGCATGCGCAAACATGATTACGGCATGTACATGATGCTGGGAGCCAAGAGTACCAAAATTGGGTTACTAATTTTTTTGGAAACTTTAATAACTGGCATTTTAGCTACACTAGTGGGTATTGTGCTCGGGTTTGGTCTGACTGCAATAGTGTCACAGCTGTTGATATCTCGCTTAGGGTTGACGGTGAAACATTTTGCTGTTGTTTTACCAAACGCTATCATTTGGACGATTATCTTCTTCATTATCATGTTCTTATTCGGAGCTTTGAAAAATGTCCGTAAATTAACCAAGACACCAGTAATTGAACTATTACGCGATGACCAAAAGCCAGTTGCTTACAAACACCGGCCGGTCTTGCACTGGATTCAAGGAATACTGGGTCTGTTACTTTTAGCTGCAGGCTACTTTATTTTGGGCCTTCCAGGCGGTGCTATTTTATTTATTATTCCAGCAGCGCTGGTGACAATAGTCGCTGGTTCCTATTTCACATTTAACGCTTTTTTCAGCGCCTTAATCGGATTTTTGCTTAACCGCAGAAGCTTTTCCTATCATGGCATTCGAGTATTTACTTTAGGTCAGTTGAAATTTCGATTGCATGATTATACGCGAATTTTGACAGTTGTTTCACTGCTTTTTGCCCTGGCACTTGGAGCTATTACTGTAGGGCTTAACTTCAGCACGCTCAGTGAGCAACTTGAAGACAATTTTTATTATGACACTACTATTATCAGTGACTCTCCCAAAGTTGAGAAGGCTAAAAGCAAACTGACGATTACTCGTGAGCAAACCTATCATTATAAAGAACAGGGTAAATATTTGTATTTTAACCGCAGTGAATTTAACAATAACCCGGTCAAAAACGTCAAGTTTTACATGAAAAATGGTAAACCGGCATACAAGAAGGTCAATTTGCCCACTGAGAAATTGGACGTCCCAGCAACATACGCTAATAATGCCTTTGGTGCTATGGTTCCTGATGGTATTGCTAAAATCATTCGCCTGGTTTCACCAAAAAAATGGATCGAAAAAAAAGGACAAGACAAGTTTGTCAGCTTTGTAAAAGTGAAAAACTTTGATCAGGATTTCCCCACCATCTTAAAATTGCAGAAACAACAACTGAAGGAAAATCCTGCTTATTCGTATATTTATACTTCCAGCAAGGCGGGCAGTTTCCAGTTAATCAAGAATTTCAGCAGCGGTTTTGAATTTATGGGCTTCTTTTTAGGCTTCGCTTTCCTGACCATGCTGGCTTCAACTTTAATGTTCAAGGTCTTAAGTGGCGCAGCTAGTGACAAGGTGCGTTACCAAATGTTATTTGAAATTGGCACAAGGGCGAAAGTTTTGCGTCAATCCATTAAAAATGAAATTGGCGTGCTGTTTCTTCTGCCCGGCGTATTAGGCGTAATCGATGTGCTCTTTGGCTTGAGGCTGTTTAAATTGCTCTTGCCACACCCATACCAGAACTTATGGATTCCTTTTACAATTTTTATCGTGCTTTACCTGATTTATTACTTATTAACCGTAAAACTATATGAAAAAATCGTTCTGGAACGTGAGTAAAATTGGGAGCAGTAAATAGATTCTTGTTTTTAATTAAAGAAAAGGAGCAGTAATGATTTGGAAACTGTCTGTGACGGGGATTAAAAATAGGCTAAAAGATTATCTGGTATTATTTTCTGGTTTAATTGTTGCCAGCATGATTTTCTACATGTTCTTGTCAATTGCTACTAACCCTGTATTTATTAGTAAAGATGTCTACGGTAGAACGGCATACCTGACTTATATTTTTACCTTTGGCATTATTTTGTTAGTAATCATTACATCGGTTTATCTTGTTTATGCCAATTCGTTTTTGTTAAGCATGCGTAAGCATGACTATGGCATGTATATGATGCTTGGAGCCAAAAGCACGCGGATTGGTTTACTAATTTTTTCTGAAACTCTGCTAACCGGCTTTTTAGCAGTTCTGCTGGGAATACTACTGGGGCTTGGGTTGACCACTATAGTTACCAAGGTGCTGATAGGTAAACTAGGGCTGGAAATTACTCACTTTAAGGCAATATTACCCAGCGCAATAATAGGGACTTTGCTTTTCTTTGTTATTATTTTTCTCTTGGGTGCACTGAGCAATGTGCACAAACTTACACATACTCCAGTAATTGATCTTTTACACGAAGATCAAACTCCAATTAATCTTAATCATCATCCACTTTTGCGGGGAATTGAAGCAATTAGCGGTGTGCTTTTGCTGGCAGTCGGTTACTATGTAATGACTCTGTCCACCAGATATATTTACTTTCTTATTCCCACCGCCTTAGTAACAATTATTGCTGGCTCTTTCTTCGTCTTTAATGGCGTCTTTACGGCTATTATTAATTATTTACTTAATAAAAAATCTTTTTCATATCGTGGTATTAATGAATTTACTCTTGGTCAGTTGAAATTTCGTTTGCAAAGCTACACCAAGATATTAACTATGATTTCAATTCTGTTTGCCTTGGCTTTAGGTGCAATTACCGTGGGACTTAATTTTGGCTCCATGAAGGATGAGACGCAAAAAAGCTTTTATTATGATGCTACAATAGTTAGTCAGACGCCAGCAGTTAAAAAAGCAGAAGCAAAATTAACCATTACTAATAAGCAGACTTATCACTACAAAGAAAAGGGGATGCATCTTTACTTTAACCGCGCGGAATTTGAAAAACAGCCGCTGAAAGAAATAGAAATCTATTTTCATAACAATCAAGACAATTTACCTACATATAAAGTGAAAACACTGGTTACTGCCGAACTGGATAAACCAGAAACAGCTGCCAATAGCATTTTTAGCCAAATGGTGCCTAACGGCATTCCTAAGAAAATTAAACTAGTTTCACAGCAAAGATGGAATATACTTAATGGTCAGAAAAAATTCGTCAGTTATATTAATGTCAAAGACTTTGCCCATGATTTTCCAGTGATTAAACAAATTCAAAAAGAGCAACTGAAGGAAAATCGCAATTACCAGGATATATACCTTTCTTCAAAATCATATAACTATAATAATATGATTGGCTTTACCAGTGCGTTTGAATTTATGGGCTTTTTCTTAGGAATAGCATTTCTGACTATGCTCGCTTCGACGTTAATGTTTAAAGTTTTAAGTGGTGCAGCTAGTGACAAGGTGCGCTACCAGATGCTACATGAAATTGGAGCTAGGCCGCAATTATTGCGCAGTTCAATCAGAAAAGAGATTGGTACTTTGTTCACCATGCCTGCTATTTTAGGCATAGTAGATGTCCTTTGTGGCTTAAAACTGTTTAAAACATTGCTGATATCTCCATACCATAATATCTGGATTCCATTCACAATCTTCATTGTGCTTTATCTGGGTTATTACTTGTTAACAGTTACGTTATATGAAAAAATTGTACTCACAAATAAATAATTATAAAAAGACCGGATTTTGAAATAAATTTTCAAAATTAAACTAGTAACTCTTTAATTGGTGGGAATTCACGCAACATTTCATGAAAAAATAAGCAGAAGTCGCTTGGACTAATGCTTATTTTTTCGTCTAGTCGTGTCCTTTTGGATACGATTTTTTTAATTGTTCAAATTGTGCAAAATTACCCGGTAAAAAAGACTTTAATTTCACAAAATCTTAATTGGAGAACGCTTTTATCCCTAGTATGCGAAAAATTGGTATAGCTTCCAATAATTTATGTTGGATTGGTCTGGATTTTTTAGGTAAAAACATCAGTAAATTTTTATGCAATTTTAGCTTGTTTTGTTTTGTTGACTTTTATCATTACAATTAAAGTAACAGTGAAGACGATTGCACTAAGTCCCAGGACACCGTACAGGGCATAATTAACGTTGATTGTACCAGCTATGGTGGTAAATAATGTCGTCATTAATGGACCAGCGATTGCCAAGATTGTGTTTAAAAGCCCTGCTGAAGAAGATAATATTTTGCGATCTACGGAGACAACCAACCATTGCATTAACTTAGGACTGCTCGTACCAGCTAAGAAGCCAAGAGTGGTCATTAAGATAAGGCAGAGTATGCTGCTCTTGTTCAAAATGACAACGGCCATAATGGCACTACTGATAGTAGATAATAAAGATAGTTGGAAAAGTGACGTGTTTTTAAGGAGTTTGGTGCCAACTGCACTGCCAAGGGCTAAGCCAATTGCGGCAGCAGCTCCTAGAAGTGCGATGGTGAAACTATAGCTGCCGATAAGCATGCTTTTATTGCCGGCAATAACGATTGAAATTAGTGGCTCAACAGAGCTGAGCAGACCATTAAGCATGGCTACAACTAAAACAATCGTTAAGAGTCCGTGGGCTTGACGTACTTGCTTGAATGATGAGCTAATCGTGGCAAAGAAGTTTTGGTCGTTGACCTCTTCTTTCTGGTCAGGCTGCTGCTTACGAACACTTGCCCCAATGTTGGCATAGAGTAAGCCGGCTGCTAAGAAGGTCAGCGCATTGACAATGGCCAGTTCTGAGTATGACATGAAGAGCAGGAGCCCGGAACCGACGAATTGTGCGACCAACGTAATTAGTTGTGATACGCCACTGGTAAAACCCTGGGCTTCAGCCATTTCATTTTCACCGACGAGACCAACAATTAAGGGTGTTTGTAATCCACCAGAATACATGCCGGAGAGATCAGACACAAAGTTGAGTCCGATAACCATTAAAACTAGGTTCCAGCCGGCAATATTGGTGACAAATAGTAGGCCTACCAGCATGTACATGGCAAAGCGGATGACTGCAAGCCAGACAATTACACGGTACTTGTTGTGCGTCCGGTCCGCCAGGTAGCCACTGAGACTTTGAATAAGGTCTGGAAGCGATTCGGTAATCGCAATCAAAGATAATGCTAGAGAATAATTTTTTAATTTGCTGGCATAAGTCATGAGAGCCAGGTAGAACAGGATGTTGCCTGCACCGGATAACCAGCTGGCGAGGGTGAATTTTCTGTAGTTTTTATTCTTTAAAAAAATGTTCATGTTTTTGCCTCTTTTCTTAACTATATATTTAGTATATTTTGGTTATAATGAAAAAGAGAGGAATGTCATATTTGACAGTTTAAAGTTAGAAGGAATAAAAATGACAATTGGGGAATTGTTAAAAGATTATCGGATAAGTCAAAGAAAAACACAGAAACAATGGGCAAAAGATGTGATAAGCCCTTCATTCTATGCGAAAGTAGAAAAAAATTTAAGTCGGATCTCTGCCGAAGACTTAATTGAATTGCTACATTCTAATCAAATTCCAGTGATTGATTTTTTCAGTAAATTAAATCAAAAAGATAAGTCGGTTAATCAACAAGAATTAGAAATAAATCGACTTATTAATGAAGCATATTACCAAAATTCCAAAAAAGAGTTGCAACAAATACGAGATGTAGTTGCTGAAGGTGAATTGCCTAATAAAAATGATGAATTACTTCTTATTGATGCCTATATTGCGGTAATTAGTAAAGACCTTACAATGCTAGATAAAGAAGTTATAGACAGAATGAAAGAAAAAGTTTTTAATATTTCTAATTTTGATGAAGATGGATTAATTATGTACTGTAATTTCATGAGCTTTTATGATTTGAATAGCAACTTATTGCTATCTAAAAGGATAATAAAACAGCTTGTTGGATCAAGCAGTGTCAGAATACAAGAAAAAATTTTGGCTATCATTATCAATATGCTGATTTTTTGCATTAGAAATAAGCGATTTGAAGAAACTGAGTCATTTGTTAATTATGCGGATCAAATAAAAACAAAACCGGAGGTATTCTTTTATAAGCTGCTGATACCAGCATTTTATAATATAGTTAAATATCAAGATAATCATGATCAAAAATATCTGGATGAAACAGAGATAATAATTGAAAGTATCAAATTAGCGGGAATGCCAGATTATGGTAAGGAGTTAGAAGAGCTTTTAGTTGCAAATAAATAAACTTAAAAAAGTCATATTTAAGTTTAGTTCTTAATATACTAGATGTTAAAAAACTGTGGTATAGTCCCGAAGGTTAAACAGCTTTCGGGACTCGTTTCATTTTCTTATGAAATAAAACTAAATATTAAAATATGTTCAAGAAACTGATCAGGTCATTTGAAATTAGAAAAAAGATTTTTGAAGAGTGACATTCGCTGTAATCATGCAACTACATCAAAAACACCCAGAGGACTGCTTTACGGCGAGTAAATCAACTGGAAAATATTTTTTCTTTGAGGAGGTTCAGCCCGAGTTATCTTTTAAAAAGCAAAAAAGCGATCCAGCTGGATCGCCCCAGACGCTTAGTACGCCTCTTTTGCATGCGAAAATCGCACTTTATTTCTTCTATAACAATTATAACACAAGAACACATGATAGAATATAAAAGTACGTCTTTCAACCCTCCCTGAAAGGAGGTGATTGCATGGGAAAGGTCGTACTTTTATTTCTTCTAACTTGTTTACTACTATCTATCCTAACGCCTGCACTGCAAGAGCTAGGAAAAGATCTTGATAAATTAGCAAACTTTCTCGATAAGTTAGCTAATTTAATTGAAAAGATTCTTCGGATATTTATGTGGTAATCAACAAAGGGGTGGGATTTTTCTCCCACCTTTTTATATTTGTCATATCTAGCTTATTTGTGGCAAATAAGACAATTTTACTAATAAAAAAGGCAAAGTTATTACGTGAATTATATACTTAGCTAACTTTGATAAATTAGAAAGATGCGAAAAATGTTTTGTAAGTTAAGCGAAGATTTAAAAATTATGTCTAAAGTAGATGATCATATTTATGAAGCATTTGTAGATGGATTATTTATAAAGTTTAGATCGGAAAAAAATTATAAAGATAAGTAAATTTTCTATAAAGAAATATGATAGGAAAAATGTTTTAAAAATGGCGATCAAGCTGGAGGAAATTGATACTAACAAAAAGCAATATTTAAAAAAGAATAATGGTTTAAAAAGCAAATATTAAAATATGTTCAAGAAACTGTTCAGGTCATTTAAAAAATGACAGCGCTAACTATAATTAAGTCAAAAGGTGGTCTGCTTGAAGGAGCTGAACAGAAAGTTTGGTGATCTTGATGCAAAAATTAAAAAATATGCGCGTTGGACTGATAGAACTTTGTGCGACACTCATTATTGGCGGTTTGATGATAATCGCTGGCATTATTTTAGGGTTGGATTTAGCTTCCTTAATTATTAAGTTATTTAGCGGTTTAATAAAACCAAATGTGCCGAATTTTAACGTCATTAACAGTTTTCTGCGGATAAATTCAGGCATGCAAGTGGCTATGTTACTGGCGGTTCTAATAATTGTTGGTGGTATAATAGTAACTTATAATTTAACCAGAACAATTTTAAAAAGTGTAGCTGCAAAAGAAGTTGAACCTGCAATTTTTCAAAAACATTCAGGACTAAGAATAATTGAAATGATTTTAGGGTTGATACTAGTAGTATCCGGCTATTTCATATTGAACTTGCCCATCCAAAGTCTGTTTAATCCTTTATTACCGGCATTTGTCACAATCGTGGCGGGTACTTATTTAATTTGTTACTCGTTATTAAGCTTGCTGCCTGCAACTTGGTTTAACAAAATTAAGTTAACTAAAGGAAAAACGCTGTTGGGACTTCATCATTATGCTGGCGTTTTTACTATCATTTCCTTACTTTTTGCCTTAACTATGGGCGCTCTTGCTTTAGGTCATGACGTTAATGCTTTTCCCCAAGATATTAAAAGGGGAACTTATTATGATGGGGTAATTGTCAGCAACACCGCCAATATTAAAAACGATGTGGCGCAACTAAAAATTAAAAAGCAACAAACTTATCATTATAAAGAAACAAAAGGGCACTTTTATTTTGTTCGTAATGAATTGGCAAATAATCCAATTAAGTATGTCAAAAGCACCGGTAGACGCAACTTTCAAGTCAAATCAATCAAATTAGATCAATTGAATAAAAATTCTCTAGCAGATGACAGTTTTCGTGAACTCGTTCCCAATGGTTTTAAAAATAAAAAAATTGCACTTCGTTCAACTGCAGAATTAAATAAGATTAAAGGTAAAACTAAATATCTGACTGTGGTGCAGCTAAACAGTTTTGATAGGGATTGGCCATTTCTACTAAAAATTGAACATAAACGGGCTCAAAGTAGTGCCGTCTATAGTCGTCTCTATAGCAGCTCGAAGGCTGCTTCTTATCAGCTGGCACTGGGGATGAGTAAAGAAATGAAAATCTTGGGCTACTCACTGGCATTTGTATTTGGTGCAAGCCTGATTGCAATCTTGATAATAGCAGTCAAAGCTGCTAAACGAGATCAGAAATTTACGAATGAAAGACTGGCTCAAAGAACATGGCAGAGCAAAACAGGGCTTTTATTCTTTATTCCCGCAATATTTGGCGTCTTTGATGTTTTGTTTGGCTTGAGATTTTTTGATCAGGTTTTGCCAACAGCATATTATGAAGTTTGGCTGCCAATAGTGCTCATGATTATAAGTTATTTCGTTTTATACGTCATTGTTGCATTTTGGCGAAAAAAAGCTGTATTTTAAAAAAGTCTGGTAAGTAAAACGCACGCTTTAACAGCGTGCGTTTGTTTTCACAGGCAAAGCAACAAAATTAATAAAAAATACTGAGAACTTAGATAAAAAAATTGCAAAATTTTCTTGACATGCTAATGTTCTTTTTTTATAATTCTAAGTATTAAATTAAATTTTGGGAGGCGATTTTAATGAAAGCTAAATATTTAAGTAAACGAACTAACATTAAAAATATTATTGCCCAGAGTTTAATTGCCTTGTTGTTGTCGTCTAGGACTTAGCATGATTAAATTACTTTTAGTGATTTTACATGAAAAGCCCTTGTTTGCGTCTTAATGAATGGGGCTTATCTAATAACTGATCTAAGCCTCATTCATTAAATGAATGAGGTTTTTAGTTACCAGACTATTGAAAAGGAGAAAATGATGGGTAAATTTTCAAAAAGATTGTTGCGTGTTCTGACAGTGGGAATGGCTGGCTTGGCACTAGCTGGCTGCTCAGTTGCAAAAAGTGGGGGGAGCAAGGGTACACACCAAGATAAAGATGTTGTCAAGGTTGGTATTAACATTGAGCTGTCTGGTACTGCTGCTGGATATGGCAGTGCTGAAAAGCAAGGTATAGTATTAGCAGCTTCTGAAATTAATAAAGCCGGTGGAATTAACGTCAACGGGCATAAAAAGAAGCTTAAATTGCTTATCCGTGATAATAAATCCGCAATAGCTACTTCGGCTTCGGTTGCTGCACAACTGGCAACTAAGGATAAAGTGGCAGCAGTTATAGGGCCAGCTACTACTAATTGTGGTACTGCTGAAATTCCTAATATTACCAAGGCTTCTGTTCCCGGCATTAGTCCATCTGCAACAGATCCAAACTATACCAGACAGAAAAATGGCAAGGTTCAGCCTTACGTCTTTAGAGCTTGTTTCCAGGATACTTTCCAAGGAAAGAGCGCTGCTAAATTTGTCACCGACAAATTGAAAGCCAAACGAGTAGCAGTTTATGCTGATAACTCCAGTGACTATGGTACTGGTTTAGCAAAAGCCTTTAAAGATACTTATAAAGGCAAGATAGTTGATAGTCAAACCTATTCTGCAGGTGATAAAGATTTCAATGCTGTTTTAACTTCATTTAAATCTAAGAAAATCGATGCTATTTATGTACCGGGCTACTACACAGAGTTGGGTTTGATCATCAAACAAGCACGGCAAATGGGTATTAAAGCTCCAATCGTTGGTGGTGACGGTATGTGTGACCCTAAACTTGTTCAAATATCAGGTGCTAAAAATGCAACCAATATTTACTACACTACACCATTTTCAACTAATGTAGCTGCCAAGAATCCAGATTCAAAAGCTGCTAAGTTTATCAAAGCATATAAAGCTCGCTACCATGCAGATGCACCTACATTTTCAGCATTAGCATACGATGCAGTTTACTTAGTAAAAACTGCTATTGAAGAACAAAAATCAGATGATTCGGTTAAAATTACTGAAGGTCTAGCTAAGATTAAAGACTTTGACGGTGTTACTGGCAGAATTACCATGGACAAATTCCACAATCCAGAAATGCCAATTGCTATTGAAAAATTGACTAACGGTAAAGTAAGCGACTCATTCCGTGTTGAGTAAATAAGAAAATGAAAGGAGTGCTTAAATTTGCAAACAGTTTTACAGCAAATCATTAACGCCTTGTCACTGGGTTCGATTTATGCCTTGTTGGCTTTAGGCTACAGCATGGTTTATGGCATTATTAATTTAATTAACTTTGCTCACGGCGATATTTATATGCTAGGTGCATTCTTTGCCTACTATGTGATTAATGCTTGGCATTTTAACTTTATTACAGCACTGCTTTCTGCAATGATTATTGGTGCAGTTTCAGGCGTAGTGATTGAGTATTTTGCTTACCGGCCACTACGTAAGTCGCCTCGTATAGCTGTACTGATTACGGCTATCGGCGTATCGTTTTTACTGGAAAATGGCATGTCATACTTTGTAGGATCAAATGCTCGCAGCTTCCCCCAAGTAATTGAACAGGTTAATTACAATATCGGTGGAGTGCAAATTTCAAATGTTCAGATTTTGATTTTGGCCACTGCTTTAATCTTGATGGTTTCATTGCAGGTCATTATTCAAAAGACCAAAATGGGTCGGGCAATGCGTGCAGTATCCGTAGATCCTGCTGCCGCTGAATTAGTTGGTGTTAATGTTAATCATACGATTTCATTTACCTTTGCTTTAGGTTCGGCTTTAGCCGGTGCCGCAGGTATATTAATTGGAATGTACTACAACCAAATCGATCCTTTAATGGGGATGACACCAGGAATTAAAGCCTTTGTGGCTGCTGTGCTTGGTGGAATCGGCTCAGTGCCAGGAGCTTCTATTGGTGGCTTCTTAATCGGTATCTTGGAAACATTTTTCCAGTCTATCGGTTTGTCGGCATATAAAGACTCAGTTGTTTATCTAGTATTAATAGTCATTTTGCTTTTCTTACCTGCTGGTATTTTTGGCAAAAATGCTAAAGAGAAGGTGTAGGTGGCAAAATGAAATCTAATTGGAAATACATTTTGTCGTGGCTGTTATTAATGGTAGGCGGCTTTTACTTAATCAATGCGTTGATTATGGTTGGCGTGATAGATGATTTTATTGAAAATATGCTGGTCACGATTGGAATAAATATTATCTTAGCTACCGGCTTAAACCTGATTATCGGTTTTAGTGGTCAATTTTCTCTGGGTCATGCCGGTTTCATGGCCATTGGAGCATACGCTACGGCGATTATTACTCAACGCATGAGTAGCGAAGCTGGCTTTTTAATCTCAATGCTTGTAGGAGTGCTGATAGCTGTTGTGATTGCTGCAGTTATTGGTACGGCAACTTTCATTCGCTTAAAGGGTGACTATTTAGCAATCGCAACTCTAGGAGCAGCTGAAATTATCCGCAATGTCATTAATAATTTGAAAATTACTGGTGGAGCGGCAGGGTTATACAATATTCCTCAGTTATGCTCATGGCCAACTGTTTATATCTTGGTTTGTGTGACCACAATCATTTTGACTAACTTCATTCGTTCAAAAAATGGTCGGGCAATTAAAGCCGTTCGTGAAGACGAAATTGCTGCTGAAGCAATGGGAATTAATACTACTAAATGGAAGCTGGCAGCTTTCGTTCTAGGTGGCGCAACTGCTGCAATAGCTGGCAGTCTTCATGCCTCATTCTTGCAGACAATATCACCTTCAAACTTTGGTATCATGGAATCTATCTCTATCTTAGTTATTGTTGTTTTGGGTGGTGTTGGCAGTATGACTGGCACGTTTGTTGCGGCGATTGTTTTAGGCGTTTTAGATACCGTTTTACAAAGTTTCGGTGCGTTAAGAATGGTGATCTATGCTATAGTCCTGATACTAATCATGATTTTCAAACCATCAGGACTTTTAGGTAACTGGGAATTCTCACTTAAAAATTTGACACGCCATTTCGGCAAAAAGGAAAGGAGCTAGTATATGCCACACTTATTAGATGTTGACCACGTAGTGCGCAAGTTTGGTGGGTTAACTGCAGTTAATGATGTCTCACTTCATCTGGATAAGCACGAACTAGTTGCCTTGATTGGTCCTAATGGTGCAGGTAAAACCACTTTGTTCAACTTGCTAACTGGAATGGTCCAAGTCACTAGTGGAAAGATCAACTTGCAAGTTGATAATCAAAATTATGATTTAACGCATAAAAGTGCTGTGCAAATTGCAGACTTAGGTTTATCCCGTACATTTCAAAATATTCGCTTATTTAAAGACTTAACTGTTATGGATAATGTCCTAACTGCAATGACAAATGAATATAAAGAAAACTTTTTAACAACAGTTTTTCGTTTACCCAGTTTTTATAAAACGGAAAAGGAAATGAAGGAAGCTGCGCAAAAGCTATTAGCAATCTTTGATTTAACGGATAATGAACAAACTTTGGCTAAGAACTTGCCCTACGGAACACAAAGACGCTTGGAAATAGTACGTGCTTTGGCTACTCACCCGCAGATTCTTTTCCTTGATGAACCTGCTGCTGGTATGAACCCAGAAGAAACAGCGGATTTGACTAATCTTATTAAGTATATTCAGAAGGAATTTCAGATCACAGTTTTGTTAATTGAGCATGACATGTCTTTAGTTATGAACCTGGCTGAAAGAATTTATGTACTTGATCAAGGCGAGATATTGGCTACCGGGTCTCCTGAAGAAATTAAGGCAAATCCTAAAGTTGTTGAAGCATATCTAGGAGAGGGTGATGACTAGATGGCAATGTTAGAAGTTCGTGACCTGTCTGTAAATTATGGTGTTATTCAAGCTGTTAAGAATGTCAGTTTTGAAATTAACCAAGGTGAAATCGTAACGCTAATCGGAGCTAATGGAGCTGGTAAGTCAACTATTGTCAAGACAATTTCTGGCTTGTTGAAACCCAAAAGTGGTCAAATTTTCTACCTTGGTGAAGAAATAGAT
Organism: Lactobacillus sp. ESL0261; assembly: GCF_003693025.1. Taxonomy (NCBI): domain Bacteria; kingdom Bacillati; phylum Bacillota; class Bacilli; order Lactobacillales; family Lactobacillaceae; genus Lactobacillus; species Lactobacillus sp. ESL0261. The sequence continues at coordinate 121,272 of NZ_REHN01000002.1, forward strand.
CACAAAAGTGCTCCGCAAATTGTCAGCGCGGGTATCTCCCAAGTAGCAGAAGGTCGGCATATTTTTGCCGGAATGACCGTAATGGAGAATCTGCAGATGGGTGCGTTTTTGCAAAAGAATCATGATGAAGTTTCAAAAACCTACAAAGATATTTTTGAACGCTTTCCAATTTTGCAAAAAAGACGTAATCAGGATGCAGCTACCTTGTCAGGTGGTGAGCAGCAAATGTTGGCCATGGGTCGTGCCTTAATGGCAAAGCCAAAATTATTGCTGCTTGATGAACCATCAATGGGTTTGTCTCCCTTGTATATTCAAGAAATATTTAAAATTATTAAAGAACTAAACGAAAAAGGTACAACTATTTTGTTGATAGAACAAAATGCTAAACAAGCTCTATCTATTGCCGATCGTGGTTATGTATTGGCAACAGGAGTAGTGCAATTAAGTGGTACTGGTCAAGAATTGTTGGCTAACCCAGAAGTACAGAAAGTGTATTTTGGTGGTTAGTGGTGATCAAGTTGTTGTAATGACAATGATGTTAATTCATTGTTAAGTCAGATAGTGAAAACTATAGGGTTTACATAAAATTCTGAGGAGGTAATTACGATGGAAACGAAATATGTTAATCAAAAAAATAATATGAATATTTTTCAAACTCAGGATTTAGTTGCCTTGTTGTTGGAGCGCAGGACTTAACATACATGAATTACGTGATGTAATTTAAAGTAGTTAAGCCCTAGTTTGCGTGCCAATGATTGGGGTTTAACTAATTGATAATTTAAGCCTCATTCATTGATTTGAATGAGGCTTTTTTGTGGTCAATTTTAGTTAAAGAATAGAAAGAATAGTTAGAAGGAACAAGATGATGGATAATATTAGCGGTATTAAAAAGGTAATGAATGTTGTAATCACTGGCATGGCAGCTTTTATGCTGGCAGGCTGTACTGTTGCTAAAAGCAGTAGTGGGGATGGAACTAAGCAAGATAAAGATTCAGTCAAAATTGGCGTCAACATGGAGTTGTCTGGAGCTGCAGCTGGTTATGGCAACGCTCAAAAGCAAGGTATTCAATTAGCAGTTAGTGAAATTAATAAAAAAGGCGGCATTGATGTTAATGGTCGTAAGAAAAAAATCAAACTGATCATGCGTGATAATAAAACTGCTATTTCTACTTCTGCTTCAGTTGCCGCCCAATTAGCTACAAAAGAAAAGGTAGCAGCAATTGTAGGACCAGCAACTACTAATGCCGGCACAGCTGAAATTCCTAATATTACTAAAGCTAAGGTACCAAGTGTCAGCCCTTCAGCGACAGATCCAAATTACACTTTACAAAAGAATGGTAAAGTTCAGCCATTTGTTTTTAGAGCATGTTACCAAAATAATTTTCAGGGCGGTAGTGCAGCCAAGTTCGTAATGAATAACATTAAGGCAAAGAGAGTGGCTGTCTATACTGACAATTCAAGTGACTATGGTAACGGTCTTGCTAAAGCATTTAAGAAAACTTATAAAGGCAAGATAGTTGATAGTCAAACATTTTCAGAGGGTGACAAAGATTTTAACGCTGTATTAACTTCGTTTAAAGCTAAGAAAGTCGATGCTATTTACGTTCCTGGCTACTACACGGAAGTTGGCTTAATAATTAAGCAAGCGCGTCAAATTGGAATTAAGGCACCAATTGTCGGTAGTGATGGTATGGCTGATCCGAAGCTAGTACAGATTGCTGGTGCTAAAAATGCAAGTAAAATCTACTATACCACGCCCTTTTCAACACAGGTAGCTGCCAAGGATCCAACTGCTTCTAAATTTATGCGTGATTTCAAGAACCGCTACCATGAAGAAGCACCAACTTTTTCTGCTTTAGCGTATGATGCGGTATATATGATTAAAGAAGCAATTGAAAATGAAAAATCTGATGATTCTGCAAAAATCACGAAGGGTCTGGAACAAATTAAAGATTTTACTGGCGTAACTGGAAAAATCACTGTAGATAAAGATCATAATCCTGAAAAACCAATTGCTGTAGAAGAATTAATTAATGGTAAAGTGGGTAAAACTTTTAAAATTGAATAAGACTTATTTTTAGGTAATAAAAAGGTTAGCTTTTCTAGCAAAGCTAACCTTTTTGATTGTATTAATACTGATTTTACAATTTTTGTGCAACTACTGAAAAAGTCAATGGAATCTGTGGTGAATCAGCTGGAAGTACCCAACCTTCTTGGCTTTTATCATAGATTAGTGATGGCAAGGACTTCCAATCACTAATTTTATGCTCCCCTATGTTTTTAATGGTTAAACCAGCAGCAATTAATGAATTAATAATTTCTGCAAAATCATGAGCCCAATTATGGTTTGTCTGATGCTTTATTTTGCCATTAGAATTTGGTGTATATGAAGCATCTGATTCATAAGTGATTTCAGTGCCGCTAAAGTAATCCAACTTAATTTCTAACCCGGCATTATCGAGTGCAAACAACAAAGGGTGATTGTCACGAATCATGAATATTCCACCAGGAGCCAGGAGTTGAGCAATCGATTCTGCCCATGATTTTAATTCTGGCAGCCAAGTAATTGTACCTGCACTAGTCACAATTATGTCAAATTGTCCTAATTTTTCCGGGATAGCTTCTGCGGCATAGCGAGCATCACCTTCAACGTAGGTAATTGATGTATTAGCTTCTTGAGCCAACTTGCGTGCATACTTTAAGGCAGCAGGTGAAAAGTCCAGACCGTAAACGTCTTTAGCTCCTAAGCGCGCCCAACTGAGCGTATCATCTCCAATATGGCATTGCAAATGAAGTAGTCGCTTATTTTCAACTGAATTATGAGTCAAAAATGGTCTGAGTACGTCCAAATCACGTTTAACAGTTGTAGTGATAGCATTTTTGTCTTTAGCAAACTGAGTAAGATCGCCATAACCACCATTTGCATGTACATCAGCGCGATCATTCCAGTTATTCAAGTTGTCAGCAACATCAGACATATCATTTTTTGATTTCATAAAATATTCTCCTGTTAATTGAGGCATCAGAGCTTTAATTTGTCATATGAAACAACTTTTTTCTCTTGCTCTGTCATATTCATCACTGTAATTGAAGCATTACGAGGTCGCTCTTTAATATCAAAATCGCTGTAACGATCGGCAATACTATGGATGGTAAAACCATGAGTTACGAGCAAAATATTTTCAGCCCCATCTAATTGACCGATTAATTTAAATCCCTTATTTATTCTATCCCAATACTCTTTTGCATTTTCTGCGTCATGAAAAGGATCAGCTTCTTTAATCCAGTCTTTCACTGTGTCTAATGATTCATTTTTGAGCATTTCAGCATGGCTTTTATAACCGTGAGGACCACTGATCATTTGCCAAGCAGCATCTGAATCCATACCCTCAAAATAGCCGTAAAAATGTTCACGGAAAAAAGGAGTTGCGATATGTTGAATTTCATCACGGTTAACATTGTGTTTAATGATGATGTCACAAGTGTCGCTGGCTCTTTTCATATCACTTGATAATGCAATATCAAAAGGCACATTTTTTAAAGCTTCACCAACTTGGTCAGCACCTGCTATTCCTTTTTCTGTTAGTGGCGTATCACACCAGCCTTGCATCTTGTTATAGCGGTTAATAAAGGTTTCACCGTGACGCACTATATATATTCTTTTCATTTTACTCCTCACAAATCTAATATTTTATTCTTTGTATAATTTTTGAACATTTTCAACGTCGACAGGCTCAATTGGATATAAAGAACCGGTAGGGTACATTACAGACACTCCATTATTATGTTTTAAACCGATTGCATGTCCCAATTCATGTTCGACAGTATTTAAAATACGTTGGTAAGTATAACTATACGGTGAAAAATTCTGTAAGTAATAAATATTTAACCTGGTAACTGCGGAATACATGATTCCGGTTTTCACGTAATAATGAAAAGTAGTATAACCCGCATAATTGGTATTGGGGCTGTAAACCTGTTCAATCACGATATTAGCTTTTTTCTTGTTTTTGGTTTCAGTAAAAGTAAAGGCTTTGGTATCATTCCATGCATCAATTGCATCTTTAGTAGCTGAAATTAATTCTTCATTATCATTAAGATCAATGTAAACAGTGGCTTTAGGCTTTTTCCAGTGCCAAGAAGAAGCTATAGCAGCTGTATTCTTTTTCTTGGTCTTTTTAGTTTTCTTTGTTTTCTTTTTAGCTTTTTTTGCCTTTTTAGCAGTTTTCTTGGCATAAACAGTCTGAGAAGGCCAACTGAATACAGAATTATCAGCAATCGGAGCAATTGTACTTTCAATTGTAAAAGTTACAACCAGCGCACATGCTAATTTTGATAAAAAATGACAAAATCTTTTCATACCTTAATCAACTCCATTACCTTACATTATATAGGAAAAGTAGAAAAAGTTTCATAATTTACTGACTTTAACACATAAAATTATAATCGTTATCTGGAAATTTTGACATATTTCACTGTTTAGCAAAAAACGAATCCAAGGTTTTAATATAAACCGATTTCATGGTAAAATAGAATGCAAGTTTTGGAAAATTAGGTGAGTTTATGACAAAAGCGATGGATGATAGAGAATTTGAGCAAAAGCATCTTGATAAGATTTTAAAAATGATACGGGCTAAAAAAGCCGAGTTGTCCTCGTCAATTAAGTCCGCTGAAGGCGAGGCCCAAGATCTTAATTCACACTTTTTTGATGATGTAAAATTAGATTATGACGGCTATTCAACATCTATGGAGACTGCGTTGTCTATTCACCAGCAACAGCAACTGCTTGATGAACGTCAAAATGCTTGGCAGCATGCCGCAAAGCAACTAAGCACTGTTCAAAAATTAGAGCAAAAGCCATATTTTGCCAGAGTAGATTTTAAAGAAACCAATGAAAAACCAGAAACTATATATATTGGTCTGGGTTCTTTTGCGGACAAAAATAATCACTTTTTGATTTATGATTGGCGTGCACCAATTTCATCAATTTATTATGATGGTAAGATTGGTAAGGTTTCTTATATGTCGCCTGAAGGTGAAATTACCGTTGATATGACCAAAAAGCGGCAGTTCATGATTGAAAACGGCAAGATTATTAACATGTTTGACACCAATGAGTCTATTGGTGATCAGATGCTGCTGGAAGTTTTAGGTGAAAAATCCGGCACGCAAATGAAATCAATTGTGACAACGATTCAGCGTGAGCAGAACAAAATCATTAGGAACACCAGTGCAGAATTATTGTTTGTTCAAGGAGCGGCAGGCTCTGGTAAAACTTCTGCAATATTACAGAGGATTGCCTATCTGCTGTATCGCTATCGCGGCAACCTTACCAGTAGTGACGTCATCATGTTTAGTCCTAATCAATTGTTTAATGATTATATCAAAAATGTTTTGCCCGAGATGGGTGAACAAAATATGGTACAAATGACATACTGGCAGTTTGTAGCTAGAAGACTACCGGGAATGACAGTTGAAAATTTATTTGACCAATTTGAAGACAGCAAAGCTGATTCTGCAATTAGTCAATTTAAAGATTCTACAAATTTCTTTAATTTGCTGCACCATTATGCTAAACACCTCAATAATCGAGGTGTAATTTTTAAGAATATTTACTTCCGTAATAAAAAGAAACCATTTTTTACGAAAGAAAAAATCAGTGAACTCTATTATTCATTTAATTCCAATTATAATTTGAGCAATAGAATTGATGCTACGCGAGAAGGATTAATAAAATCACTCAATCGCAAGATTAACAGCGAAACTAAAAAGGCCTGGGTGTCTGATGCCATCCAAAATCTTAGTCAAGAGCAGCTGAATGCTTTATATGATCGTCCAGACCAGGAGTTTGAATCAGAGGAAAAAGAAGAAAAATTCCTCAGCCGTAAAATTGTCGTGAAGGCACTTGATAAAGTTTTCCAGCAAATTAGACGGAATAATTTTATTAATATGCGTGCACAATATTTGAACTTTTTACGTGCTGTTCCTAAAATGACTGACCTAAGTAAATGGCGAATTGAAGAAGCAGATTGGCAAAAACATATCGAAGAAGTTAAGCAAAGTTTTATGAAGCATTATATTCATATGAATGATGTTTCAGCCTACTTGTATCTTTATGATCTAATCACAGGCCGTCATGTAGATTATGAAATGCGTTACGCTTTTATCGATGAGATTCAGGATTATACGCCGTTTCAGCTGTGCTATCTGAAATATAATTTTCCTCGCGCTAAATTCACGATGTTGGGCGATTTAAATCAGGCTATTTTCACTAAAGATGAAAGTAGAAGTCTACTTAAACAGATCAGTGGCTTATTTGATCCTGAAAAAACTGATGTGGTCCAGCTAACTAAATCGTATCGTTCAACAAAACAGTTGACTGAATTTACCAAACAAATCCTGCGACAAGGTGAAAAAATTGAGGCATTTAACCGTCAAGGGCCAAAGCCAGCTCTGTGGCAACGTTCTGATGATACTGCTACAATCAAGGTTTTGGAACAAATATTAAATGAAAATACTCAGGCTAACATGACAACTGCAATTATTACCAAGGACTTGGCTAGTGCCAAAATTGTGGCAGAAAAGCTCAAAGAAGACAAAGTGAAAGCAACGTTAATTGCTACTGCCAATCAGCGCTTAGTTGATGGCACGTTGGTCATTCCATCTTATTTAGCTAAGGGCTTGGAGTTTGATGCCGTCATTATGTGGGCTGCCTCAAAAGAAAATTATCATCGCATTGATGAAACGCAACTTGTGTATACAATAACTTCGCGGGCGATGTACAAGCTTGATATTGTTTATACTAACGAAAAGAGTCCACTTCTGGAAGTAGACCCGAAAACTTATATAGAAAAGTAGGAAGATTTTATGACTGACAGTGAAAAATTTACTTTCAAACGGGTTGCGCAAATGACAGGACGCGAAATGTTTTGTGTAGCTCGTTTACGAATAGATACGTTTGTAACCGAGCAGGAAATAACAGTACCAGAGCTTGACGATCAAGATTTAGACTCAATTCAGGTCTATTTGCTCAATGCAGAAAAAACAAATGCATTGGCCGTTTGTCGTATTTTTCAAGAAAATGGTAAGTGGATGTTAGGCAGAGTAGCAGTAGCTGCAGCAGCCCGCGGGCAAAAGCTGGGAACCAAAATGATGAAACAGGTTCATGAATTCCTGCATGATCAGGGTGCCGACCGGCTTTATTGTCATGCCCAATGGCAGGCAAAGCCATTCTATGATTTTTTAGGCTATCACACTGAAGGCGAGCCATTTGTAGAGGCTGACATTAAGCATGTTATGATGTATAAAGATTTATAAAAATGATAACTTGCACTATATTTGTGCAAGTTTTTCTTTAATTGCCGTCACTACCAGATTTATTAAAATTTGATTTCCGATAGTAGTGAGATGCTGTCCATCTTCTTGATAATACGAAGATAAATTTTTCAACGGACAAAAGTTGGCGATTAAGTTAATAAAGGGGATATTATACTTGCGAGCACAATCTGCAGCAATTTGATTGTATACTTTCATATCTTCAAGATTATAGTATTGCATGATGTACTTGTTATTAGGATCTTCATAAGATGGACCTGCAATAATCATTTTAGCGCTACCGATATTTTCAACCATGTAATTCAGGTTCTTAGCATAATCAATGCTGCTAATGCCCCAATCACTTGACATGTCGTTTGTACCGTATTCGAGTACCACTATGTCGGCATCTTGCGGAATTAAATTTAGACGCTTCTTGCCTTCAGCAGTAGTGGCGCCACTTAAAGATAAGTTTATGATTTGCACATTTGCGCCTAATTCTTTTTGCACGCCTGCAGTTATGACATTAGTATCACGGCCAGCATGGTAGCCATTAAATAAAGAATCGCCAAATAAAATTATCTTTTTCATAGTTTTGCCTTTCTTTTTGATTAGAAGAATTAATTAGGAGACTTTATACTTTTATTTTACTATATTAAAGAACATAGAAATTTAAGGATATTAGAATGAAAAATTATTTACAATTTAACAGGGAAAAATGGCAGTCTTTTTCTGCCACTGAATCAGTTAAGATTACTAAAGAAGAACTGGCAAAGATAAAATCTTTAGGAGATATTATTAATTTAACTGATGTTCAAGAAGTTTACAGCAGTTTAATTAAGTATCTTTATTTAGTTTATCAGGGGAAACGGTCATTGCAGCAAAAGCAAAGCGAGTTTTTGCAGCAGAAAGTTGCCAGCGCGCCTTTTATTATTGGTATTTCCGGTTCAGTAGCAGTGGGTAAATCTACCACAGCCAGACTTTTACAATTATTGCTTAGCCGGACATATCCTGATTTGAAAGTACACCTGATGACCACAGACGGTTTTATTTATTCTAATCAGGAATTGGAAAGACGTAATCTGACTGACCGTAAGGGCTTTCCTGAAAGTTATAATATGAAATTGCTTACCGACTTTCTGCAAGATGTATTGAGTGGCAAAAAAGATATTGTTTACCCACTTTATTCTCAGGAATTAAGTGACATTGTGCCTGGGGAATATGGCCATGTTTGTGAACCCGATATTTTAATTATTGAGGGCATTAATACGTTGCAGTTGCCAACCAATGGTCAAATTGTGACAAGTGACTTTTTTGATTTTTCAATTTATATTGATGCTCCTGAGGATCTGATTGAAAAGTGGTTTATGCAGCGTTTCGTCAGGGTAATGGAACTAAATAAAAATAATCCGCATAATTTTTATTATGAGATGGCTAATGGTCCTAGGGATGAAGCCTTAAAGTTTGCAGAGGAAACTTGGCAAATGGTGAACTTGGTCAACTTACGTGAATATATTGCTCCAACAAAGCAACGCGCCAATTTAATTTTGCATAAAACTGCAGGTCATGTTATCGATCAGATTTATCTTAAACAAATCTAATGTGTACCTTTACAAAGAGTAACTTATAATGGGCTTTGAAAATGTGAAGTTAAAAGTAAATACAGGAGGAACAAATGTTACTGTTAAACAGAAGTGATATTGAAAAATGTTATTCCTTAAAAGACTGCATTGATGCAGTGGCCGATGCTTTTAAATATTTTTCTGCCGGTAAAGTAGACGTGCCGTTAAGAACTCAGATTCTTAAGCAAAATGGTAAAGATACCTTTTTGTGTATGCCGGCTTTTTGTGAAGAGTATGATGCGGCATGTGTGAAAGTGTTGAACATGTTTCCTGAAAATATTAATCAAGGCTTGCCTTCAATTAATGCTCAGGTGTTAAATATTGATACCAAAACTGGAGTAGTTAATGCTATTTTGGATGGTAATTATGTTACCCAATTGCGCACAGGTTCTGCTTCTGGCGTGGCGCTGAAATATTTGGCAAAAAAGAAATGCAGAAAAGGTGCATTAATTGGTACGGGAGGTCAAGCTGCTACACAGCTTGAAGCAATGCTGATCGTACGTGACTTAGATGAAGTAGCTGTCAGTGACCTTGATTTTGACCGAGCTCAAAAGTTTGCTGGGAAAATGCAAGAACAATTAGCGCAATACCATACCAAAATTACTGCAGTTAAGACAGGAAATGAAGCCGTGAAGGATGCAGATGTGATTATTACTGTTACGCCGTCAACTAAACCGGTTTATGATGCTCAATTTATTAAAAAAGGAGCAACTATCTGCGGCGTTGGTGCTTATCAGCCACAAATGGAAGAAACCCCAGCTGAATTAGTCGCTAAAGCAAATAAAATTTACTTTGACTCTAAAGATGCCGTTTTAGCAGAATCTGGCGACATAATTATTCCGTTAAATAAGGGCATGGTTTCAAATACTAGCTTTACTGGTGAGATCGGTCAAGTGATTAGTGGTGACTTAATTGGGCGTGAAAACGATAACGAAATAATTTTCTTTGAAACTGTTGGCATTGCTGCTCAAGACCTGATGGCAACGAAGTCTATTTATGATAAAGCCGCAAAGCAAAAAGTAGGCACACAAGTTAATATGTAATTTTACCATCAAACAACCCTGTGGTTTATATTAAAATCATAAATCACCGATTTAGTGGTGTTGATAAAGTCCAAACTTTGTTATACTAATCATTATGAATGAGATTTTTTTACTATTAATTAAAAAATTTGCTTTACCTCCAGCGTGGTTTTCTTAAAATCAGTAATTAATTCAGAAAAAGATTTAAAGGAGTAAAAAATGGTACAAGCAATTAACTTAAAAAAAGGTATGGTCTTTAGTCAAGATGGCAAACTAATTCGTGTTTTAAAGGCTAACCATCATAAGCCCGGAAAGGGCAACACTGTTATGCAGATGGATTTGCGTAATGTTGAAAGTGGTGCTGTGGTTCATAAAACTATGCGTCCAACCGAGAAAGTAGATTTAGTCGAAATCACCAAAAAAAATGCGCAGTATCTTTATAATGAAGGTGATATTTATACTTTTATGGATACTGAAACTTATGAACAATATGAGGTTTCAGCAGAACAATTAGGTGATGATAAACTTTACCTGATGCCTAATATTGAGGTGCAGTTGGAGTTTGCTAATGACAGCAAGCTGCTTGGTGTAGAATTACCATCAACTGTCACAATGAAAGTAGCTCATACTGAACCGGGCATTAAAGGCGCTACTGTTACCGGTTCCGGCAAACCAGCTACTATGGAAACAGGTTTGGTAGTCCAAGTTCCCGACTTCATTAAGGAAGGTGAAGAACTGGTTATCAATACTGCAGAGGGTGCCTACAAGTCAAGAGCCGAAGGTGGCAAGTAATTTTTAAAATATAATATAAGCTAACAAAGCACTTCACAAAATTAATAGTGGAGTGCTTATTTTTTTGTTTAAGTTAAAAATTAGTAATACTTTTTTCTGAACTGCCCAGGTGACATTCCTGTTGCTTCCCTTATTTTCTTATATAAATGGGATGCATCTGTGAAGCCACAAGATATTGCTATTTTTTCCAAAGGAATAGTTGTATCTTTCACAAGTAAACTTTCAGCCTGCTTTATGCGTATTTTTAATAAATAACTATGAATACTCAAACCGGTATATTTTTTAAAGTCACGTGCTAATTGTGAGGGACTCATTGAACACTTTAAAGCAATGTCGTTGACAGTGATTTTCTTATAATAATTCTGATCCATATATTTAATAGCAATTTTAATATAATTAGGAGCAGAATGAAATTCACTGGAATGATTAGTAAGTTCGTGCTCTTGAGTAGCAAATAGGTCACAAACTAAACTGTAGGTTAGATTGGATAAAAAGGGATCATTTGTACCATCATAGTTTGTGGAAATTAGCCGAAAAATGCGACTAAATAAGTTTTCAGTATTTTTGTAGGGTGTAAAGACCGGAAGAGTGTTTTCAATAACTTCATTGAAAATCTTTTGCATAAAAGGACTGTTAAAGTGTAGAAAATAAAAATCACTGTCCGTTACAGCCTTATAATAATTGAATTCTTTACAATCTAACAAAACTATTTGCTGTTTCGCAATAAACACCTGGTTACGAAAAAAAATTCCATTTCTCCTTTTTTGATATATATTATTAAAAAAGAATCCATAAAATCTCTTTTTACTTTATAGGGGTAAGTCACTAGATATTCTGCCCCAAACATAGGGTAAAAGAATATTTCATGTGCTAAATCGCTGGGATTATTAAAATAAATTCCCTTTTCAATAGTAACGCCACACTCATTTTGGGGAATAAAATCCGAGTATTTATTCATTTTGTTCCCTCTTATTTATCTGAACTTTGATTTACATGACGATTCTGAAAACAAGATTGAAGCTCTTCAAGAGATTTTCCTCTTGTTTCAGGGATAAATTTAATCGCATAAAATAGCGAAAAGATGTTTAGTACAGTAAATACAATAAAGGTATTACTAAAGCCAATATTAGTCAATAATATTGGGAATATATAACCTACTAAAAAATTTGATAGCCATAAAAAGAAAGTCGCAATGCCCATAGCCATTCCGCGAATACTTTGAGGGAAAATTTCTGACAGAAGGACCCAAACAATGGGCGAAACTCCTCCTTGGAAAAACATCAGAAAAATAGCCATCAGTAAAAGCATAACATATGGGAAAATTGGACTTTTAATTAATACCACCGAAAGTATGCTGATTGCCAACATCGTTATAGTAGTTCCACAAATAGCAGTTATTACCATTTTCCGTCTATCTATTTTGCCCATTAAATGAATGCTGGCAATGGTTGCAAGAGTTGAAATGATACCATTGCTAATATTTGCAATTAAAGCAGCAGAATGGCTAAACCCGGCATTGCTTAAAACAGTTGTGCCATAAAACATAATTATGTTTATACCAATAGCCTGTTGCATTACCCCCAATCCGATACCAATCAATATTAGACGACGAATCCAAGGAATTTTTAAATCCTTAAAGGTTGCCTTTTTCTGTTTGCTGCTTAAAGCTAAAGATTGCTTAATTCTGACAATTTCGGCTTTAGCATCTTCTTTACTGTTACGAATTTTCTCTAAGACTGAAAGTGCCTGATTGTTTTGGTGTTTAGTTACTAACCACCTTGGCGATTCAGGTACTTTATGTATGCCAAATAAAAGCAAAATTTCCGGTATAAGACCCACAGCCAGCATGTATCTCCAAATGCCGCGATAACTTCCCAGCATTACACCGAATAATGCATTAATTACATATGAAAGTAATTGTCCACTTACTATCATCAATTCATGATGATTGACAAATTTGCCTCTTATTTCTGGTGTGGACAATTCTGCTAGAAAAACAGGACTAATAACAGACTCTGCGCCAACAGCCAGGCCTAATATAAAACGACATAAAATCATTACCAGAGCATTAGGAGCAAAAGTGCAGCCTAGGGTGCCTAGAATAAAGACCCAGGCAGAATACATTAATACACGTTTTCTGCCAAAATAATCTGAAAGCTTACCTCCGATGATTGCACCAAAAGCAGCGCCTAAAGTGATACCGCTGGTTACCAAACCTTCATCTGAAGCGTTTAAATTAAGCTGATCAGGTTTACTCATGAAAGAGAGAGACCCATTCGTAGCTCCAGTATCTATACCAAAAAGCAAGCCACCTAGTGTAATTATCCAACCATAAAGTTGTAACCTTTTCTGCTTATTTTTATTTATATGTACATCAGCTTGATTAGGGGATGTATCTTGTTCATTGTTCATTGAATCACCATATTCCTAATTTTAAAAAATCAAGTTATAAGTGATGCAATAACCAAAAATAGGCTCGTGAGTAATTTTTATCATTTTTTACAGGCTATTTCAAGGGTATTCATTTTTTAAAAGAATAATAAATGTAATAAAAACCGCCACATATAAGAGATAAAAGAAGTTTTTTTGTTTTCAAAATATTTGTTAATGAAAGAGCAAACTTGATTAAAATATATTTTTCAGCCTCATAAAAAGATTAAAAATACATTTTTTAAGCATAAAAGTACATTCTTTTAACTTGAAATTACTTTTCTAGAAGTATAAAAAAGGCTTTTTTAAAAATATTTTATATGTATTTTATTTATTAATATTAACAATAAATGAGTAACAAAGGCATTTATATGTACTTTTAAAAATGTCACTTTTATAAATTATGTTTATTAATAAATAAAAGCGTTTGCAAAATAAATAACGAACTTTACAGTAGGTTCCAGTGATTGCAATCACTGAAAATAGAAAAATATCTCTATATTTCTTAGATTTTTATTATTTGCTCGTAATAAGAAATAGTCATATTAAAGTTTTAATGTGCTTTAGTTGTTAAAGCATGTCACATAAAAAATGGAGATTGTAAATGCAAGAAGATAGTTATGAAAATAATCATCATGGTTATTTAGTTTTAGTTGCATGGATTGCATGTATGGGTTCCCTATGCTTTGGCTTTGATACTGGAGTTGTAAATGGCTCTTTGGATTTCTTAGCTAAACCAAGTCAGTTAAACTTGTCATCCTTTGAACAAGGTGTCGTTTCCAGTGGATTAACCTTTGGTGCCGCTTTTGGTGCTGTTTTCGGTAGCCCGTTAAGCGACAAAATGGGTCGTAAGAAATTAATGATCTGGTTAGGCGTGTTGTTTACGCTTACAGGTTTAGGTTGTGGTTTTGCACCTAATACTGGTATCTTGTTGATTTTAAGAATAATCATGGGCTTAGCAGTTGGTGCAACTTCTGCTTTAGTTCCAGTTTATCTGGCAGAAATTTCACCTGCTAAAGAGCGTGGTAAGTTTGTTAGCATGAATCAGCTGCTAATTGTTGGCGGTCAAGGCTTATCTTTTCTTATAAATGCCATTTTGGGTAATACGATTGGTATTTATAATGCTGGTGTTTGGAGATTGATGTTGGGAATTACAGCAATTCCAGGTATTTTACTTTGGTTTGGGATGTACTTAGTGCCTGAAAGTCCGCAATGGTATGCCAATAAGGGAATGTTTGGCAAAGCCCTACAGGCTTTGTATCGTGTTAGAACCAAGGCTCAAGCTGAGGCAGAGATTGATGAACTAAAAGAAAATGCTGCTGAACTAGAGCGGGAAAATGCTGAAAAAGCATCGTTTAAGGATTTTAAAAAATCGTGGATTTTTCAAATTGTTATTACTGGTTCCTTATTGGGAATTTTTCAACAATTCGCCGGTATTAACTCTGTAATGTATTACGGCACAAAGATTCTAACCTCTGCAGGTTTTGGTAGTAATACCTCGCTATATATGAATATTGCTAACGGCGTATTTTCAGTCATTGGTGCCATAGTTGGCATGTATACAGTTGATAGGTTGGGCAGAAAGCCATTATTGTTAATTGGTTATACTTTCTGTGCCCTTGCCTTGATAGTTGTAGCGCTGATTGGCAGCTTCGCACTCCATACTTCTTGGGCTCCTTATGCAGTTCTAATTATTTTACTGGTTTATATAGTTATTGACCAGGGTACTCTTGGTCCTGTTACTTGGCTACTTAACTCTGAAATTTTCCCAGCCCGTTATCGCGGATTAGGAACAGGAATTACCATCTTTGTTTTGTGGATGGCTAATTTCATCGTAGGTTTGTTATTCCCAGTCATTCTGTCGGCTTTGGGAATTTCATCATTCTACATTTTTGCTGCATTTTGTTTGCTTGGTGCATGGTTTGTCAAAGTCAGAGTACCTGAAACAAAAGGGGCCTCTTTAGATAGTATAGAGAAGTTCTTCCATAGCAGATATGACAAATAGGAAATTGTGATTAATAAAGAAATATGAAGGAGAAAAATTATGTCTGAATATGATGTAAATAAAAATATAAAGTTAGGCATTTGTCCTATTGGCTGGCGTAATGATGATATTCCATCAATTGGTGCAGAAAATACTTTTCCCCAACTTTTAAGTGATGCCGCTTTGGCTGGCTTTAAAGGAGTAGAGATGGGAGGATTTTTCCCAGGACCAGATGAAATTAATTATGAGCGTAAATTACGCCACATTGAAATTGCTGGTCAATGGTTTAGTAGCTTTATCATTAGAGACGGACTTGAAAAAGCAACAGCGGACTTTGAAGAACACTGTAAAAAACTGCAGGCTCTTGGTGCACATATTGCAACTGTTTCAGAGCAAACTTATTCCATTCAACAAACCGGTAAGAACATTTTTGAAGATAAACCATATTTCACAGATGAAGAATGGGAAAAAGTATGTGCTGGTTTGAATAAGTATGGTGAAATTGCTAAAAAGTATGATGTTAAAGTCGCATATCACCACCATTTAGGAACAGGTATTCAAACTTTGGCTGAGACTAAGAGATTGATGGATAATACTGATCCTGATAAGGTCGGCCTGGTTTTTGACACAGGTCATGCCTATGTTTCAGAAGGAGAGGTCATGCCTATGCTCAATGAATTTGTCGATCGCGTTGTTCATGTTCACTTTAAAGATGTCCGTAAAAATAAAGAAGATGATTCAAGAAAGAAAGGTTTGTCCTTCCAAGATTCTTTCATGAATGACATGTTTACCATTCCTGGTGATGGCAGCATTGACTTTAGGCCGGTATTTAAAACTTTAGCAGACCATAAGTATACTGGTTGGATTATGGTTGAGGCTGAGCAAGACCCTAAGAAGCATAATCCATTTGAAATGGCGTTAAAAGCTCATAAATATATGGAAGATGAGTTATTTGCGCCATACCAAAAGTAAAAGAAAAATATAGATGAATTAAAAGGCATGCTTATATTACTTGTACACTTAATTAATAACAGAGCACACTTGTTTAATTTAATTTTATTAAGTTAGTTTTCGCCTAAATTGCCTTTTTATAAAAAATAGTGAGGTTTTTAATATATATGATTATTGATAAGTCCATTAAATGGGATAAAGTCTACGATGTAGTAGTTTTAGGATTCGGTGGCGCAGGTGCCAGTGCAGCTAGGTTTGCTGCTGATAATGGGGCAAAAGTCCTCCTTGTTGACAAAGCACCTGAAGGCCATGAGGGAGGCAATACTAGGTATTCGGGTCAAAATGTTGGTTATACACCAGACCCGCAAAAATTCAGAACCTATTATAAAGCCTTGGCCCAGGGCTTTCACATTGATGAAGATGTGGAAGATACTGTCATTAATGGTTTGGCCAATATGAAAGAGTATTTTTCTAAATACTTGGAAGTTGAGCCTTTTGTGTTTGGTGAGCATCCGGATGACAACCCGTTGTCTCATACTGCAGATAACCAAACCACTGCCACTCACCCAGAATTTCCTGATTCTTCGGCTTCAGAGTTAATGACAGTTCATAATGGCATGTTTGATTCCGCTTTATGGACTGTACTTAGAGAAAGAGTTTTGGACAGGATGGATGATATTGATGTTTGGTACGATTCACCAGCAGTTCATATTATTCAAACGCTGGATAAGACAGTAGTTGGTGTCCAAATTAAAAGAAAAGACAAAGTTAGAAATATCGGTGCCCGTAATGGTGTGGTTTTGTCAACTGGTGGCTTTTCAAACAGTAAGATTAAGATTCAAGACTTTATTGGTGAACATCATTTGGCTCCTGTTGGTACGCTCTATAATACTGGTGATGGCATTGATCTTGCGCTTGAAGCTGGTGCCAGATTATGGCATATGACAACTTATAATTCCGCTGGCATTGTGGGAGATTTAACTTTGCCGGTTAAAGAAGGAGAACGCAGTGTTTTCCAGCCAGCAGATATTGATGCTAAGGAAATGTACACTGGCAGTATTTTTGCAGTTGGTGATGATGGTACAAGATATTGTCGTGAAGATATTTTCAGTATTGAAGGCTGGTTTTATAATCATGGTCAATGGCGTACACCTCAGGCACCGATCAAGCCATATGTTGTCTTTGACCAAAAACAATACGAAAGATTAGCAAAGATTGATCATGTTCCATATCAGCGTGCGCTAAAGAACTTCTTAATTAGTGCAAATAGTGTTGCGGAACTGGCTGCAAAAATTGATGTCAAACCAGAAACGTTAACTTCAACAATTGATACTTTCAATTCTTATGCAGAATCTGGAAACGACTTAGACTTTCACAGAGCAGCTGCGACTTTGGAAAGATTTGATACATCTGATACCATTTATGCTTTGCCAATGGTTCAATCTGTTGCTCAAACTCATGGTGGTCCTAAGAGAAATGGCAAAGCTGAGATCATGGATCCGTTTAACAATGCCATACCGCATTTATACGGAGCAGGAGAATTAGGTAGCAATATTGTCAGAATTTATCAAGGTGGAGAAAACCTGGCTGACTGCTTGATATTCGGTAAAGTCGCTGGTGAAAATGCAGCTAAGGCTAAGCACGATAAAGATGCTCTGTTTGAAAACGGCAACGATGCTGCTACAGGTGCTTCTGTTAAAGCAGATCCTGATTTAGCAAGTGATTTAAAGAAGAAATACACTTTTGAACTTGGCAAGAATCAGTATCTTGGCGTAAGTTCTGCCGGCATGGGTAATGATATTGTGGTTCGCGTTACTGTAGATGACAATCAAAACCTTAAAAATATTGAAGTTTTACAAGAAAGCGAAAGTGAAGACTACGGTAAGAGAGCAATCAAAGCTTTACCAAAAATTATGGTAGAGAAAAATACTTATGATGTTGATGCTATTTCCGGTGCCTCATCATCCAGCAGAGCTATGAAAGAGGCTGTTAAACAGGCTTTAGACTCGGCTAAAGAAAAAAATAAATAAAATACAGTCTTATTGCAAAATGTAATTTATAGAACTCGCAGTTGACTTTTCGGAATGATCAAATATACATTCAGAAATTAACCTCTGCGAGTTTTTTTAATAATTGGAGAAAAATAATGTTAAAAGGAATAATACCTGTAACTATCTCTGCCAACTTAATTAAAAACTTGGAAAGTGACCAACCGCTTTTTGTCAGTGGTAGATTGCTAGCCATAATGACTTTAGGAAAAGATAATGAAGGTTTGATCACAAGGCGTGAGTATTTGCAATATTTTAGTACGCTTAGTATAGAAACAGAAGCAACCTTAATTGCTGATGGCCAGTCCGGTTTTGGCAATGAACTTAGTGCCTGGACTACCGCAAAGGAATTGGGAAATGCAGGGGCACGCTATTTAGTTCTTAATGATCAAAAGTGGCCAGCCACCTCTACTGAAATAGCAGGTACATTAGCTAAAAAGATTTTTATGAATATGGTTAAAGCAGCAGTAGCAGGGGGTAAGGACTACGATTTACAAATTATTCCAAAATTAGAAGGAATAACAAAATATGGTTATGCAGAATTAATAAGCAGAATCGAATTACTTTTAAAGATGGGGATTAAGCAAATTATTGTTGATAGATTAACCCGAAAAGAATTGGTGCAATTAAAAGCTGAAAAATTTTTCTCAAAAATTGGAATTGAATTGGACAATACGGACTTAGATCTAAAAGAGGTCCAAAAATTTAAGCCGACATTTATAGTGCCTGTAGAATCTGTTATCGCAAATACTTTAAGCTCAGAACAACAGCTGTACGAATTTTATAGTAAGGAGAAGAATTATGAAGAATAAAGGCAAAACGATGCGCTTAATGTTTAAAAAGCTTGTTCATAACAGAACGGAAATCCTTAAAATGCCTGTAGTTGGGGACGGCTTATCAGCTAAAATAAGTGCAAAAGCAGGCTTTAAAGCAATCAATGTAACCGGATCTGCTACTAATTTCGCATATGGTAAACCTGATATGGGTTTTGCTGATTTTTATATATTATTCGATCAGGCCCGCAAAATTATTGAAAATGTTTCTATTCCAGTTTTATGTGATGTTGGCACTGGCCATGGTGCAAAGGAAAATATAGCACGAACAGCTCGTAGCTATGAAGCGATTAACGCGGCTGGAATTTACCTTGATGATGGTGTCTGGCCTAAGAGTTGTGGTCAAATGTCTGTGACACAAATAGCGTCAGTTTCCGAAATGGATAAAAGAATACATGATGCAGTTGAAGCTCGAAAAGACCCTGACTTTATCATTATGGCTCATTCTTCGTCTAGAGCAGTTTGTGATATTAATGAAACTATTGCTAAACTGCGTTCTTATTGCATTGCAGGCGCTGACATGTTATACGTCGACAGCGTTTCATCAGAAAAGGAATTACTGCAAATAACAAAAGAATTTTCAAAAATACCACTATTAATCAATTCTGCCAATTTAGCAAAAACTTTTAGCTGGAATGATTTGCTTAAAATGGGTTATAGCATGGCAACTTTCAAAGAAGAAGCAATTTATGCGAGAGTAAGTGGTGAGCAAGAAGTTTTAAAACAAGAAGAAAGTAATACCGCTACTGTTTCACTAAAAAAGAAAATTATTAGTGCACCGGCATTCGCAGAATTAGTTGATACTGAGCAGATGAACAGGCTTGAAAAAGAATTAATTTTATAAACTGGGATAGTAATATGAAAAATAAACATCAGATAATCAAGTTTATCATTATTATTATTCTGTTTTGGTTTGCACAATATGTTTATGTACCTTACCAAACACCATTTCTAGCTGCTATTAATGTTGCTTCCAGCTTTATCGGAATTGTGGTTGGGGCCTATGGCTTCTCGCAAATGCTATTGAGAATTCCTTTGGGAATGCTGGCAGATTGGCATTTAAACCATAAGTTGCTAATTACGTTAGGAACGTTATTAGCTGGACTGGCTTCAATTATGAGGGTACTTTTTCCTAGCGGTATTGGTTTTTTATTAGGTAACATCTTTTCAGGAATAGCTAGTTCAACCTGGCTCTCTTTTATGGTTTACTTTTTAAAACTACGTTCAGATGTGAGCAAAGTAGAAAACATGGGTATTCTGGTAATGGCCAATAATTTAGGAATGCTGCTCGGCTTTGTGGTTTCTAGTTTATTTTATGAAAAAATAGCCATGAAAGGCCTATGTATTTTAGGCGTACTAGCCGGTATATTAGCCTGCATTATGACCATAACGTTACCAACTTTTCAGTTCAGCTATAGTTCTGGAAAGAATTCTTTTATCAACTTAATCAATGTCTTTAAAAATAAAACTTTGCTAATCTGTGGCGTATTAGCTTTTATTCAACAAGGAATACAGATGGCTACTACCATGTCCTTTACCAGCCAGGTGATTAAAGAAATCAATGCACCGTCTTATGCTGAAGGATTATCCTCGATCATTTATATGTGTTCGGCTGTTTTATTTGCCCGCATAACGTCTTCAAAGTATATTGCCAAATTTAGTGACCGAAGTATTTTAATAGTTAGTTATATTTTACTGGCGCTTTACTGCTTTGCTATTCCTTTGGCTAGGCAAATCTATTTAATATATTTGTTACAGGTTATACCTGGAGTTGGCACGGGAATATTGTTTGCCATTCTTAATGCAGCAGCGATTTCTAACGTGCCACAGAAGGCACTTTCGACAGCAACAGGTGTTTTTCAGTCTATCTATGCTTTGGGAATGACACTCTTTCCCATTTTTGCGGGACAATTACGTGCACAATATTCAATGACTATTTCTTTTATAGTTATGGGTATTTTGGCTTTAATGGGTAACTGCATTGTGATCATTTTTTGGCAAAAAAAAAGTAATAATAATTAGCTGTTTTTTACATTTTATGAATATTTATATACATTGAGGCTCCAACTGAAAGCTCTATAATGAAATTTGTAACAAGTGAGCGAAAGCGCTTACTAATACTAAAATATATAGGAGGAATATTATGACACTTAGAATTGGTATTATTGGCTGTGGTTATAAAGGCTCAGACCATATTGACCGTGTCGCTAATAGAATTAATGGCGCCACTCTAGCAGGTGTTGCTGATATTAAACAAGAACTTGCTGAAAAATATGCTCAAAAATATAACTGCAAGCATTTTGAAACGGGTGAGGAATTAATCGAGTCACCTGATATTGACGCTATCATGGTAGTTACTCGTCCACACGATACTCATGTACCCTTTGTCTTGAAAGCTCTTGAAGAAGGAAAGTATGTCTTTAGTGAAAAGCCACTTTCAACTTCAGCAGATGATTGTAAACGCGTTGTTGAAGCAGAAACCAAAATTGGTAAAAGATTGGTTCAAGTAGGCTTCATGCGTCGTTATGACAATGGTTATCGTCAAATTAAGAAAGCTATTGACGAAGGCACTTATGGCAAGCCTTTACTCCTGCACATGACTCACAGAAATGAAACAACTGTTTCTGATTACTACGATAATGATGCCATTGTTGAAACTGCTATTCACGAATGTGACATTATGCACTGGTTAGTTGGTAGTGACTATGACAAAGTTTCATGCTTTATTCCTGGAGCACAAACCAAATACACTCACGAAGGTTTGCATGATCCCCAAGTGATGACATTTGATACTAAGAATGGTATCCATGCTGATCTAGAAGTATTTGTTAATAACCATAATAGTTACGATATTAATTGTGAAGTTGTCTGTGAAGAAGGAACTATTGCATTAACCAGCCCAATTTTCACTCAAGTAAAAACTCAAGAAAGAGCACAAACTGCAATTCCACAAAATGATAGTTTCCGTTTCCGTCAAGCCTTTGATTCAGAAATCCAAGATTGGGTAAATGGTGTACTAGCTGATCACCTTAACCCGACAGCTCCAACAACTTGGGATGGTTTAATGGCATGTGTAGCTGCCGATGCTTTAGAGAAATCACGTGACAATGGTTTTGTCAAAGAACCAGTAGTTTTGCCTGAAAGACCAGATCTTTACAAGAATTAATAATTAAAAAGGAAAAAGAGATTTTTATGAAATTAGCATATGATGCTTCAATGTTTCGCGATAGTACGCCACTTCACGAAACGATTGACAAAGTAGCAGAGCTAGGATACAAATATTTGGAATTAGCTCCTAGAACTGATTTCTTCTGGTTTTATCAATATCCTAAAGCAAATTCCGCTATGATTACAAATGTTCGCAAATGGTGTAAGGATGCTGGAGTTGAAATTTCATCTTTGGTTCCTGTCCAGCAATGGTCCTCACCTAACGAACAAGAAAGACAAGCAGCTGTACGCAATATGAAGAGGACAATTTGGCTTGCCTCTGAACTTGGGGTTAATACCATTAATACTGAATTTTCTGGGGATAAATATAATTCTGTTGCTTCAGAAGGTCAGTGGTATAAATCCATGGAGGAATTGCTTCCTATTTTTGAAAAGGAAGGAATTAGACTTGAAATTCAAGCCCACCCAAATGACTTTATTGAATCCAGTTATGCTGCTGCACAGCTTATTCGCTCACTCAACTCTGATAATGTTGGCCAAGTATTGTGTTCGGCACATGCCTTTTATTCTGATGGTGGTAAAGGTGATGTCAGAAAGCAAATTTTAGATTCAAAAGATGTACTGAGCCACGTCCTAATTGCAGATACGTTTAATTTTGCTGGTTCTTATGGATTGAGATATACTATCAACCCGCCTGGTGCTCCTGTAACTATTCATCAACACTTAAATCCTGGTGAAGGCGAAGTTGATATGGATGCCTTTTATTCTACGCTTCGTGAAATTAACTTTGATGGAATTGTGACCAATAATGTGTTTATGTGGCCTGATCGCATAGAATGGTCAAATGAAAAAACTTTGAAGTCTATTAAAGATGGACTCCACATTTAATGAAAGGAGGAATACCTGGATGCTTACATACAATGACTTTTGTATCAATAGAAAATCTGCCCCTGGATTAGACTTAATAGATTTTATTAACATGGTGGCTGATCTGAACATAAAATATATTGAGTTGCGTAATGATATAACAGGTGAAGTCGATAATTCTACCATTTTAGATGGTTATCAACCTGAAGAAATTAAGCAGTTGCTTGATGAAAAAAATATTCAAGTAGTAGATATTAATGCTCAGGGAAATATGGATCTGGTAGAGAGCTTAGAAGAAAACCTGAAAAGTCTTAACGAAATGATTGATATTGGCAAAGTTTTGCACGTGAAAAATATTCTGTTCTGTCCAGTTAGAGATGCAAATGACAAGAGAACGAGTGCAGAATGTCGTCAAGGCGCTATTAATAATATGAAGGCTTATTCTAAACTCTTAAAAGAAAATGGCATGAGTGGTTTGCTCGAGCCTTTGGGATTCATGGATTCATCCTTAAGAACACCATGGCTTGCACAAGATATTATTAAAGCTGCCAAAGTCGATAACTTCAAGTTAGTAGCTGATAATTTCCACTATTATTTAGCCGAGGTTACTAAAGAAGACTTTGAGACTAAAGTAGATCCTAAAATGGTTGGTTTAGTTCATTTAAGCTCAGTTGTTAATCAAAAGCCACGTGAAGAATTAGGTGATGCTGACCGAATCTTGGTAACTAAGAATGACATTATGAATGCCTTAAATCACGTAAAAATGTTTGAAGAAAGTACTTATAATGGCTTATATTCTTTTGAACCATTTTCTCCAGACTTGTATAAATGGGATGCAGAAAAAGCCAAGAAAGAAATTGTTCGTAGCATAGATTTAATTAATGCCCAGTAATAAAATTAATATATATCTCTCAAACAAATTCAATTCGTTTATCTAAAAATAACTTTCAAAAAGAATATTGAACATTTAAAAATAGATGTTCAATATTTTTATTTTTGACTAATTTGCTTTTTAGAAGAGCATGGCGCAAGCAGTTTGGTGGACCGTTTCAAGTAATGAAAGTATAACCAGTGATTACGTATATTATAAAAAGTCTGGATACCTAGACCTATTTGGAATAGTAATTTTAAAATCTAATATGTCTTTAGTATATAAAAAACTGTTGACAGCTTCTTAAGCGAATCTTTCAACAGTTTTTAGGATTTAAGCGATTTTAGATCTGGTTTTCTAACCGGCAATTATTTTTTCAATACTGTCTGCAATTTGTTGTTTGCATTTATCATAACTCCAATTATTAATTTCAGGTGCACAAGGCTCAAATGAATAAAGACCGAAATAGTTGCTCTCCTTAAACCAATTTGCTTGTTCAATAGATTTCATCACGTCTTCTTCATTAGCAGAGATAAAGTAACGATCGGCATCATCAGCTTCTTCTGGAGATTTTGCAGAAGTAATAGAACTTAAATGAATTAAGCCAACACGGCTGACATCGACCTTTTCGTCAAAATCATCTTTAGTAACCTCGGCTTTATAATAATGGAAGGTATCTGCAATTAACTTAAAGTTTTTAGCATCCGCCTCTTGTAAAACCTTTTGTGCAACCCACGGGAAACGCAATGATGAGTCACCAAATCCTAAAGGTTCTACCAAGCCATTAACGCCCACAGTTCCAAGAATATCTGAATAAATTCTAATATTATGAACTAGATCATCAAATTTTTGTTCATCAGTACGGATATCATCTGCATTCCTGATAGGAGTAAACAAAATATGATCAGCACCAATTTTTTGTGCAATTTCAGCTAATTCGGAAACTCCCTTTAATTTTGTATTCAAGTCACTGCGATCATCAAGATTAAATTCGGCTGAAATATTTGCTACATGAACATCATAATTGCGCTGCAAATTATTAAACTCTGCAATGCTCAAATCATCCAAAAAATTGCTCCCGTGGTGTATGTCTGTTCTTAATTCTATATTATGAACTCCGACATCATTAGCTAATTTTACAAAGTCGGGCAGAGATAAGCCTCCTGCACAGCAGCGATTAATACAAAAGTCATTTAGTTCCAACATAATAAATCCTCCTAAATATTTTTAATCAGGTTAATGCTCTTGATAAGATTTTTCTTTGCAGTTTCATAATCCCACTTGCAAAGTTCGTCTGAGAATGGCTCAAATGAAAATAGACCATCAAATTTGCTATTTGAAAACCAATTAATAGTGTCAAATGCATTGATATTATCATGATTTGGATCACTTAAAAGCACACGATTTTGATCAGTCAATTTAGATTTTGGCATCTGAGTTTCAATTGTACTCATATGGATGAGACCAACTTTATTAACATCAAGCTTATTATCTAAATCATCACGTGTGACACCGCCCATAAACCAGTGAAATAAATCGGCTACTACTTTAAAATTGGTTGCACCAGCTTCTTCGATAATATCAATGGCTCTAAATGGGGTTCTGATTGAACTTTCAAGGAAACCTAATGTTTCAAATAAACCAGACATTCCTTTATCTTGAAGTCTTTTTGCAAATTCTTTAATGGTTTTAACACCTTCATTAAATTTTTGGCTGTCACTTCTATCGTCGTGCTTGTCCATTACCGGACAGAAAAGAATTTTTTGGGTCCCAATTCCCTGAGCGATTGTAATCATCTCATCGAGATCATTTAAATTGCTGTCTTTCTGGCTCAATAAATCCGTATTACCAAGTGAATTTATATCTTCAACCTGAACGTCGTATTTTTGTAATAGATCATTAAAATCTGAAATACTCATTCCATCCAAAATATTTTTGTTGTCAGGTTCTTTACCTAGATCATTTCGCAATTCCACATGTTTGATTCCTAATTCACTTGCTAGTTTAATAAAATCAGCAAGTGGTAAACCAGGTGCTGATTTACGATTAAGACATAAATTTGAATTATTAATCATATTAAATACCTCCATTTATAAAAGCGTTTTCCATCTTTAATGGTAGATAATAAAAAATAGAAGGTAAATGTAAAAAAGACGCAGGTATGTGTACGAATCTAAAAGGAAAGATAAGAGGTCTAGAAAAATTTTGATGGAAGAATTTAGTTTTTACTAGCTACACTTTTATTTAATCTGAGCAAATGAAGACAAACTTTACTGGCACAAAAATCAAGCAAACATACGAACTCAATAAAACTTTGTCTAATTTTTATTTGAAAGAGTTTACAAGAAATGATATACTTATATCCATTAAGGACGTTACTTTTTACAAGGCGTTACTTACAGTTTTTTTGATGAGCTGTGGGTAACGCTTTTTTTATAACGTTTTTTGGAAAAGAGGTGGAAAAATTGTGGATTTTGAAGAATAACTTGAACAATAACGCTATTTTAGTTGAAGATCAGTCAAAAAATGAACGAATAATTTTAGGTAAAGCAATTGGCTATGGCAAAAAAATTGGTTGTGTTATCGACCTTGAAAAAGCTCAAATAGAAAAGAATTACGTTATATTTGACCATGATTCCGTTAAGGCCTTTCAAGAATTAATAAAAAGGATTGACGATGCCAGTATTGAATATGCACGTCAAATTATTCAAAAAGGTGAACAAGAGCTAAATCTTAAGTTTAATGACATGCTACTATTGACTCTTTCTGATCATATTAGTTTTATGCTAAAAAGGGTCAAGCAAAATTTGAATTTTAAAGCTCCATTAGAATGGGATGTTAAAGTTATTTATCCTGAAATTTTTAAATTTTCTGAAAATGCTGTTGAATTTTTACGCGAACAGACAAAACTTGAGATTCCACACTCAGAGGCAACTTATATAGCTTTGCATTTGATTAATGCCAATTTTTCGATTAATGACATGGATACAACTATTTCCAGTACTAAAATTATTGATCAGGTTTTGGCAATCGTTTCTGATTATTACCAGAAGGACTTGAAAGAAGATTCATATAGTTATAAGCGCTTTATCAATCACTTAAGATATTTTATTTTGCGTGAACTAAATCATGAAACGTCCAATTCAAAAAATTCAATTTTAAAAGTTATAGAGGCCAAATATGCCCGTGATTTTCAGTGTGCAGAAAAAATTAAAGCTTTTTTGCATGACAAATATAACTGGCAGATTGGGGAGGATGAAATGCTTTATCTAACCTTACATCTTAACCAATTAACACTTGTTGATAATAAAAAATAATATGGAGTAAAAATGAAAAAAATAGATAAAGAAGCAAAAACGATCTTGAAATATGTCGGTGGCTCGGAAAATGTTAATAGTTTGGTCCATTGTGCTACAAGAC
Source organism: Lactobacillus sp. ESL0261 (assembly GCF_003693025.1). Lineage (NCBI taxonomy): Bacteria > Bacillati > Bacillota > Bacilli > Lactobacillales > Lactobacillaceae > Lactobacillus > Lactobacillus sp. ESL0261. Next base: position 148,594 of record NZ_REHN01000002.1, read on the forward strand.
TTCGTTTTGTACTAAAAGATAACAGTAAAATTAAGAAAGAAGATTTAAATAAATTACCGAGTGTTTTAAGCGTTGTTTTGAGTGGTGGACAATGCCAGGTCGTAATTGGTCCCAATGTAACTGAGTTTTATGATGTTATCAAAAAAATGATTGGTTCAGAAAATAATTCTGAAACAGAAGATAATAAGAATGAAAAGTTTTCACTAACAAAAGTTATTTCTGGTGCATTTTTGCCTTTAATATCCATTATGGCAGGGGCAGGAATGGTCAAAGCTTTATTAACAGTGCTAACGACAGTTCACTGGCTATCACCTACTAGTACACTATATTTAGTTTGTTCAGCTGCGGGTAATTCTATTTTTTATTTTTTACCGATATTTCTAGGTATTACACTGTCTAAGCAATTTAAGGCTGATCCCTTCGTAGGTGGTGCATTAGGCGCAGCGTTACTCGAGCCAAATTTTACAGGACTAATAGGAAAACATGGACTGCATTTATTTGGATTAGGCTTAGATCCAATTGATTATTCAATGACAGTTTTTCCGATTTTTGTAATTATTGCTGTCTATGCTTTACTTAATAAATTACTGAAAAAATACATCCCACAACAATTACAATTATTTTTAAACCCAATGATTTGTTTGCTTTTATTGGTTCCGGCAACTGTTTTAGTGTTTGGACCATTTGGGACCAATGTAGGTAATTGGATTTCAGCAGCAATTATGTGGTTATTTGGTAAAAGTAGGTTAATGGCCGGATTAGTATTAGGCGCTTCTTATCCATTCTTAACTGTTTTAGGACTACATTGGGGTTTTACGCCAATTACTCTGCAAAATTTAAAAGCCGTTGGTGGAGATGTAGTAGAAGGAGTTAATGTTTGTGCTGTCTGGGGACAAATAGGAATAGCTCTGGGTACTTTTCTTTATAGTGTTTATAAGCAAAAAAACACGAAACTGCGTGGCGTCTCAGGTTCGACGGCTATTACAGGAATTTTTGCTGGTGTCACTGAACCAATTTTATATGGTTTGATTATGCAGTCAAAGCGTTTAATGATAATTACTGCCATAGCTGGTGGCGTTGGTGGAGCAGTCAGTGCATTATTTCATGTTATGATGACCTCCTATGTCTTTCATAATATCTTTTCTATATTTATGCTGTCATATAAACCAATTGGCTTTATGGTTTTAGGTTCAGGTGTTTCACTTGTATTGGGTGTTCTTTTAACCTTCTTTTGGGGATTTAAAGACCAAAATACGGATTCAGATGAAATGGCAGCTGACCTCACTCAAGCAGTAAATAAAGATCAAACAGCAGAAAAAAATGATCATCAGGCTTTAGTAATCACTTCTCCTTTTACGGGTAAAGTGCTTAATCTTGCTGATGTTCAAGATGAAGTTTTTGCAAATGAGAGTATAGGCAAGGGAATAGCTGTTATTCCTAATTCGAATAAAGTAATAGCACCATTTAATGGTCAGGTAATTACTGTTATGCCTACTAAGCATGCCATTGGCTTACGCAGTGATACAGGCGTTGAGCTTCTTATTCATATTGGACTTGATACTGTTAATTTAAATGGTAAATATTTTAACGCTTTAGTAAAAAATGGCGATAGAGTCGAACAGGGACAGGAAATTTTAGAAGCAGATATGGAAATGATAAAAAAAGCTGGTTATACGCTCGAATCACCAATTATTATTACAAATCCTGAAAAATACCAAATTGATGTTAGCGTTAAGGAAGATGATATTATTCATACTCAGGATCAAATTATGTTTGTACAGTAGGAGATAAACTGCGAATGGAAAATAATTTTTTATGGGGCGGAGCTCTATCTGCTAATCAAGTTGAGGGCGCATATCTAGAAGACGGAAAAGGATTGGATATTTCAGATTTACTAACTGCAGGAACTGCAACAACTAAGCGGGAAATTACAACATCTATTAACAAGAAAGAGTATTATCCTAATCATAAGGCCATAGATTTCTATCATAGCTATAAAAGTGATATTAAATTAATGGCGAAAATGGGCTTTAAGTGCTTGCGTGTCAGCATTAATTGGTCAAGAATCTTTCCACATGGCGATGAAAATGAGCCTAATGAGCAAGGATTAAAATTTTACCATAACTTGTTTGAGACGATGAAGCAATATAACATTAAGCCCATCATAACATTGTCACACTTTGAAATGCCTTATTATCTGGTAGAAAAATTTGGCGGGTGGCGTAATCGCAAGTGCATCGCATATTTTGTAAAATTTGCTAAAGTTTGTTTAGATAATTTTATGCAATACACAAATTATTGGCTGACGTTTAATGAAATAAATAATCAATATTTAGTAGAAAATCCTCTTTTTCCATACACCAATTCCGGCTTAATTTTTAATGCAAATGATGATAAGCGTGAAATCATGTTCCAAGCCGTTCATAATGAGTTTGTTGCGGGAAGTCAGGTTGTGAAATATGCTCATTCTTTAAATGCCAACCTTAAGGTAGGCTGCATGGTGGCTGCTTCACCCTATTATCCCAACACTCCCAACCCAAAAGATATTCTGAAAGCGCAAAAGTTAAACCAATATCAAATGTTCTTCTCTGATGTACAAGTGCGAGGCAAATATCCTAATTTTATTTTAAAAGAATGGCAGGAAAAGGGTTATCATATTGAAATCACTGATAAGGATTTAGACGATTTAAACCATGGATGTGTCGATTACATAGGTTTCAGTTATTATTTATCAAGTACTGTGAGTGCAGACCCGAATAGAAAAATAATTGGTTCTGGCAATGCTGCCAGTGAAGATACAGTTGTCAATCCGTATTTACAAAAAAACAAGTGGGGCTGGACTGTTGATCCAATTGGGCTACGTATATGGCTAAATCAAGTTTATGACCGATACCAATTACCGTTATTTTTAGTTGAAAATGGTTTAGGTGCCGAGGATAAACTAACGTCAGATTATAAAATACATGATCCATACCGTATAAATTATTTAAAAGATCATATTATAGAAATGAAAAAAGCAATCGAACTTGATGGAGTCCCAGTAATTGGGTACTTGGTTTGGGGATGTATTGATTGTATTTCATTTACAACAGGCCAAATGTCTAAGCGATATGGATTAATCTATGTTGATTTAGATGATAGAGGCAAGGGTACACTGAAGCGTTATAAAAAGGATTCATTTGATTGGTTTAAAACCGTTATTAAAACAAACGGCAAGAAGCTTTAAAATTTTTGCTAAATCGTAAGAATTAAATGGAATATTATTTTTAAAAACATAATTCTGATTTGTAATCTGAATTATGTTTTTTTTATACAGATTAGAGTATATGAAAGTGTATCATTTTTCAGTTTTAAATGTGCAACAAGTTTCATTGCACCCCATTTATTATTTATTTGAGAGTTAGAAAGCAGGTGAAATATATCTTGTTGTATCACGAATACTTGTTACTAAAAATGTTAACAAATTCGAACTCTTTATTAAGTATTAGCCAAATAACTAATAAACTTCAAATAACTAAGAGAACTGCCTATTCAGCTATTAACGGGTTAAACGAATGGCTTGAGCTGCATGACTTGAATAAGATTATGACAGTTAGAAATCATGGCTATTTTGTTCAACCATACGAAATTTCTGAGATTGAGAAGAACCTTAAACATGATTTGCAGCAAGGAAAAGTTAAGCTGCCGCAATCGGTTAGAGTAATAGCAATTGAGTTTGCTATTCTTTGCAGAAAAAATAGGGTTACTATTGAATATTTAAACTCTCTAAACGGAGTAACGAGAAGAACCACTCAGAGTGACTTGGCGAAAGTAAAAAAAGACACTGAAAGCAGAAACTTGAAGTTAGAGTTAGAAGAAAGTGGCTATTTAATCACAGGTTTAGAGGAGGAAATTCGCAAATTTGCTTTACAAAAACTAGCTAATATTCAAGGAACAATGATTTTTGATAAGATTGCTCCATTTTTGAGTTTAGAAACTAAGGAAAAAGTAGAAATTGAGCAAGTACTTTTAACAGTTGAACAAAATATTGGTTGCTTATTAACAGATGAGTCAGTTTTTCAAGTTAAAGAGTACATCTGTTTTTCAGTTATAAGATACAGAAATGGACATTTTTTAAAAAATAACAGGAATAAAAAAATTAAAGGTAGCGGTAAGTTCGATCCTTTAATTCGTAATTTGCTGAGTTATTTGGGAATTTCTGCAGAACATTTAAACGCTGAAAGTCAGCTTCTCTGTAAAATAATTGATTCAAGACAAATAAGCAAAATAAGCAAAAATTTTGAATCACAAGAAATGTCTAATATTGCGGCACAAATTATCAAACGCTTTTCTGTAATTTCTGGAATTGATTTGGTAAACAATAAGAGCTTGCAAAATGCACTGACAACACATTTGGTAGCTGCTCAAAGAAGAGTTTTATACAATGTTCAGTTCTTAAATTCAAGCTTGTTAAGTATCAGAAAAAAGTATCCAGAAATTTATCTTTTAACTAAAGAAGCCATTCAGCCCTTTGAACAATATCTGAAAAAGTCTTTAACTGCTGATGAAATAGAACTGATTGCAGTGTACTTTGGCGGAGAAATTGAACTGCTCAAAAATGCAAAAAGTCAAAGTCTTAAAGAAAAAATTACTTTGGTATGCGGCAGTGGAATTGGGACGTCCCGTCTTTTAAAAATTCAACTCGAAAAAATGTTTCCTGATCAGTTAAAGATAAAGGTTATTACAAAGCAAGATTATGAAAAGCAAGCCAAAGTTCATGCAGATTTGGTCATAGCCACTTTACCAGTAACAAATAAAGGTGCTCCAATTGTAAATATCAATCACATTTTAACTGACTATGATTTACAAACAATCAGACAGCATTTGGCTTCTAAAGTTCAAACTTCATCTTCTGTTCATAATTCTCCGGCTGTTAAAACAACGCAAATTTTAGACATAGTTAGTGAATATGCTCATGTTAAGGACTTTACAGGTTTGACAGCCGCTCTGCAGAGTTATTTTTCTCAAAAAAATGTTCCTTTTAAAAAAGAGCAGAGCCATTTACCTTGCTTAAGCGAAATCTTGCCAGAAAGAAGAATTGCTTTTGAAAATGGCACTTATTCCTGGCAGGAGTCAGTAAAAGTTACTGGAAAGCTACTTGAAAAGGATCATATTGCTGATGAGAAATACACTTGCAAAATGTGTATGCAAATAGAAAAATACGGACCATACATGAAAATTATGGATAATGTCATGCTGCTTCACGCAAAGCCGGATAACCCCACAAAGTATTCTGTGCCTGGTATGAGCCTGGTTTGTTTTACCCCGCCTGTTAAATTTAGCAACAATATCAAAGCAAAATATGTTTTTAGCCTTTATGCACCAAATTCTAATTCTCAATTAAAGGCGCTAACACAATTAACTGAAATTTTTTCCAATAGAAGTCTATTAGAAAAATTTGAACATGCTGAAAACGCACCTACTTTTATTAAACTCTTTGATTCCGTAGAGAAAGGAGATGAAAAATTAAGTGACACCACTAATAGATCCGAAATTGATTCAATTGAATGTTAGCGCAAAAAATTGGCGTGATGCCATTTTAAAAGCAGGTCATCCCCTTGTTAAAAATAGTTTAGTGACAGATAACTATTTGAAAAGCGTCATTAAAATAGCAGAAGAAATGGGACCTTATATCGTATTTATGCCTCATGTTGCTTTATCGCACGCCAAGATAGAAGACGGGGCATTAAAAGATGGGATAGGATTGACTGTTTTAAAAAATCCGGTCCCTTTTCATAACAAAGATAACGATCCGGTTAAATATATTTTTACCTTAAGTTCTACAAAAGCAAACGGGCATCTGGATCAAATGGCACAGCTGGTTAACTTACTTTCAAAAAATGACTTTTTCGAAATAGTTAGTCATGCAAATAATGTGCAGGAAATAATTAATTATATAAATGAATTTGAAGGAGAAGAAAAATGAAGAAAGCAATAATTACATGTCGGGCTGGTATGGGTACTAGCACAATGCTAACGGTGCAAGTTAGAAATGTTGCTAAAAAGAAGAAATGGGACCTTGATGTTAGTCATACCAGTATAGACGGAATAGGCAGCTTTAATGGTGACTTTATCATTGCTTTGAGTGATGTAGCTGATGATTTAAGAGCCAAAGAGAAAAAAATTCCCATAGTAGGTATTAAAAATATGATGGATCAAAATGAAATTGAAGCTAAATTAGCTCCTCTTATGAATGAATAAAGCAGGTGAATGAAATGTTAAATTTTATTATTAGTTTTCTAAGTCAACCTGCAGTGCTGCTTGGTTTTGTGGCATTTATAGGATTGGTTGCTCAAAAAGATAAAGATTGGACAGATGTCACAAAAGGTACAGCAAAAACTGTTATCGGTTTTTTAATATTCGGTATTGGTTCAAGTACTTTAACTGGGGTTTTACAAAACTTCAATGTTTTATTTCAATCAGCCTTTCATATTCACGGCTTGATCGCTTCTCCTGAAGCGGCCACAGCTGCTGCCCAAACAAAGTATGGCTTCGTTGTTGCTCTGATTTTAATTCTGGGCTTTGTAATGAACATCGTTTTTGCCCGAATTACACCGTTTAAAAATATCTTCTTTACAGGTCAACACAGTCTCTATTTTGCCTGTGTTTTAGGCCTAGTTCTTAAATTTAGCGGACTAAGCAATTTATGGTCCATTATTATTGGAGGAGTTATTTTAGGTCTCTGTGCCAGTGCTTTACCTGAACTTTGTCAGCCATTTATGCGTCGAATTACCGGTAACGATAATCAGGCGATTGGTCACTATAACATGTTTGGTTATGCATTGTCTGGTGCGATCGGCCTGCTGTTTAAGAAACACAAAGATGAAACCACAGAAAACTTTAACTTGCCGAAATCACTTTCGATTTTCAAAGACTTCTTGATGGGTCTTGCAATTATCATGTTGATTTTATTCTATGTGTCAGCGCTGGTTGCAGGTCCGGTAGTAACTGGTAAACTTTCTGGCTCAGTCAATTGGTTAGTTTATCCGTTTATTCAGGCTATGACATTTACTGCTGGAATGGGTGTTTTGATGTATGGTGTTGGAATGTTCCTAGAAGAGATTACTAATGCCTTTGTTGCAATTTCAACCAAGTTTATCCCAGGCTCACGCCCAGCTTTAGATGTTCCAACAGTCTTTCCTTTTGCACCGACTGCAGTCTTGGTAGGTTTTGTTAGTTCTTACACAGCAGGACTTGTAGCCATCGGAATAATGATTTTATTCCACAGTCCAATTGTGATTATTCCAGCAGCTCATATTTGCTTTTTCTCAGGCGGAACTGCTGCAATTTTTGGCAACTCAACAGGAGGCTGGCGTGGAGCTATTGCAGGTTCTTTTGTCGTGGGACTGTTGTTAGCCTTCTTACCACTAATCTTAGTACCCGTCTTCCAACAAATGGGTATCAATAGTTCAACTTTCCCGAACATTGATTACAACATTGTTGGTTCATTGCTTCATGGCGTTTTGCAACTGTTTCATTAGGAGTAATTAAATGTTACAAAAAAATTTTTATGTAAGACAAATTAGTGATTTAAACATATTGACAGTGGTGCGAGATACGCCTGCAGAAACTTTGCGTATTGCAAAAGCCTGCTTTAAAGGCGGCGTTAAAGCGATTGAAATAAGTTTTACCGTTCCTACAGCCTTAGAGGCTATGAAGCTGGTTAAAAAAGAAATACCTGAAATGGTAATATGTGCTGGCACTGTTTTAGATACTGCTACTGCCAGACTAGCCATAATGGGTGGTGCTGAACTGATACTTTCTCCTGCTTTTGATTTGGAAGTAGCCCAAATTTGTAATTTGTATCAAGTGCCTTATGCACCAGGTTGCAATAGCGTATCTGAAATAACTACTGCTTTAAAAAATGGTGCTTCTTTTATTAAAGTATTTCCAGGATCCAGTATGGGTGGAGTAAAAGAAATTAAAACAATAAGCACGCCTATACCTTATATGCCAATTTTGATTTCTGGCGGTGCTTCTGTAAAAAATTACCGTGACTTTCTCTTTGCTGGTGCTGATTGTGTCTGTTTTGGGTCAGCACTAACTGGTGATTCTGAAAAAATAACTGATAATGCTGTTCAGTTAACTAAAACTTTAGCTGATTTTCGGTCAGAGAAGAGGTAGTAATATGGATATTATTTCAAATATACAAGATGTCATTGAAAAAGAAATTTCGGCAATTGAACAGGTAGAAAAAGATCTACCTCTTAATGATCAAGATTACGAAAAAGTAGTTAATAAAATTATTTCTTTAAAAGAAAATGGCAGATTAATTTTCACTGGAGTAGGTAAGTCAGGCCATATAGGTAAAAAACTTGCTGCTACATTTGCAAGTACTGGTACACCTTCATTTTTTGTGCATGCTACAGAAGCTATGCATGGTGACCTAGGGATGATCACTGCTTCTGATTTGGTTATTGATATATCAAATTCCGGAGAAACTAAAGAAGCTGTCGCGGTAGTTGCACCAATTCAACGATTAGGTGCAAAAGTAGTCGCATTAACTGGCAATCAGGACTCAACTTTGGCCAAAGACTGTGATTACTTATTATTAGTCCATGTAGATGGTGAAGCAGACGAACACAACTTGGCTCCCACTAATAGTTCAACTTCCGCGTTAGTAGTCGGAGATGCAATTGCATTGACAGTCTCCAAAGCTAAGGGATTTTCTGAAAAAGACTTTGGCAAATTTCATCCGGGAGGAGCACTAGGCAAGAGGCTCGTTAAAGAAGGAGTTATTAAATAAAAAAAGAAGGAGTTATTAAATAAAAACATTTATGAAGGAGATGGCAAAATGTTCAATGGTATTATTACTCCGATTGTGACGCCTTTTAATCGTGACAAAGCACAATCGATTAATTACCAGGCAGCTCATGTGTTAATTGACAAATTAATTAGTGCTGGTGTAAGTGGTATTTTTGCTCTTGGGAGTAATGGTGAATTTCACGTATTAACTCACGCTGAAAAAATTGCTTTTGTGAAAGCCGTGGTTCAGTACGTTGATCATCGCGTGCCGGTTTTTGCAGGAGCTGGGGCTTGCTCAACGAGTGAAACTATTGCTTTATCCCATGAGATGGAGGCTGCAGGAGCTGATGCCTTGTCAATAATAAATCCATATTTTATTAGACCACAAGATGATGAGCTATTTGACTTTTATCGTGATGTGGCAGCAAGTGTTGATTTGCCAGTAATTATGTACAATATTCCTAAAAATACCGGTTATAATATTCCGGTTAATGTTGTACGTAAACTTGCTGAAATTGATAACATTGTCGGGATTAAAGACAGTAGTGGTGATGTGGATTTAATTCGTAAATATCAAGAAGTTGCCACTGACAATAAGTTTCAAGTACTAATTGGTTCAGACTCAAAGATTTCTGTCGCTTATAAAATGGGTGTAAAAGCTGCTATTGCTGGAACAAGCAATCTAATTCCAAATGTTTTAGTTAACCTTAATCGTGCTCTAAAAGATGGCAATGATCAAGAAGCAGAAAAGTTACAAAAAAGCATAGATGTTTTACGTTCAGCCCTAAAGTTAGGGACGGTACCTGCAGTTTTAAAGCGATCTGTAGAATTAGCCAATATTGCAAATGTAGGCCCAGCACGTAAACCTGTGAGAGAAACCACGACTCAGGTTGACCAGGAAATTATTAAGATGCTCAAGTATTATGATCTGCATTCATAGTTAAAGCTAACTGATTAATTTGAAGCCACTATTTCATGATTATTCACTGCAATAGAAGAGACAGCATCTCCTGGTGAAAAGCAATGATAAAAATGACGCATTGATTGTGGCAATAGTGGATTTAGAAACTTTAATATTAAAAAAAGACTGATAAATTTCGTTTGTGAAACGTTGATTTATCAGTCTTTTTTGTATAACAATTTTAGCTAATGTGTAGACACTATTTTTCTAGTCTTTTTTATTCACTTCAGAGACACTGCTGTTAACTTTTTTGGGATTTACTGGCTCTCCAAATACTTATTTATTTTTTCTAGAACTGTTATGAATAAATAATTTACGAGTATCAAAGGTAGTCTTATGGTAAATTGTATTATATATCTTTCTTTTTGGATGGGCCCAACCCATACCACGTTTACCATAGTTGGGAATAATAGCTCTTTTTATAGCTCTTGTTGCTCTTCCCTTTGTTCTGGCAGAGATGGACTTTCTTAAACTAGGCTTTCTAAAACCGATTTTAATCATTACTTATTCTTCTCCTTAATCTTCCCATTTACATAAGGTGTAGCCTTGGTTACTAGCCCTTTTTAATGATATTTTGGTTATATTTCCATGTGCTCTTCGAAGACCACGGCAATTCGGATTAAAATGGTATCTTCTCCCCGAATTAGGAGCTATGTAGACTTTACGTACATTACGTTTGGCGATAGCTTTCCGCTTTTTTTGCTTTCTTTTACGAGTAGCTTTTCTTCTTTTGACAGTTACTTTTTTCGCATTACTTTTTACTACTTTTGTTGATTTTGCAATAACCGTTTGTTGTACACCTTGTATACCTGTATTGCCAGAAACAAAAGTAGTGAAAAAAGTTATAAAGACCACTACAAAATAAAACCAAATCTTTTTATAAAAAGGTTTTTTATACTGCATATTTTACCTCTCAAATAAACTAATTAGTTCTTTAATATAATCATATCGCATATAGAGATAAAATGTGTAAGATTTTATATAAATGTATATAATATAAATCACATATCTTAAGTTAAAAACTTGCTTGGAAATAAAATTCTGATTTACATTTAAGCAATACTTATATAATATTGGCTGAGGCGAGATTATGAGTATAGGACCTTTATCAGAGTGGGTTACTGCGGCCGCTGAAATTGCTGCTGTATGTGTTGCTTTATTTTTACCTGTTTACGATAAAAAACAGGAAAAATGTAAAAAGACACGTAATATGAAGGCAATTTTTAGATTTTTAATGAGAAAAGCACTGGACGAAAAAGATACGTCAAATTTAGAATCTTACTTTAAAATAAGTTATCTGGTGATTGATAGTAATGACGATAAGCAGATTTATTCAATAGTGCAACGTGCAATTGAAATTTTAAATGATAAAGATATTACGCAGGATAAAAAAGAAACAGATATTGAGCAACTGCTGGAATATCTCAAATAAGCAAATTTTATTTCTGAACGAATTAAAGCAGGGGTGAAAAGTAATAAAGTTTTCGCCCCTGCTTTTTTGCTTATAACTGTATTTGAATAACTTGCACACCAGCTTTTATAAGCCCTTCAACCGTATCTCTTGGCGTAAAAGAATCCGTAATCAGTAAGTCTATATCACTGGCCTGACCGATTACAAAATTAGAAAATTGGTTAAATTTGCTGTAATCAGCAACCACTATTAATTTACGAGATTGTTTAATAATAGCTTTGTTAACCTTCGCCTCTTCCATAAAGGGAGTTGAAATACCCCGTTCAAGACTTAAACCAGCACAACCAATAATTGCCCAGTCGGCAAAGATTTTTAAAAAGGGTTCAACTGCTAAGTCACCACTCATAATCATTTTTCGGGTAACGGTACCTCCACTTAAAATAATTTGACTGTTGCTGGCACGTATATCTATATTCCCAGCATAGCCATTGTTGGTTAAAATGTTGACATCTTTTTTTAATAAGTAAGGAATTGCTTCAAAAGCAGTAGTGCTTGAATTGATAAAGACCCAGTTATGTTTCTCAATATGAGTAGCGGCTTCTTCACCCAGCCTTTGCTTAATGTAGCTGACGGAATCAGTAAAAGGAACTTCCTCAGGCTTGACCAAAGAAATTACGCCTTTTTCTTGTAATATTTTACCTTGATTAGCCAGATTACTGCAGTCTCTACGAACAGTCATAATTGAAACATTCAGCTTTTGACTCAATTCATCCAAGCTGATGTTTTTTTGATGATTAAGCAAATTAATAATTTTTTGACGTCTATTCTTGATTTCCTGATATGAATTTTTCATTTTTAAGTCCACCGTTTAACATAATACATTTTTCTTATCCAAAAAATTAACATAAAATATGATATTTATCAATAAAATAACTTATTATTTGTAAAAATATCATAAAAATAAAATATTATCATTAAATATGGTTGAAAGCGATATCACACTACAATATAATTTAACATGAAAACAAGATAAAATTTTGTAGGAGGAAAAGATGACAAAACCAACAAATATTAATGATGTTACACCAGCAGTTTTTGCAGAAAATAATTTCCCAGAATGGGGAACCTTTTTGAATGAACAAATTGCTACGAAAAAAGTACCAGAAAAATCGTTTGCAATCTGGTGGTTAGGCTGTATGGGTACCTGGCTCAAAACACATGAGGGTACAAATATTGCAATTGACATGTGGAACGGTACTGGTAAACATACCCATGGCGATGGGAAGATGCGTCAAGGACACCAAATGATGAGAATGACTGGTGGAGAAGCTTTACAACCTAATTTACGTAATAAACCTTACGTAATTGATCCATTTGCCATTAAAGATTTAGATGCTCTGTGTGTTACTCATACTCACCACGACCATTTGGACATTTATACAGCAGCTTGTGTTAATAAGTTTTGCCCTAATGCAAAATTTATCGGGCCTCAAGGCGTAGCTGATGAATGGGAAGAATGGGGCGTTCCCGCAGAAAAAATCACTGTAGTTAAACCAGGAGATGAAGTAAAGGTTGGTTCAGTAACAATCAAGGCTTTAGAAGCTTTTGATCGGACTGAACTTGTTACAGAAGATGATCCGAACATTAAATTGGCTGGTACTAAGCCGATAGAAATGGCCAAAGTAGCAGTTAACTATCTCGTTGAAACTTCAGGTGGAAACTTATACCATTCAGGCGATTCACACTATTCTAACACTTTTGTGAAACATGGTAACGAAAATGAAGTTGATGTAGCCCTTTGTGCATATGGTGAAAATCCACGTGGAATTACGGATAAACTTGATGATTCACAAGTTTTACGCATGGCAGAAGCTTTAAAGACAAAAGTTATTATCCCAATGCATTATGACATTTGGACTAACTTCTACAGCGATCCTAAAGATATCTTGGCCCTGTGGAACAGAAAAAAGAATCGCTTACAATATCAGTTTAAACCATACATTTGGCAAGTCGGTGGAGAATTTAACTTCCCTCAAGATAAAGATAAATTTGAATATATGTACGATCGCGGCTTTCATGATGCATTTAAAAATGATCCTGACTTACCATTCCCAGAATTACTATAATTCTCTTTTTCATTAAAAATTTGGTAGGAGGAAATCATGCTCAGATATTTTTTAGAAAATCACTTGATTAATATCAGTCAGAAACACCCAAAAGATTGGCAGGAAGCCATCAGGATATCGGGTGAAATAATGAAGAAAAATAATCTTGTCACGGATAAATATATTGATCAGGTAATTGCAGACGTCAAACAATATGGACCGTATATTGTGATTGTTCCCGGTGTGGCAATGCCCCATTCGCAAGCAAATAGTTCGGAGGTTTTAGGCACTGGTATTGGTCTGACAATATTCCCAAAGGCAGTTTCCTTTGACCCAAATGATCCAGAAAAAGATGCGCAACTATTCTTTATGCTGGCTGCTAAAGATAACCCTACTCATATGAAAAATATTGCTAACCTCTCCAACTTGCTGATGGAAGATGGCATGATTGAAGACCTACGTAAAGTGAAGAATTTACAAGATTACCAAAAAGTCATGCAAAAACATGATAAGAGTAAAGAAAAAAGCAGGTAAGAAAAATGCAAAATATTTTAAATGCTTTATTAGCTATTTGGAGCTACTTTGCCACTAATGTTTTGAATCAACCAGCATTTATGATTGGTTTTATCGTTCTCATTGGCTATATATTGGAACATAAAAAGTGGTATGAAGTTCTGTCAGGTTTTTTAAAGGCTACAGTTGGTTACTTTATATTAGCTGCCGGTTCCGGTGGTTTGGTTAACACATTTAGGCCAATTCTGGTAGGTTTAAAAGATCGTTTTCATCTTAGTGCGATGATTATTGACCCGTACTTTGGTCAAAATGCGGTTAATGCAGGCATTATGCAACGGTTTGGTCGTTCCTTTGCAGATACAATGCTTTTATTGCTATTCGCTTATATTATCAACATTTTATTGGTCAGATTTTCAAAATATACTAAACTGCGGGCTGTTTTTACAACTGGCAATGTGCAAGTACAACAGGCTGCAACTGCCTTTTGGTTAATATTGTTCTGTTTTCCTAAATTAAATCGCTTTTCAATTTTAGCAATCATGAGTTTGATTTTGGGGCTTTACTGGGCTGTAGGTTCAAACCTAACAGTTGGCATTACTCAAGAATTAACTGATGGTGCAGGTTTTGCTGTTGCTCACCAGCAGATGTTTGGTATTTACTTTTTTGCCAAACTTTCTGAAATGATCGAAAAACATTCGGTGAAAAAGAGCAAAGGTAAAAACAAACGACTTGAAGACATTAAACTGCCAAGTTTTATGTCAATCTTTAATGACAATATGGTATCGACTTCAATCTTAATGTTGATTTTCATAGGTGCAATTTTAGTAGTTCTGGGGCCAGATTACTTAATCAAGGCTCACTTTATGCAAAAAGGACAAAGTTTTATTTTCTACATTTTGCAGACTGCCCTGCAATTTTCAGTTTACCTGGCAATTCTTCAGCTTGGGGTAAGAACTTTCGTTAATGAATTAACTGAATCATTTACGGGAATTTCAGATCGCTGGCTGCCAGGAGCTGTACCGGGGATTGACGTTGCTGCCACCTTAGGTTTTGGTTCACAAAATGCACAAACTATTGGTTTTATGTTTGGTGCATTAGGCCAATTTACCATGATTATCTTGTTGCTTGTTTTCCACTCACCAACTTTAGTCATAGCCGGATTTATTCCGCTGTTCTTTGACAATGCCGCTATAGGCCTGTATTCAAATGACCGTGGAGGCTATAAGTGTGCGATGATTATGCCGTTCATTTCCGGCTTAATCCAAGTTGCAGGTTCAGCTTTAATCGCTACCTGGGTAGGTATGGCAAGATACGGTGGCTACCTCGGCATGTTTGACTGGGCTACTGTTTGGCCATTCTTCACGGTAGTCATGAAATATCTCGGCTATATCGGTGTAGCAGTAATCATTATTATGCTTTTAGCTATTCCACAATTACAGTACCGTGCCGATCCTGAAGGTTACTTCATGATCACTGAAGATTACCCAGCATGGAAGAAATTAAATAATAAAGAAGAATAACTAGAGAAAGGACGATTCTATATGAAGATTTTGACTGCGTGTGCTAATGGTTCTGGAACAAGCCTGATGTTGCTGCGGACCGTCAAGAAGACATTGGAAAAGATGGGCTACCAAGTAACTCAAGCTGATCATACTTCTATTTCAGAAGCAAAAGGCATTGCGCGTAACTATGACGTAGTTTTTACCTCAATTCCATTTATCAGTATGTTTGATGAAGTTAAAAAGCGTGGCGGTGAGGTCATTGGCATAAAAAATGTTATTTCAGCTAAAGAAGTTGAAGACAAAGTAAATGATTCTGACATTCCCACAAAGTTTAAAAAGTAATAGGAGAAAATAATGGATTTACCAAAATTACAAGTAGCTTTAGACAGTGATAATACAGCGCAGGCAATAGAAGTTTTACGTAAAGTTGAAGACGTAATTGATGTTGTTGAAGCAGGAACTATTCTGGTTTATAGAGACGGCTTAAGTGCGGTAAGAAATTTGCGTGCAATGGCACCAGATAAAATCTTGCTGGCTGATATTAAATGTGCTGATGCTGGTACTAAGTGTGGTCAATCATGCAAAGCTGCCGGTGCTGATTGGATGACATGTATTAATGCAGCTACCGTTCCTACTATGAGCAATGCTCAAAAGGAAATTGAAGTTCAAGTTGAACTTTATGAAGGCTGGGATAATAAAGAAAGAATGCAGGAATGGCTTGATCACGGCATTCATCAGGTAGTTTACCATCAAAGTCGTGACGCAAAGTTTGCTGGCCAAAAATGGTCGGAGCAGGACGTTGAAAATGTCAGAAATCTGATCAATATGGGCTTTGAGGTTTCAGTTACCGGTGGCGTTCATCCTGAAATTTTAAAGCTGTTTAAGGGAGTTCCAGTTTATACCTTTATCGCTGGTCGTGCTATCAGAGAAGCAGATGACCCACACGCTGTTGCCAAACAGTTTAAAGACGAAATCAACAGAATTTGGGGTTAATTAAATACTAAAAAAGGGGATAAGTGAGCAATCGTTCATTTTCCCTTTTTTAATAAATATGAGGAGAGAATAATGACAGTTAATGCTTTAGGAATCTATGAAAAAGCTTTGCCCCAGAACTTGTCGTGGCGGGAAACTTTTGAATTAACACATGACTTGGGCTTTAATTTTTTAGAATTTTCCGTTGACGAAAGCGATGAACGTTTAGCGCGCTTAGATTGGACACGAGACCAGAGAAGTGAAATCCGTAATCTAATGTGGGAGACAAATACCAGGATAAATAACCTAATGCTATCGGGTCACCGACGCTTTCCCTTAGGTTCAGCTGATCCGGCAATTCGCGAGAAATCCTTGGTAATGATGCAAAAAGCAATTGATCTCTGTGTCGATTTGGGCATCCACAATATTCAAATGGCCGGCTATGATGTTTTTTATGAAAAAAAGACTATGACTTCCAGAGAATATTACGTTGAAAATCTGATTAAATGCGTCCATATGGCAGCCAGAAAAAATATTATGCTGTCAATTGAAACGATGGATGATCTCTTTATTAACAGCCTGCCTAAGATTGCCCATTATCATGATTTAGCTAAAAGCCCGTGGCTGCAAGCATATCCTGACTTAGGCAATTTGAGTGCATGGCCGGAAAACGATGTGCCAGCGCAACTTGAAAAATATATTGATACTATCTGTGCAATTCATTTAAAAGACAGTAAAAAAGTTACCCCAACTTTTAAGGGTCAGTTTAAAAACGTACCTTTTGGTCAGGGTTGCGTTGATTTTACCGGCTTGCTCCGTACTTTAGTCAGATTAGATTACAATGGCAGTTTTACTATTGAAATGTGGTCTGGAGATAACGGTGATGAAAATGCACTTGATGAGGTAAAAAGTGCCAAGGTATTTTTTGATGATATTTTTAAACAGGTAGGCATTACTCAAGAAAAGGTAAATTAAAGGAGAATAAGATGCTGGAAAAATTGAAAGAAGAAGTATATGAGGCTAACATGTCACTACCCAAGTTAAATTTGGTGACCTTTACTTGGGGCAATGTTTCAGGAATAGATAGAGAGCAAGGTTTATTTGTAATTAAACCCTCTGGGATCCCTTATGAGGAGCTGAAGCCAGAAGATCTGGTGGTTATTAATTTAAAAGGAGAGGTAGTTGAAGGAGACAAAAATCCGTCATCAGACACACCAACCCATACTTATTTGTATAATCATTTTCCTAAAGTTGGTGGGATTGTGCACACCCATTCACCATGGGCAGTTTCATTTGCGGCTGCTAAAATGGATATTCCTGCACTAAACACAACTCATGCAGATACCTTTTATACTGCTGTGCCGGCTGCTGATGCCTTGACTAAGGCAGAGATAGAAGAAGATTATGAAGGCAATACCGGTAAGACAATTGTGCGTACCTTTAAAGAGCGTAATCTTGATTACGAAGCTACACCAGCAGCTTTAGTCAGTCAACACGGCCCGTTTGCTTGGGGTGAAAATGCGGCTAAGGCAGTTTATAATGCCAAAGTATTGGAAGTAGTGGCGGAAGAAGACTTTCATACTTTAGAGTTAACCCATCAGAATTCCGAATTACCGCAGTATTTGCTGGATAAACATTACTACCGTAAACATGGTCCGAATGCTTATTATGGTCAACGGTAAAAATTAAAAACTGAATCATTAAAAAACTGATAAATCTTTGTTTCATGATATAACCTGAATTTTTATTCAAGTGACATAAATTTAACAAGATTTATCAGTTTTTAAGTTGAAATTGTTATTGAGTGCTAATATTTAGTTTCTTTAATATCGTCTTCTGGCCGGTGCTCTTGAATCCGAATTAGCTGCCAGGTAAAATCACTTGCAGGCACATCCTTTAAGCTGATGCTCAATTCGTCATCAGTAAAAGTGAAATCCAGCTCAGTCCTATTCTCAATCATTTCGATACGATTAGGATTGTCGGACAGACCCAGAATTTTTAGCGTTTCTGGCAGTGGCTGCTTGATAAAAATATATTTTTGATAAGGCATGTGCCTATTCTGGAGTACGAAACCGTTATTGTCTTCTACATTGCTAATTTTAAGCGCGCAGGGTTCGCTTTCATTAAAAGCATGGCCAAAAAGATGCATCCAGTTGTTGATTTGCTTAAGCATTTCTTCAGTTTCAGAAGGCAACTTACCATTATCTGTGACCGGAATATTAATTATCGTATTTTGCCCATCTTTACGATTGGCTACAAGCTTTGCAATTGGATCTGCTGGGACTAAATCACAACTTTCTTGGATAGTTTCTGCATCGACCAAAGCAATAGTATATTTTGCACAAGCTTTTTCAAAGTCTGTTTGATGAGCGTCAACGCTGACAGCCCGGGCTCCAATATTGCGAGCAGTTTTAACTAAAAAATCAGCGTCTACATCTTTTGCGCTTTTTAGTTTAAAATTTAATACGATGGCAAAATCAGGATTCATTGATTTCTCTCCTTCAGTAAATATTATTAATAAGTTTAACCCAAAAGGTGGTAAAGATGAAAATTATTATTTCACCGGCAATGAAAATGACAGTTGATAATGACTCTTTTTCTGCAAGGACACACCCACAATTTTTAGCTCAAGCTCAAGAATTAGCCACTTTTCTAAAAAAATGCAGTTTTAACGAATTACAAAAAATTTGGCAATCTAGTGAGCGTACAACTAAAGAAGGTCAAAGACAAATTCAAACTCTAAACTTGAGTCAAAAAGATGGCTTAACTCCTGCGATTATTTCCTATTTTGGCATTCAGTATCAATATATGGCTCCCGACCTGTTCACTAAGCCCGCCTTGTCTTATTTGCAAGAGAATGTCCGTATATTATCAGGTCTGTACGGTGTTTTACGACCTTTTGATGGTGTATGGCCATACAGATTGGAAATGAAAAACAAGGTAAAGGGGTTTAAACAGCCCAATTTATACCGATTTTGGGGCACGACAATTGCAGACAATCTTTTTGATGAAGATCAGATACTCATTAATTTGGCTTCTAAAGAATATTCGCGCAATGTTACTCCATACGTTAAGAATGGCAGGCAGATGATTACTGTTGATTTTCAAGAAAGGAAAAATGGTCAGTGGAAAACAGTTGGGGTGCATGCCAAGATGGCTCGCGGAGAAATGGTGCGCTATATTGCTGAAAACCAATTAACTGAACCTGAGCAACTACAGGACTTTCATGATTTTGGTTTTGTGTTTGAGCCGAAAGTTAGTACTGATGACACTTATGTTTTCAGGACAAAGTTCGATTTTAAACGGCGCTAAAAATTAAGATATAGAAATGTGAGGTTATTATGGAAATTGTTTTTGTTCGCCACGGTCAGACGGATTTAAATAAAACTGGTCGTATTCAAGGCTCGGTTTTTGATCATGATTTAGATAAGACTGGTCGTGCATGTGCTGAAAGAGCTGCTGCGAATTTTGATCCTGCGGGATTTGATGTGGTTTTTTCAAGTCCTTTAAAGAGATCTTTGACAACCGCTGAAATTTTTACTAAAGGACAAAAAGAAATAAAAATTGATCAAAGGCTAACGGAAATTAATTTTGGCGAATGGGACGGTCATTTTCTTTCAGAGCTGGGGCAAAAATATCCTGATGCCATTGATCCGTGGGGCAAGGCTGCAGCTGACTATATTAAATATGCTCCAAGTGGCGAATCTTTTGCAGCATTGGATCAAAGGTGTGGCAGTTTTTTAGATGATATGAAAAAGAATTATTTGACTAAAAAAGTGCTTGTATTTTGCCATGGTACTTTAATTAGAATGATGTTTGCCCACTATTTTACGCATGGTGACATGAAGTATTTTGAAACCATGGATAATTGTGCTTTAGCAAAAGTTTCTTATCTTAATGGTATTCCCCGGGTAAATTATTATAACCGTATTTTAACTTTTGAATAGCGTACTAAGCCTCATTGAGAGGCTTTTTTTATAAAAAATTATGCGAGCATTATAATTGACCACTAAAAATAAATGAACTATTATTTTTACAAAGTGACACTGTGTCACTTACGAAAAAAGGAGATGATTTGGAAAATGGCTAAGTCAACTTTTATTAACTTGCCTGCTGGTAAAAAGAAAAAAATTGAAAGTGCGTTGTTAAAAGAATTCAGCAGCTATCCTTTGGCAAAAGCACAAGTAGCGCGAATAGTGAAAGAAACAGGCATCGCACGCGGGACTTTTTACAAATATTTTATTGATTTAGAAGATGCATACCATTATATGTATGAATTAGCTCTAAAAAGTATTCATTTACCCATAAAAATAAAAGCGCAGTTTGATGCACAACAATATTATGTCAATGTTGTGCATTTTATTGAAGAAATGCAGACAAGTACATATGCGGGATTAATAAAAATGCATATCTTGTATAACGAAAGTTCACCTGGTCATCCTTTTACACCAAAAATACTAGCTGGATTAGATCCGCAGAATTGGAGTGCAATGGTGCTCAGTCATGCCACCATTCGTTTAGTATTAGCAAATCCAATTCAAAAAAAGGCAATTATGACTCGTTTTAAGGCGAGCTTGGAACTGTTAAACAAAGGAAAGAACTAATGTTTTTAGCAATTAAAGAAATAAAAAGAGAGAAACTACGTTATGGGTTAATAATCTTAATGATTTTTTTGATTAGTTATCTGATATTTGTCTTATCAGCACTGGCAACTGGCTTGGCCAGTGAAAATACGCAGGCACTTGAATCTTGGGATGCTCAAAAAGTAGTCTTAAATAAAAATGCTAACGTAAGCATGAGTCAGTCATTTCTAACAAAAACTGATTTAAAAAAAGCAACACTATCTAAAGATGAAGCTTTATTGGGCCAAATTCCAGTGGTAGTTAAGAAAGCCGGACGTCCCCAAATTTCAGCACAATTTATTGGAGTTAAAAAGAAGCAGTTTATTTATCATGATGAGGAACTTATTGCGGGTAGAAAAGCAAAAAAGAATTATGAGGTGGCTGTTGACCAGGCGTTTGAAACCAAAGGGTACAAATTGGGCGACAAGCTTGCACTTAACGGCTCAAGCAGAAAGTACAAGATTGTGGGTTTTGTTAAAAATGCGAAAATTAATATTGCTCCAATTATTTACGGGACATTGGAGTCTTGGAAAAAATTGCGGCAAGGGATGCCAACTTTAGAGGCTTCAGCTCTAATTTCTCGTAATCATAACTACAAGTATAATTATAAAGATAGCAAAACTTATCCCATTGACCAATTTATTAAAAAACTTCCAGGATATACAGCGCAAAATATGACTTTTGAATTGATGATTGGATTTTTATACATTATTTCGTTAATTATAATCGCAGTTTTCCTATACATTTTAACAATGCAAAAAATGCATAACTATGCGGTCATGCGTGCTCAGGGGATTCCCAGCAGCACTTTAGTAAAAGCAACCGTTACCCAGGCAATTATATTGGTCCTTGCTGGATTAGTCATTGGCTTGGCAGCAATGTTTGTGACGGTTAAGGTTTTACCGGCCGCAGTTCCCATCAGCTTCACGCCAAGAATCATTCTGACCGGTACAGTAGGTTTGCTGTTAACGGCAATTATCGGCAGTTTAATTCCAATCAGATCAATTTTAAAAGTAGATCCGGCACAGGCAATAGGTGAATAATATGGCAATTATTGAATTAAAAAATGTTCAAAAAGTATATGGTACGGGAGCTGCACAAGTTGTTGCCCTTAAAAATATTAATTTTAAAGCCAATCTAGGTGAAGTGGTTTTGATTATGGGGCCTTCAGGAGCTGGTAAAAGCACCTTTTTAACAATAGCTGGTTCTCTGCAAAAGCCAACTGCCGGAGAAGTAATTGTTGACGGTCAGAATATTGCACACATTTCCGCAAGAGCAAGTGATCATTTGCGGTTAACGCAGCTGGGCTTTGTACTGCAGGCTTATAACTTAGTGCCATTTTTAAAAATTAAGGAGCAATTTGAACTGGTTAGCAAGGTAAAGAAAGCGGGAAATATCAGTCAAGAAAAATTGCAGGAATTATTAAAGCAGCTTGGTATCAATTCTTTACTTGATAAATATCCGAGTGAATTATCAGGCGGTCAGCAGCAACGGGCAGCAATTGCTCGTGCTCTTTACGCTAATCCGCAAATTTTGCTGGCTGATGAGCCTACTGCTTCACTTGATAGTGAAAATGTGGCAGAAGTAGGGCAATTGTTTAAAAACCTGGCGAAAAATTATAATAAGTCAGTTTTGTTGGTAACGCATGATCCAAGATTAAAGCAATATGCAGATCATATTTATGAGATGATGGATGGCAATATAAAGCAAGAAATTTAGTTATTAAATTTAATAAATAAAAATAACAATATAAAAAATAACCATGAAAATCATTTTGATTAAAAGCTAGAAATCAACTAATCTTTTTTTGTTGTTAGTAATTTTATTATTTGTAATAATTTTAGTTTAACATTAATAGTGTTATTAATTGAAAGCATTTTTTAGCTGGTTAAATTTTACAGAAAAAACCTTAATTCTTTTGTGTTAGAAAAAAGTACTTTGCCCTTGACAAAGTACTTTTAAATTTACTATTCTTATTAGTGAAAGATAATGTTATTTTTTGAGGTAAAATAACTATTGTGATTAAAAAATAGAATTATTAATGTGTTTTTTAACTGCTTGAGTAAATTACTAAGAAATAATGATTTCTTTGCTAAAATAACAAAAAAGTTTTTTTGAGTATATGTTTTAATTTGGTATAATTTTTATTTTATTTATTAGCGATACGAGTATAATATATTATTAAGTAAAGCTATTCATGTAGAGGTACAGTAATGAATGATATCCCTGAAGATAAATCGATTGAGTTATCAACCGATTATCAAAACCATAGTATTAATATGACATTTTCAGACAATCTAACAGATGATTCTGAACGAGGCTATATTCTTTCCGCTGCTTTCTTCTCCTATTGTGCTGCACAAGGTCTAAGCAAAGAAGAAGTAAGTGATATGGTTTCAACTTATTATGATGAGTTTTTAAATAATGAGGAATAAATAATTGACTCATTTCAATTAGTTGTCTAAATGAAGTTTCGATAGTAGTAATACTGTCTCTGTAAAACTGGTTTATAAAATAGTACGTTTAAAGTTAATCAAGGAAAACCAAAATGGCTAGAAAAAAAGAAATAGGAAGAAATAAGATTTTAAGTATTGCCTACAAAATGGTTGTTAAAGATGGTATTGAGAGTTTGACTGCTCGCAATATTGCCAAAGCTGGTCATTTTTCCACTCAACCTTTGTATCTTGAGTTTAATAGTATGGAAGACTTACGCAAAGAAGTTTTGCGTAAAATTGCCGACAACTTAAAGAATAATATTTTGCAAAAAAATTATACTGGTAAGCCATTGATTGATATGGACTTATCATACATTGATTTTGCCAGGGAACAAGAAAATCTTTTTAGAGCGATGTTTGTTGACGGTAAATTTGGCAGTAAAATTATCGCCGATACATTAATTGATTTTGGTATTGAAAAATTTAGGGAGCAGTATCCGGATAGTAATTATTCCGAAGATAAAATTAGAAGTGTTGTCATTGCTAACTGGATTACTACCAGTGGTATTGCTTCATTACTAGTTAATAAAATTGCGACTTTTTCACAAACACAAATTATAAATGTTTTAACGGCACAGATTAATGATGCAATCTTAAATGACTGGCTAAGCAAGACAAATAATGTTTCATTATTTGATACTAATGAAGGCAAGAACAAAAAATAAACCTTAATGCATTATTAGTAAAGGATTTATTGGTTCGAAGCGGGTATTAAATTATTAAAACCATCTGAAAGCAGAAACATGTTAAAAAGGTACAGATATGCTATAATTAGTACAGAAATTAGTTTCCTGAAAGGTGGTTTTTATGAAAATCCTTGCATTATCTGGCTCAAATGCCAATAATTCATTTAATGAGGCATTGCTTAAATTTATTTCTAAGCATTTTGCCGACAAGTATGATTTTAAGTTTGCAACTGTTAAAGGGTTGCCAATGTTCAAAGAGGGTGAAGATGCTCCTGAAGCAATCCAAACCTTGAGTAAACAAATTGAAGACGCTGATTTGGTTTTAATCGGCTCTCCTGAGCAACAACACTCTGTTACTAGTGCCTTGAGTAGTGCACTTGAGTGGTTATCCTGTGTAACTCACCCATTTAAGGGCAAGCCTGTTGCTATTGTTTCAACTTCACCAATGCCACAAGGTGGTTCTCGTTCACAAAGTCGTTTGAAGAGTTTGTTGACTGCACCAGGCTTTGGCGCTAAGGTCTTTAACGGTGATGAATTCATGATGGGTGTTGCACCAACACAGTTTGATGATAATGGTGACTTGAAAGATGAGTCAACCGTTAAATTCTTAGGTCAATTTTTCGATGAAGTTGATAGTTGGTACGCACAAGTAACTAAGTAGGAGGGCCGAGAATGAAAATATTAGCAATTGTTGGTACAAATGCATCTTTTTCATATAATCGTTTTTTAGCACAATTTATTGCTAAGCGTTATAGTGATAAAGCAGATATTGAAGTAAAAGAAGTTGATAAATTGACTCCTTTCTGCAGAACAGAAATGGCTGATGACTCTATTAAGGCCTGGATTGAAGACATTAAGAGTGCTGATGGCATAGTAATCACTACCCCTGAATATGATCATACTATTCCTGCTGCTTTAAAGAGCAGTCTTGAATGGTTAGGCTCACATGCAGGTCCTAATGTTATGAAGATGAAGCCAGTTGCTGTTGCCGGTGCATCTTATGGTTCACAAGGTACTGGTCGTGCTCAAGAAGATATGCGTGAAATTTTGCTTTCACCTGATATGAGTGCAAATGTTTTGCCAGGAAACGAAGTTTTGATTGGTCAAGCTCCAGATAAGTTTAACAAAGAAACTGGTGAATTGACTGATGAAGCAACTATTAAGCAGTTAGATGGCATGATGGATAACTTCTTCAAGTTTGTTGAGCAAGCACATAAATAAACTTTTGCCAGTTTAACTGGCAGAGAGTAAAATAACCGGATAGGAGCATCCTATCCGGTTATTTTTGATGTGAAAGGAAGTTGGCATGACTGAACCTGTCGTTTTACCTGTAAAATCTGTGCGAAATCCCCGAGACCTAGGTGGCTATATTGGCTTTGGTGGCCACAAAATTAAAAGTCATCGCTTATTGCGTACAGGCAACATTAGTAAAATAATTCCAAAAGATGAAAAATTTTTGCTTGATTATGGCCTGACTAAAATTATCGATTTACGTTCCCCGGCTGAGTGCAAGGCTAATCCCGACCAAAATATACCAGGTGTTGATCATTATGAATTTCCATTGTCAGTCGATGATAATACTGGTGGCAATGGTCTGGATATGAGTATAGAATTTGAGCAATATCGCCATAATCAATATGCTGGTTTCTATACGATGTGTCAGAGATATCATGATCATGTAAGCAATAAATTTGCTCAGAATAGTATTCACCAAATTGTCAGTTTAATTGCTAAAACGACTCACGGCTCAGTTTTATACCATTGTTCGGAAGGTAAAGACAGAACAGGATTAGTAACTGTAATATTGCTTTACATTTTAGGAGTAGATTTAGAGACGATTCGACAGGATTATCTTTATTCGAATTTGATGCTCAACGATTACCGCAAGGTTCGTGATGAACAATTTAAAAGAGCCGGAGAAAATGATAAGTTTCGTGCTAACATGCGTATTTTAGGTTCAGTAGCAAATGCGTATATTGATACGAGCTTGATTACAATCAATGAAAACTATGGCGATATTGATTCTTATATTGATAAACAATTAGGAATTGATGAACAGATGCAGGAAAAAATAAGAGAAAACTATTTGGAGAAGTAGGGATAAAATCAATGATAAAAAATTTAGCTTTAGAACAACAAGTGGGACAACATCATGCTTTAGGCACATCAATAACTTTACAAATCTTTGGAGCACTGGATAAAAGCGTCATTAATGATTCTTTTACTTTGATTGATCATTATGAAGATCTGTTGACAGTTAATCGTGATGAATCTGAAGTTATGGATGTAAACCATGCGGCTGGTAAACATCCCGTGCAAGTTTCCAGTGGTACCTATGATTTGATCAAATTGGCAGTAGAAGAGAGCCGAAAAAATTTTGGCTTTAATGCTTTAATTGGTCCAGTCGTTAAACTATGGGCGATTGGTTTTAAAGATGCCCATGTTCCAACTGATGATCAGATTAAAGAAAGGATGAAACTGATTGACCCGTTTAGCGTTGACTTAAATGATGTTGATCAAACCGTCTTTTTGAAAAAGTCAGGAATGGAATTAGATCTTGGCGGTATTGCTAAAGGTTGGATTGCTGATCGCATTAAGGATTACTGGATGGCTTATGGCGTTCATGCTGGAATTATTAATCTTGGCGGCAATATTTTACTTGTTGGTGATTCTCCTAAACGGACTAGTGGTCAGTGGTCAGTGGGAGTGCAGGATCCTAAAGAGCCTCGTGGCAATAATATAGCTTCGGTAATGGTGCCACAATGTTCAGCCGTTACCAGTGGTACTTATGAACGGTACCTGGAAGTTGACGGGCATAAATATCACCATTTAATTGACCCTCGGACTGGCTATCCGGTTGAAACAAATTTAGCTGGAGTCACTACCTTTACTAAGTATTCAGTTGAAGCAGAAATTGAATGCAAGAGGCTGTTTTTTGCAGGTAAGCCGGTAGCTGGTTGGCATGATAATCCTGATCGCATCGGAGCTGTTTTTGTTTATAATGATGAGCACGTTGAGTATGACAATTTTCAAAAATAATAAATTAAAAAGTGCCTCGGAAGGCACTTTTTTGTTACAGTAAGTTTTTATCTTAAAAGGGAAATGAAAAAGGCGTCATTTTTATTTTTTAAAATAAAAACGGAGTTCTAATTTTAATTATTTTAAGCAGCTGTTCGACTAATGCTAAAAATGCTGTTAAACAGACCATTGGATAAACCTGGCGTACTGTAAATAATGAAACGGATAAATGATGAATCAAGAGTTTGCTGGATAAACCACGGATTTTGTAAAGCATTTAGCATAGACAAAATAATATAAACAAAAAAATAACTGGCAAAAAAAGACGCAACAGCACCTAATACGCTATCTAGTAAATTGCCAAAATTAGTTGCATGAGGATTTTTATTTGGCACCCATCCTTTAAAAATCTTAACCACCATTTTGCCGATAAAGACAATAACGAAAAAGGCTAAAAAACGGAAAAGCATCAAATTGGTTCCGGGAGTTAATGTGGTTTGAATATTTTGTCCCGTGATCTGACTATAAAGCCAATTGCCGACAGGATTTTGAAAAAGTATTGCTGCAATGAAGACAATGGCAGAAAATACCAAATTGATTATTAGTCTGGTAAAGCCTGTTTGAAATCCTTTATAAGTTTTTAGTGCCAAATAAGCCAGAACAATTAAAGTAACAATCATATTAATCTCCTTTGACGATATTATAGCTTAATTTATGCGTTTAGACTTTGACGATAGTCAAAAAATATTCCATAATTAAAGGGATGCATTGACTTTACAATAAGCCATTTTTAGCGTTAAATTTAAAGGGTGTGAAACAAGGTTTCACGGGTGAAAAATGAATCCTGAACAGTTTGTCCAAGAATTATCAAAACGTAATTTTAAATTAAATGAAAATCAAATCAACCAATTTAACCAATACTTTACCAGTCTGATTGAGACTAATAAAAAAGTTAATCTAACACGAATAACAGAAAAAGATGATGTTTACTTAAAACATTTTTTTGACAGTATTACTCCTCTTTTTGCGTTTGGCGAAATATTTACGAAATCTCAGACTTTATGTGATGTCGGTGCAGGAGCAGGCTTTCCTTCAATTCCTTTAAAAATTATGGTGCCTGAATTACGAGTAACAATAGTTGATTCTCTGGGCAAAAGACTGAACTTTTTGCAGGAATTAGTCACTCAACTGGACTTGAAGAATGTTGCTTTAGTTCATGGGCGTGCAGAAGATGTTGGACAGAATAAGCAGTATCGTGAGCAGTTTGATATTGTAACTGCCCGTGCTGTTGCTAATATGGCTGTGTTGAGTGAATATTGTTTGCCACTAGTTAAGAAAAATGGCAATTTTATCGCTCTCAAAGGACCAAAAGCCGAAGATGAATTAAATTCCAGTCAAAAAGCCTTAAAAACTTTAGGTGGCAAGACAACTGCTGTAAAAGAATTGCAATTGCCTCATAGCAGTGAAGACCGCACGCTGATTTTGGTGAAAAAAGTGCAGGCCACACCTAAAAAGTACCCGCGGCAGGCGGGCACACCACACCGTAAACCAATTCAATAAACAGGGGGACTCAAAATGTCATTATTTTCTTCTTTGCGTCATCATGAAGAAATACCTAAAAATAAACAAGTTCAAGATATTGAACTAAGTAAAATTAAACCTAATTCATATCAGCCACGGCATGAGTTTTCTGAAGAATCAATTCGTGAATTAGCAACGACTTTAGATAAAGATGGCTTGCTTCAGCCTATTATTGTGCGTGAAAAGGGCGATGAATATGAAATTGTTGCTGGTGAACGCAGATTGCGGGCCGCAAAACATCTAGCTTGGGAAAAAATTCCGGCTATCGTAAACAATATGGATGATAGTCAAGCTGCTTCATTAGCTTTAATAGAAAACCTGCAAAGAGAAGATTTAAATCCGATTGATGAAGCACAAGCCTATAATAACCTCATGAAGTTAAATAATTTAACACAAACAACTTTGGCTCAAAATATTGGCAAGTCACAATCTTATGTAGCGAACAAGTTGCGCCTTTTAAAGTTAACGCCTAAGGTGCAGAGCTATTTAGCCAGTGGAGAAATTTCTCCTCGTCATGGACGCTGTCTAGTTGGACTTAGTGAAAAAGATCAAAGCCGCGTTCTCGATGAAATTTTGGCTCATAACCTTAATGTGAGCGACACCGAAAAAATAGTTAAAAATGTAGAACAATATTTTGCCGGTAAAAATGCTAAGGATAAAGAAAAAGAACAGGCTGAAAGAACAAGACGAGCAGCCAATCGAATTCCCAAAGACCTAAAAGTGCAGATTAATACGATTAAAAAGGCAATAAAGCTTGCACAGCAGTCAGGTATTAAGGTTAAGTTTAAGGAAAATAACGATCCTGATGATTATATGATTACTATAGAATTAAAAAGAAAGTAGGAAGGCATGGAAAATATGGTGAGTGTAATTTCGGTTGCTAACCAAAAAGGTGGCGTTGGCAAGACGACCACAACTATTAATTTAGCGGCTTCGATTGCGGAACGCGGATATCAAGTCTTAATTGTGGACATTGATCCGCAAGGTAATGCAACCTCTGGCTTGGGAATAGAAAAATCCGAGATTGATCAAGATATTTATAGTGTTTTGATTAATGATGTTCCGCTTAAAGATACGATTTTCCATACCTCAACTAATCGCTTGGATTTAGTTCCGGCAACTATTAATTTATCAGGTGCTGAAACAGAATTGATTAGTATGATGGCACGTGAAACTCGCTTAAAATCTGCTTTAGATTCAATTAGTGGCAATTATGATTTTATCTTTATTGATTGTCCACCTTCTTTAGGGCAATTGTCGATAAATGCATTTACAGCATCGGATTCAATTTTAATTCCGGTTCAAAGTGAGTATTATGCTATGGAAGGTCTGAGTCAGTTGCTTAATACGATTCGTTTAGTACAAAAACACTTTAACAAAGACCTTGGAGTTGAGGGAGTTTTACTGACAATGCTGGATGCCCGGACTAATCTGGGCGCTGAAGTTGTTAAAGAAGTACGTTCCTATTTTTCTGATAAAGTTTATAAAACTATTATCCCGAGAATTACCAAACTAGCGGAGGCACCTAGTTATGGGGAAGCAATTACTGAATATGCGCCAAATTCTCGTGGTGCCGAAGTTTATGATGATTTAGCTAAGGAGGTGTTGAAGAATCATGGCAAGAAACTCAAGAAGTAAAGATACAAAAAAACATGGTGGCCTGGGTCGCGGAATTGAAGCCTTGTTTGAAGATGAGCCACAGATTGAAGACAATGAGGAAGAAATTCAGGATCTTAATTTAAGCGATATCAGACCGAACCCCTACCAACCACGCAAAAATTTTGATGATAAGTCTCTTAAAGAGCTGGCTGATTCAATTAAAGAAAACGGGGTTTTTCAACCGATAATCGTCCGTCAGTCAGTTAAGGGCTATGAAATCATCGCTGGTGAACGTCGCTTTCGTGCCTCAAAACTAGCCAAAAAGACTACAATACCTGCCATTGTGCGTGACTTTAGTGAAAGCCAAATGATGGAAGTTGCGGTTCTGGAAAACTTGCAGCGTGAGGATTTAACACCGCTTGAAGAAGCCCAGGCATATGAAATGCTGCAAAAAAACTTAGGCTTAACTCAAGAAGAAGTTTCAAAAAGAATGGGCAAATCCCGTCCTTATATTGCAAATTACTTGCGTTTGCTTACTTTACCGAACAAGACAAAGCATTTGCTTCAGCATGGTGATCTTTCAATGGGTCAGGCCAGAACGCTTTTAGGTTTAAAAAACAAAGACAAGATTGATGAAGTAGCAAAACAAGTGGTTAAAGAAGGAATGCCAGTGCGCAAAGTTGAGGCACTGGTCGCCAATCTTAATGCTAAAAAGCCACGCAAAAAGACAGTGCAGAAGTCACCTTTTATCCGTGCTACTGAACATCAGCTGGCTAATAGATTGGGTTCAACTGTCAATATTTCTGAAAGTAAAAAAGGCAGTGGGCATTTATCTATTGGCTTTTCTTCAACTGCTGAATTAAATAGAATACTTGATGTACTAGGAGTCGATCTTGATGAATAAAGAAATTTCCTATAGTTTAGCGGACACGGTACTGATGAAAAAGCCTCACGCCTGTAAAACTAATGACTGGGAAATTCTACGCTTAGGAGCAGATATCAGGTTAAAATGTATGGGCTGCGGCCACATCGTAATGATGCCGCGTTCAAAATTTACACATAACTTTAAAAAAGTTTTAACTAAGGCGAATGATCCGGTCAACACCAAAAATGAGCTTTATGTGCCTAAAAATGAAATAGCACAACCACACTTTAATCAAGATAATAACTGATTTTGTTTTAGAAAGAGGATAAAAAATGTCACTAACTGCTGGGATTGTTGGGCTGCCTAATGTTGGTAAGTCGACCTTGTTTAACGCAATTACTAAAGCGGGGGCGGAAATGGCCAACTATCCGTTTGCTACGATTGAACCGAATGTTGGTATGGTTGAAGTTCCAGACAAGAGACTTGCTAGAATTCAGGAATTGATTCCTGCTAAAAAAATAGTTCATACTACTTTTGAATTTACTGATATTGCCGGCTTAGTTAAGGGAGCTTCAAAAGGAGAAGGTTTGGGTAATAAATTTCTGGAAAATATTCGCCAAACTGATGCCATTATTCATGTTGTCCGTGCTTTTGAAGATGACAATATCACTTCAGTTACTGGCAAAGTAGATCCGGAAGAAGATATCAATACTATTAATCTGGAATTAGCAATTGCTGATTTAGATGCCGTTAATCGTCGGATTAGCAAGGTGAAAAAGATTGCCCAGCAAAATGACAAGGAAGCTAAAGCTGAATATAACGTTTTGCAAAAGATTAAACCGGTTTTGGAAGAGGGTCGCGCCGTTCGCTCTATCAAGTTCAATGAAGATGAACAAAAAATTGTTAAGGGCTTGTTCTTGCTAACTGATAAACCAGTTATTTATGTTGCTAATATTGCTGAAAATTCAATGGCCGATCCCGAAAAAGATCAATATTATCAAATTGTTAAAAAGCACGCTGAAAGTGAAAATGCTGAATGTCTAGGAATTTCTGCAGCTACTGAAGAAGAGATTGCTGGTTTGGATGATGATGAAAAAGCCGAGTTTTTAGAAGCTGAAGGGGTAACTGAGTCGGGTCTTGACCGTTTAATCCGGGCAGCCTACCATATTTTGGGACTAAGAACTTTCTTTACAGCTGGTGGTCCTGAGACTCGTGCCTGGACTTTCCATAAGGGGATGAAAGCACCACAAGTGGCTGGAGTTATTCACTCTGATTTTGAACGCGGATTTATTCGCGCGGAAGTAGTTTCATACACGGATTTAGACAAATATGAAACCATGCAGAAAGTTAAAGAAGCTGGTAGGTTGCGTCTTGAAGGGAAAGATTATGAAGTTCAAGATGGCGACATTATTGAATTTAGATTTAACGTTTAGGAAATAATAATGGCAGAAAAGAAAACTGAAGCACAAGCTAAAATAGATACTAACAAGCAGGAAAAACTAAAGGAAAAAGTAATCAATCAAAATATAGATGATGAGGTCAAACAAATGCAGCCTGCCGAGTTGCGTAAACAACTTAGCAATAAAAATTCTGACTATGTTTTTCGCTTGCAGAAAGAACTTGAAACACAAGGCAAGATGAGTCATGAAGAGGCTCAAAAAAGAGTAGATGCGCTCTTGAATGATTTAATAATTGCACAGCGTCATGGTCAACCTGCCAGTACATATTACGGCATGTCACCTAAATTAAAAGCTGCTGACATGTTAAAGCCCAAAAAGAAGAAAGCTTCAGATATTCCGTTTTGGCAATATGCCACGGATAATGCACTGTTTTATGTAGCTTTGCTATTTGGTCTTTTTGGCTTAATTGGTTTATTCCAAAAGAACAACAAATATAATTCAGAGATGGGTGCCTTAACTTTGTTGATTGTTGGTGCTGCACTGGGCGTTTTTATGACGAAGTATAATGAATGGGTCTTACCTAATGGCAGTAAAAATCGCAAGATCCCCTGGTCAAAATTAATTTGGGGTTTTATTTCAATGATGGCATTGCTCTTTATCTGCTTTGGCGTTTTATCTCTGAGAGCATTACAAATTATAAATCCTGTTTTGCCTGGAATATATAATTTAATAATTGCTGCAGTGGTATTTGGTATTCGCTGGCTTTTCCGTCGTCATTATCAAATTATCGGCTCTGCTTTTTCACCAGCTGATAGGAGCAAATAGGTGCTTTTTGTCAAGAAAAGGGCTATACTTAGATAACTATATGTTTTAAAGGATAAATAGATTTATCATGAATCTATTTATCCTTTTTAAACTGAATACACGTTTAAAAATAACGCATTAATAAATTAGAAAGAGGTATTTAATGATTAACACGCTGAGTAAGTCAATCAGGCAGTATAAAAAACTGTCTTTGCTGTCACCACTCTTTGTCACTGGTGAAGTTATCATTGAAATGTTAATACCATATTTGGTTGGTATTTTAATTGATAATGGCATTATGAAAGGGAACATGCCCTACATTACTAAAAGCGGTATTGTTTTATTGGTGTTTACGGTTCTTTCACTTGTTTTAGGTGCTGGTGCCAGTTATGCCTCTGCTCATGCTGCAGCTGGGTTTGCAGCCAATTTGCGTAAAGACATGTTTTATCATGTGCAAGATTATTCTTTTGAAAATATTGACAATTTTTCTAGTGCCAGTTTGGTGACGAGAATGACGACTGACGTTAATAACGTTCAGATGTCTTATCAAATATTAATTAGAATTGCTGTCAGAGCGCCAATGATGTTATTGGTGTCAATAATCATGTCTGTTATTGTCAGTCCCCAATTATCACTGGTATTTGTAGTGATTGCACCAGTTTTTGTCATTCTGCTCGGTATCATTATTAAAAGTGCCAGCAAGTATTTTCCTAAGATTTTTAGGGGCTATGACCGCATGAACCAAGTAGTGCGGGAAAACATTCGCGGCATTCGTGAAGTTAAAACCTATGTTCAAGAAGAAGCACAAACAGTTAAATTTAAAAAATCTGCCGGCTTTATCTACAGACTATTTGCAACTGCACAAAAAATCATGTCGCTGAACTCACTTGTTGTTATGGCAGTGTTAAATATTTCTAACTTGGCTATTTGCTGGTTTGGAGCCAAAGAAATTGTTGGTGGCAGTTTACAAACCGGTCAGCTTATCTCAATGTTTTCATATTCAAACTCTGTCTTAGGCAGTTTGAATATGTTGGCTATGATCTTTACACAGCTGGTTGTCTCTGCTGCTAGTGGTCACAGAATTGCTGACGTTATCAATGAAAAGCCATCAATTGAAAATCCACGCAAACCTTTAAAGCATGTAAACAATGGTGAAGTAATTTTTGATCACGTTAATTTTAAATATGATCCAGATGATAAGAACCTAGCTTTAAACAATATCAATCTAACCATTAAACCGGGTGAGACAATTGGTATTATTGGGAAAACCGGGTCATCTAAATCAACCTTAGTATCCATGATTCCACGGCTTTATGATACAGACTCAGGAGCCGTTCGGGTATCTGGACACAATGTAAAATCATATGATTTAAAAACACTGCGCGACAACGTGGCAATGGTTTTGCAAAATAATGTTCTGTTTTCAGGAACCATTAAGGAGAACCTGAAATGGGGTAACGAAAATGCCACTGATGAAGAAATTGTTGCTGCTGCCAAAATTGCTCATGCAGATGATTTTATTCGTGAAATGCCTGACCAATATGAAACTATGGTTGAACAAGGGGGGACTAACGTTTCCGGTGGCCAAAAGCAAAGAATTACAATTGCGCGGGCATTGCTGAAGAGGCCTAAGATTTTAATTTTGGATGATTCTACTTCAGCGGTTGATACACAAACTGAGCGTCAAATCCGCGAAGCACTGGTAGAAAATATGCCAGATACCACTAAAATAATTATTTCGCAGAGAATCGTATCCATTAAGGATGCAGACAGAATAATTGTCATGGATGATGGTAAAATTCAAGATATTGGTACACATGAAGAGTTAATGAAACGCAATGATCTGTACAGCTCAATTGCCAAGTTTCAAGAAGAACAAAAGAAGTAGGTGATTAATTTGAATAAAGCAGTGGAAAAACAAAATAGCCAAATCTCTGGTAAACGTTCTGCAATACTGTGGCGTCTGCTTAAATTAGTTGCTAGTACCAGTCCTTGGATGCTTATCAGTTCTACGGTTGCCATAATTCTCACGGCTGCTGCGAATGTTTTAGGATCCTTGTTTATCGAGCGCTTGATAAATACTTACATTATTCCGCTAACTAAAGAGGCCAGACCAGACTTCGGTCCACTTTTGCACGCAATTGCAGTAATGTTTGGCTGTTACGCTATTGGATTCATTTCTAATTATCTTTTTGCAATGTTAATGGCAGTTTTGGCTCAAAAAGTCCAATTCAGAGTGCGGATGGAAATGTTTGAGCACATGGAAAAATTGCCAATTTCTTATTTCGATGAGAATGATTATGGCGACATCATGAGCTGTTATACAAACGACATTGATACTTTGCAACAAATGATTTCACAATCGATTCCACAGTTTATGAACTCAACTTTAAACCTTATTTTCGTTTTAGGTGCGATGTTGGTTTTAAGCTGGCAGCTAACTATTTTTACTTTAATAGTCTTTGCTCTTTCTATTATCGTTGTACGCTTTTTAACGATACGTTCAGCTCATTACTTTAAGCTGCAGCAAAAAGAATTAGGACAAGTTAACGGTTATAATGAAGAAATGCTTAATGGCCTTAAGGTAATTAAAGTCTTTAGCCATGAGCCTGAAGTTGAGCAAGATTTTAATGCTTATAACGATTCATTGCAGGTAGCATCTGGCAAGGCTCATACTTATGCCACGATTTTATTCCCAATTATGGGTAACTTGGGCAACTTGCTTTATGTGTTAATTGCTGTTTTAGGTGGTGCGGTGGCCATCAATCATATTGCACCTCTTTCATTAGGTGTTATTGGTGCCTTTCTGCAGTTATCAAAACAATTTGCAATGCCGATAGCTCAGATTTCGCAACAGTTAAATTCTATCGTAATGGCATTAGCCGGTGCGGAAAGAATTTTTAAATTAGAAGATCAGATAGTTGAAGTTGATGATGGTGATGTAACCATCACTAAAGACGAAGATGTAAAGGGTGCATGGCACTGGAATGTACCGCAAAAAGATGGGTCAGTGAAGAAAGTTACTGTCAATGGTCATATTGTTTTTGATCATGTTAACTTTGGTTATTCGCCAAATAAACAAATTTTGTATGATATTTCGATTGATGCCAAACCTGGTATGAAAGTAGCGCTGGTTGGTGAAACTGGAGCGGGCAAAACCACTATTTCTAATATGATTAATCGTTTCTACGAAATTAATTCTGGTACTATAACTTATGACGGTATTCCGATTAATAGAATTAAAAAAGATGATTTAAGGCGGTCGTTATCAATAGTATTGCAGGACACACACATGTTTACCGGTACAGTTATGGATAATATCCGTTTTGGTAATGCTGAAGCAAGTGATGATGATGTGTACCAGGCAGCGCACTTATCGCATGCCGATGAATTCATTCATCACTTGGACGAAGGCTATAAAACTATTATTGATGGTAATGGCGGAGACCTGTCTCAGGGTCAAATGCAGCTGCTCAGTATTGCGCGGGCGATGATTGCGGATGAGCCAGTCATGATTTTAGATGAGGCAACTTCCAGCATTGATACGCAAACAGAAAAGCTTGTCCAGTCTGGTATGGATAATCTGCTTGCAGGACGTACTAGCTTTGTCATAGCGCACCGCTTATCTACAATTGTTAACTCGGACTTGATTTTAGTACTTGATCATGGTCATATTATTGAAGCCGGTAACCATGAGCAGCTTCTAAAGCAAAAGGGTTACTACTACGAGTTATATACTGGTAAAAAAGAAATACAGTAATTTTTGATAAAATTTTCTCAGCATTATGGTGCTGGGAATTTTTTTGCTTAAAAAGACTTGCAAGCAATAATTGCTTGCAGAACTCAGGTTTGTGTTATGGTAAGGTTTAAGAAATTAGCTAGGTCTAAAGCTATTAGCATAGTGCTTTATGTAATTTAGGATAATTAAAAAATTGGCCTAGACAAAAGGAATTAAACGATGAATCAAATTTTCCAAATCTTAAGTGAGCGCAGGGGCGATTTGGGCGTAGCCCTATTGCAGCACCTGCAAATCTCATTAGTTTCGCTACTAATTGCAATGGTAATTGCAATGCCTCTGGCTTTTTGGGCAGTAAAACACACAAGGGCTGCGGAATTTTTATTACAAATTGCCAGTATATTGCAGACAATCCCTTCATTGGCACTGTTGGGTTTGCTAATTCCACTTGTAGGAATAGGAACAGTACCTGCTGTGATTGCCTTAGTTGTATACGCCTTATTACCAATTTTTCAGAATACTTATCTGGGTTTAACTGAAATTGACCCTGCTCTTGAAGAAGCTGCAGACGCATTTGGCATGTCTCGTTTGCAAAAGTTGCTTAAAGTAGAATTGCCTTTAGCTATGCCAACAATTATTTCCGGTATTAGGACAGCACTGGTTTTAATTATTGGAACTGCCACTATGGCGGCTTTAATTGGTGCTGGTGGTCTTGGTAGTTTTATTCTATTGGGAATTGACCGTAATAATACCGCATTAATTGTTATAGGAGCAGTATGTTCAGGTATTTTAGCAATCACGTTAAGTGCTTTGATTAAGTGGCTGGAGCATGCGTCGGTTAAAACTGCTTTAGGAATTTTAAGTGTCAGCATTATATTTTTGGCTGGAAGCGGCATTTACCAAGCAGTTACCAGTCAAAAGGAGACTATTATTATTGCCGGCAAGTTGGGTTCTGAACCAGAGATTTTGATCAATATGTATAAAGATTTAATCGAGCAAGACGATTCACATGTGCAGGTGACTCTGAAACCCAATTTTGGTAAAACGACCTTTTTATACAGTGCTTTGAAAAATGGCAAGATTGATATTTACCCTGAATTTACAGGGACCGTTTTGGAAACTTTTGCCAAATCTCCAGTAAAAACAGCAGGACTAAGCGAAAAAGAGACTTATGAAAAAGCTAAAAAATTAATGTATGAGCAAGATAAACTAACTTTGCTTAAACCCATGGCGTATGATAATACTTATGCTTTGGCTGTCAAAACCTCTTTTAAAAATAAAAATCATTTAAAGAAAATCAGTGATTTGGCTAATATTACTAATCAGTTAAAGGGCGGCATGACTTTAGAGTTCATTGACCGTGGGGATGGTTTTAAAGGGATCAAGAAACTATACAAAATCGATTTTCCTGTTAAATCAATGGAGCCGGCTCTGCGCTACCAAGCAATAAACCAGAATAAAGTTAACATCGTTGATGCCTATTCAACTGACAGTGAGTTGCGTCAGTATCATTTAAGTATTTTAAAAGATGATAAACATAACTTCCCTATTTATCAGGGTGCTCCTTTAATGAGTAATGACTTTGCAAATAAGCATCCCCATATTGTGCATAGTTTGAATAAATTAGCAGGCAGAATTACTGAAAAGCAAATGCAGGAAATGAACTATGAAGTAAACGTTAAAAATATGGATCCGGGACAAGTTGCACATAATTTTTTAGTAAAACAGCATTTGCTTAAGGAGAAGTAAGATGACTTCAGCGATAAAATTTGATCACGTAAAAAAATCGTTTGCTGATAAAGTAGTAGTAAATAACCTTAATCTCGATGTTCAGCAAGGTGAATTATTTGTTTTAGTTGGCAACTCCGGTAGTGGGAAAACAACATCTGTTAAAATGATTAATCGTTTGGAAGACCCAAATTCTGGCCTGGTTTTAGTTAATGAACGGCCCACTACAGAATACAATGTGCAAAAATTGCGCTGGCAAATTGGCTATGTTTTGCAGCAAATTGCACTTTTTCCCAACATGACAGTTGCTCAAAACATTACTCTGATTCCGGCGATCCAGGGTAAGAGCAAGAACCTTGATGAAATAGCTGCACGATTATTAGAAAAAGTGGGGTTAAATCCGCAAGAATATGCCTCAAGATATCCGCATGAATTATCTGGTGGGGAGCAACAGAGGATTGGAATACTACGGGCAATTGCTTCTAAGCCGCCTATTGTCTTAATGGATGAACCGTTTAGTGCCCTTGATCCACTCTCACGGGCAAATTTGCAAAAACTGGTTGTTGACTTGCATCAACAGCTTCATAACACCATTATATTTGTCACTCATGATATGAATGAGGCGCTGCTTTTGGCGGACAGAA
Organism: Lactobacillus sp. ESL0261; assembly: GCF_003693025.1. NCBI lineage: Bacteria > Bacillati > Bacillota > Bacilli > Lactobacillales > Lactobacillaceae > Lactobacillus > Lactobacillus sp. ESL0261. The sequence continues at coordinate 188,020 of NZ_REHN01000002.1, forward strand.
TTGGTATTATGAAAGATGGGCAATTATTGCAGGTGGACAAACCGGAAGAAGTTTTAAGACACCCGGCAAATGACTTTGTGAGAGACTTTTTTAAAGGCAGTTGGGGCAATAACTTATACGAAACGCCTTTGAGGCAGGCGGCTTTATTTAATAAATATAAAAAAGATGCTTTAAGGTCACTGCCTGATATGATGGTAATTGGTGAAGAAGAAACTATCGCCAGGCTGCTGCAACTGTTGTGCGATCATGAAGCAGTGGCAGTGCAAAACCAAAATAAGGAACTTTTAGGATATATTGATCGACAGTGGATAGTGGAATATTTAAATGGTATTAGTAATTTAAACTAAGAAAGCAAGCTGGAAAAACCCAGCTTTTTTAATAAAATAATAAAGTTATGCTTGAATATTAGTAGTTTGTTACAAAATTGTCTAAAATATTAGACATAGATTCTGCTACACTATATTTAGTAGAATATAAAAATAAAACGAATATAATCAATAAGTAAAAAGAAGGGAAATTAGCCCTATGAAAATTTTAGTTGTTGACGACGATAAAGAAATCGTCGAATTGTTAAGTATTTATCTTAAAAATGAAGGGTATACCCCAGTTGTTGCCTACAGCGGCAAAGAAGCAATTACGAAATTAACTACCACGCCTGATATTGCATTAATGATTTTGGACGTCATGATGCCTAACATGAGTGGAATTGATGTTATTAAGGAAGTTCGTAAGGATTCAGACATTCCTATTATTATTGTGTCTGCCAAAACTGGTGATATGGATAAAATTCAGGGATTAATCACTGGTGCAGATGATTATGTTTCTAAGCCGTTTAATCCCCTAGAGGTAATGGCGCGGGTTCGTTCACTTTTGCGTCGCAGTCAAAAGCAGGTCAAAGATGATGAACCTGACATTCTTGAGGTTGGACCGCTGATTATTAACCGTGATTCACATGAAGTGAAAACGATTGATGGCAAAGATATTCAACTGACTGCATTGGAATTTGGTATTCTGTATCTTCTTGCCAGTCACCCTAACCGCGTGTTCTCTGCTGATGAAATTTTTGAACGGGTTTGGCAACAAGAATCGATAGTTTCTGCCAAAACAGTCATGGTGCATGTTTCCCACTTGCGCGACAAGATCCAAACAGCCACAGGCGGCGAAGATGTTATTCAAACAGTTTGGGGTGTAGGCTATAAAGTTGAGGCTTAGCTAGATGAAAAAAGAAAGAGTCAAGCTGACAGCTGCTGAAAAAAGCGAGTTGTTTGCTGAAGGCGTTATAACGGTGATCTTGCTGTTATTGTTAAACCTATCGGTGATTATTTTAATCAACTTGACAATTTTACAAAATAAAAACCTGGTTAATGGTATTTATTTTTTAAAAAGGACCATTACTTTTGCTGGTGGACGCCATTTATGGTCTTGGCAAAATACCTTTATCATTTTTATGGGTGTTGGTGATTTGATCGTGCTCTATTGGCGCTTAATTCGGCGTTATCATCAAATGCAGTTAAGGCACGTTATTTCTGAATTGCATTATATTGCCAAAGGACATTTTGATCACACAATTTCTTTTAAAGTTAAAACAGACTTGCAGAAAGTAATTGATTCGATTAACTCATTAGTGGATAGTACAGTCAACGCCATTAATGAAGAAAAGGCGATTGAAAAGTCTAAAGATGAACTAATCAGTAATGTTTCTCACGATATCAGAACGCCTTTAACTTCTATAATCGGTTATTTAGGTTTGCTTAAATCGGGGGTGTCGGATCCAGCAGATCAGCAAAAATATCTTAATATCGCATATATGAAGGCAGAACAAATGAAGTCATTGGCTCATGATCTGCTTGAGTATACAACGTTAAAATCAACCAGTACCAAACTAAACTTGTCCTCTTTACATATTTTTTCTATGTTAGAGCAGGTGGCAGCAGGTTTTGAATTTGAGGGTCAAGAAAAAGGGATAGTATTTAACATAGAAGCAAGACCCAAGAATTTAACGATTGAAGCCGATGCGGAAAAGTTAGTACGTGTTTACAATAATCTCATCACTAACGCTTTGAAATATGGTACAGGGGCAACCCAAATTAATTTGATTGCTAATTTGGTCAACAACAATGAAGTGGAATTACGGGTAGAAAACAATGGTGCCCAAATTCCTGAAGAGTCGTTAAAAAAAATATTTGAACGGTTCTATAGAGTAGAAGGATCTCGGAATACTAAAACAGGTGGTACAGGCCTGGGTCTATCAATTACCAAAAGCATTGTTGATCTTCATCACGGCAAAATTCGTTGTGAATCTGATAAAGATTGGACACGTTTCATTATTTGTCTGCCTTTGAACCTAAAGAGTGAAAAAACTCCAGCATAGCTGTGGTATAATTTTGACTGAGATATTAAATAGAGGAGTATAGCATGAGTATTTCTTTAAATACCTGTATTTTAATTTTAAAAGAGCACCATCTGCTTAAATCAAGTGCTGTTCAGGACACCGTCCCATCTAAAATGGAATATGTGTCATATGATTCACGGGATGTTCAAACCAATACACTGTTCTTTTGTAAAGGTGCTGGTTTTCGTCCTACATTTTTGTCAATGGCAAAAGCAAATGGTGCCAACTGTTATGTAGCAGAGCAGCCATATCCAGAAGGCAAGGGAATGCATGCACTGGTTGTGCGCAATGTTTCTAAGGCAATGGCTCTATTGTCTGCAGCCTTTTTCCGCTTTCCTCAAGATGATTTATATTTAATTGCTATTACTGGTACTAAAGGTAAAACCACTTCTGCTTATTTTCTAAAAGGAATGCTGGATCAAGTCAATGGTGGCAAAACAGCACTGATTTCTTCGGTCAACACAGTTGTAGGTCAGGGAAAAGATGATACTTTTAAATCCAGCTTAACCACTCCTGAATCACTTGATTTGTTCCGTGATATGCGAACGGCTGTGGACAATGGTATGACGCATATGGTTATGGAAGTTTCAAGTCAGGCATATAAGAAAAACAGGGTGTTTGGACTAACTTATGACTTAGGCTTTTTCTTAAACATTTCACCCGATCATATTGGACCTAATGAGCATCCTAACTTTGCTGATTATTTACACTGCAAACTGCAGTTATTGGTTAATGCGCGCAAGTGTATTATTAACGCTCAGACTGACCATTTTGACGAAGTTTATGCTGCTGCCACGACTACTACTGATCCAGACAGTATCTACTTGTTTGCTGACGAAAAATTTAGCAATCCGAACCTAAAACAGACAATTGATTTTCGGTTTGCAACCGAAAAACTTGATATGGCTCAGACTAAATTTCAGGTATTATGTGTCAGTGACAAAGCAAAGCAGCTTAAAATAGCTGGTGATTACCAGTTAAAGATGCTGGGTGACTTTAATGAATCAAACGGTACGGCTGCAGTAATTGGAGCCGGACTGGCCGGAATGGATCATGACGATGCTGCTAAAGGAATTAGTCAAGTAACAGTTCCTGGACGGATGCAGACAGAAGTGACCAAAGACCATGGTGTAGTGGTTGTAGATTATGCACATAACGAAGCTTCCATGATGGCACTTATGGGCTTTATGCAACGTGAATTTAATAATCCAAAAATCATTGTTGTTGTAGGTGCGCCTGGTGATAAAGGAGTGTCCCGTCGACCTGGCTTTAGTCACAGTTTAAATGTATATGCGGATAAAGCTTTTTTAACTACTGATGACCCTGGATTTGAAGATCCAAAAGAAATTGCACAGGAAATTGATGCCGGCATTGATCATTCTAAAGTTGATGTGACAATAGAACTTGACCGTAAAAAGGCCATATATGATGCTATCAGTATGTCAAATAAAGGAGATATTGTTCTAATCTGTGGTAAAGGTGAGGACGGTTTTCAAAAAGTGCGCGGTGTGGATACTCCTTATCCCTCTGATATTACAGTTGCACAAGAAGCAATTGATGAACTTGAAGGACAAAAAGAGCACTTTAGAAGTTAGAAAAGCAGGTATAATGAAACATTTTTTTAGTATTATTGGCGGTATGGGTACGATCGCAACGGAGAGCTTTGTTCGCATGATTAATCACCGCATCAAAATTACTAATGATCAGGACTATTTAAATTATATTTTGGTTAACGATGCCCAAGTTCCTGATCGCACGGCTTATATCAAAGATCACAACCAACCCAATTTTTTCACTGCTTTGCGTGAGGATGTGCTCCAGCAAGCACAACTAAAGCCTGATTTTTTTGTAATGCCATGTAACACAGCTCATTATTGTTATGATGACTTGGCCAAACTGACAGACATACCTTTTTTGCATATGATGCGCATTGCTGTTCATAAGTTTATAACCGATTATCCACGAGAGAAAAAAATTGGTTTAATTGCCACCGAAGGATCAATTTACGATCATTTGTATGAAGATGAGATTAAAGAAGTAGGGCGTGAGGTTGAAATTGGAGGATCTGAGATCCAGCCAATGGTTACTGAACTGATTTATTCAAATATCAAGGAAAAAGGTGTGGTTAATGGCGAACTTTACCACCACATATTGCAAACAATGCATGATCAATATGGGTGCAATGTGATTTTACTTGGCTGTACTGAATTGTCGCTGGCTCAGGAAAAAGCTCCAGATCATCCTTATAATGTTATCGATCCACAGGTAATCTTGGCTGACGTAGCAATTGAACTGGAACTGAAAATACGTGCGGGAATGGATCCAAGAACAGCTATAGAGAAATATATGTATTAATAAAACGTAAGTTTTACATATTAAATTAAAATAGACTAGTAATCAATTTGATTGTTAGTCTATTTATTTTGCCAAAAAAAGTTGACAATGTTATCACTAAGTAGTAGTGTATTATAAAAGTAATACAGTTAAAAATAGGAGGGCTAAGATGCTATATCTTTTGTATATATTTATTAGCATACTGATAATTGTCACTACTAATTTAGCAGTGACAACAATTTTGAGTATCAGAGACGCTTATTGCAATCATCTTAAAGATCATTCGTCATTTGGCACTGCCTTTAAAAAATATTTTGGTAAAAACAATAATATTCCTCTCCATTTGTCTGATTGGAAGTTTTAAGGAATAATTTATTTAAGTTTGAGCTTATCATGTATTTAATTATATAAAACAATAAATTGCTATTGCCGATAGGGCATAACTATATTATACTAAAAACAGTTGAATACGGTTTCTTCGGGGCAGGGTGTAATTCCTTACCGACGGTGACAATTAATGATTGAAGTCCGTGACCCGCGTTTTGCGGTGGAACTAGTGCAAGTCTAGTACCGACAGTTAAAGTCTGGATGGGAGAAGAACAAACAAGATTAAGCAGAAAACTCGCGTCGTTATTAAACTTCGCTGAAATCTTATTTGATGAATAAAAAAATAAGCCTCGTTGATTTTATCAACGAGGTTTTTTAATGCTTAGGAAGTGAAATAGTGCAGGATAGAGATTATATGCAAATGGCAGTCCAAGAAGCTTTAAAAGCCCAGGGAATGACTTGGACAAACCCATTAGTTGGTGCAGTTTTGGTTAAAGATGATCAGGTTTTAGCAACTGGCTACCACCATCAATTTGGTAAAGAACATGCGGAAGTAAATACACTGTCGCACTTAGCCGATCCTAAACAAGCGCAAGGAGCAACTCTATATGTTACCTTGGAGCCTTGCAGTCATTATGGTAAACAACCACCTTGTTGCAAAAAAGTAGCCGAAGCCGGAATCAAAAAAGTGGTTATCGGTCAGGTTGATCCTCATCAAATTGTAGCAGGCAAAGGCATTAAATATCTTAAAAATCATGGGGTGCAGACTGAGGTTATTGGTGGCACTGAAAGTTTAAATGTTGCGTATAACTTTTTTTATCAGCAAAAAAGACCGTTTGTAACGCTTAAATATGCAATGTCCATTGATGGCAAAATTAATGCTGCAGACAAAAGAAGAACAATGTTGACTGGGGATGCGGCTCAAGTAGATGTACAAAAATTGCGGTTGCAAAATCAAGCTATTTTAATTGGCGCAAACACATTACGCATCGACAATCCGCTGTTAACTGTCAGAATAAAAAACTTACCACATCCTCCTATTAGGATTGTGTTAACTAAGGATGCCAATCAGCTGGATTTTACTAGCCAATTATTTAAAGCTCGCGGTCAAATTTGGCTACTGAGTGAAACAAACTTAACTCAAAATGTTGGAGAAAATGTGTGCTGTTATACTGCTAGCAAATGGACACCCCAAAAGGTAATCCGGCTTTTGGCTGAACATGAAATTCAATCGTTGTTAGTTGAAGGTGGAAGCAATGTACAGGCTCAATTTGTGGCAGCAGGTTTGGCGGACGAGATAGTAACGTACGTAGCCCCAATAGTTTTAGGCGGCACCGGTTTACCAGCTGTGTTTGGTCAGCCTGCAGCAACCAAAAGTGACTATCAACTTTTGGATGTTAAGAGATTCAATCAAGATATCAGAATACGCGTGAGGAGAAAAGAATGTTTACAGGAATAATTCAGGCAACAGGCACCATTACTCGTTTAGAAATTAACGCGCAACATGCCAGATTGGGCATCTGTGCTTCTGCATTAACGCCAGCAGATTTGCCATTAGGAGCAAGTATTGCCGTGAACGGCATTTGTTTAACCATTACTGACTGGAGCGAAGAAGACTTTGCAGTTGATGTAATGCCAGAAACAATGAGAAGAACTAATCTAGGCAAGTTGCAAAAAGGAAGCTTGGTAAATTTGGAGCCCTCACTAGAGCTAAACGGCAAACTTGATGGACATATTGTTGCAGGACACATTGATACAACAGCCGAGCTGGTAAAACGAGTTGAAAACGAAAATTCTATTGAATTGGAATTTCAAGTACCACATAATTATGATCCCTTTATTGTTGAAAAAGGATCAATTGCTATTGATGGTATTAGTCTAACAGTCACGATGGCAGAGAATAATCATTTTGGAGTAAGTTTAATTCCTTATACTATCCAAAATACTACGCTTGCACATTATCAGGTCGGTGATAAAGCAAATATTGAAGTGGATATGATTGGTCGCTACGCAGTTAAGCAGATTCAGGCTTGGGAAAAAGAATTTTGATGGAGAAAAAAATGACAGAACAATTGAATGAAAAAATGCAAAAAGTATTACAGCATATGTTAAAAGGTGGATTAGTTATTGTCGCTGATTCGCCTCAACGTGAGTCTGAAGGGGATATGATTGGCTTAGCAGAGAAGGTTACACCGCAAGCGGTTAATATGATGATTACTAAGGCTCGTGGATTATTATGCGTACCAATGAGCAAAGCGTATGCCGACCGTCTGCAATTGAAACCAATTGAAACTGGCTCGAACGATACTTTTGGCACGGCTTTTACTCTTAGTGTTGACTCCACTGAAACTACTACGGGAATTTCAGCTTTTGACCGTGCGAAAACAATTAAAAAGTTAGCTGATCCTAATAGTCAATGGGCCGATTTTTATCATCCTGGACATGTTTTTCCGCTGGTAGCTAAAGAAGGTGGCGTGCTGGAGAGGACTGGTCATACGGAAGCAGCCTTAGATTTGGCAAGACTAGCTGGCGTTGCTCCTGTTGGCTTTATCTGCGAATGCATTAAAAAAGACGGAACGATGGCTAGACGTAAAGACTTGAAAGCTTTAGCGGAAGGACTAGGCATTCCTTATTTGACCATTGAAGAGTTAATTGAATACCGTAAAAACCAGGAAAGCAAAGATTTGGGGATTGAATCTTTTACTAAGGTTGATTTTCCTACCAAGTACGGTCACTTCCAGCTTGAAGGGTTTAGAGATACCAAGCACCCTGAAAAGCAACCGACTTTGTTAATCAGTAAGGGTGAAGTTAAAAAAGGTGAGCCGCTTTTGTTGCGGCTTCACAGTGAATGTTTGACTGGGGATGTTTTTGGCTCTAAACGCTGTGATTGCGGCGCTCAATTGGCTGAAGCATTAACTAAAATTGAAGAAAATGGTTCAGGAGCGGTTTTATACTTGCGTCAAGAAGGTCGGGGAATTGGCCTTGAGAATAAATTACGTGCTTATAAGCTGCAAGATGAGGGTATGAATACAGTAGAAGCTAATCAACATCTTGGCTTGCCGGTTGATGCTCGCCGCTACAATGTTGCTGCTGAAATTTTAAGACAAAAAGGCGTTAGTGAGGTTAATTTGATGACCAATAATCCTGACAAAGTGGCACAATTAGAAAACTATGGTATTAAAGTTGCGAAACGAATACCAGTTGAAGTGGGCATGACTGAAGAAAATAAAAAATATTTAGCGACTAAAAAACATGAAATGAATCATATTTTAAATGAGGTGGATTAATTATGAAAGAAATTAACGGAAACATTGCTCAAGGACAAAATAAAAAGATTGGGATTGTTGTTGCTCAGTTTAATGGTGTGGTAACCGATCGACTCCTTTCTGGAGCTGTATCACAATTAAAAAAATCGGGCGTGAAAGATGAAAATATTGTGATTGTGAGAGTACCTGGAGCATTCGAAATTGCCCGCACAGTCAACTGCTTGGCAAAGAGTGGCAAAGTCGATGGCATCATTGCATTAGGAGCAGTAATTCGTGGCGAAACAGCTCACTTTACCTACGTTTGTGAAGGCACTACCTCACAGTTAGCAGCAGCATCAGCAAATGGCACAGTGCCAGTGATGTTTGGCGTGCTAATGACTGATACGGTTGCACAAGCAACTGATCGTGCCGGTGGTAAATCGGGCAATAAAGGTGCAGAATGCGCCACGGATGTGCTAGAGGTTTTAAATATAGAAGAGCAAATTAAACAATTATAATTGCTACATTTAACCACTGTTCATAATGACTAGAAAACAAGTCGCTTCTACTATCAGAAACGACTTGTTTTATTTTTTAATTAATGATTATGTTATTATCAATTATATATTATATAAAAACTATTAATGTTATTTTATATCTTGAATTTTATTGCGATATTTTAATTTATTTATCATTATTTTAGTAAAAATAATTTAAAATAATCTTGCTTTGTTATTATTTAATATATATAATAAAGATGTAATAATATACATACTTTTTTCGGATAGACAAAATAGTTGAATTTATGTTAGGAGGTAAGAATGAATAAAGGATTAGATCACAATAAGCGGACTGGAGCACTGCTTTTTAGCAGTTTAACGGCAGCTGCACTAGGTTTGATGAGTTTGAATACTAATGTGGTAAAGGCTGATAGCAATTCAGGAACACAAGACACTGCACAAAGCTTTAATAAGAATGATAATGATAGTCGTGTTGAAACTCGAGTAGCAAACAATACTGTATCTCAAGCAAATAATCAGGTCGTTACTACTAATAATGCGAATACCACAGCACCAGAAGGAAATGCTAATGGTACTACAGATGATGCAGATGAAAATCAAAATGGAACTGTAAACTCACCGCAAGGTACAAATACAGAATCAGATTCTCAAACTTCTGCTGGTAATGATCAACCAGAAACAGACATTACTAAGAATGAAAATAAAATTAGTACAAAAACTACAAAAGAAGGTAAGTGGGGTAATGCTAAGTTAAGTTACGATAGTGATACTAACGTATTAACTGTGAGTGGTAGTACAGATAAGGAAAACCCAACCATTATAGATAAAAATGCTGGTATGTTAGCTCTATTTTTCAGTCCAACTGGACGAGGCCCTGAGGTGGCGAAGGTTAAAAAGGTAATCTTTGTCGGTCATTTTAAAATTGTTGGCGAGGTCAGGTCAATTTTTATGAGGCTTAGTGGCCTAACTGCTATTGAAGGCTTACAAAACGTTGATACTTCGGAAGCGACCACCATGTATTGCTGGTTTTACCAATGTAATAGTCTTGAAAGCGTAGATCTATCTCAGTTTGATACTTCGCAAGTTACAAGCATGGAATCTATGTTTGATGGCTGTAAAAATCTTAAAGAATTAGATTTGCAGAATTTTAATACTGCGAAAGTTACAAATATGACATGTATGTTTGCAGGGTGTGAGAGTCTTAAAAAATTAAATGTTACCAAGTTTGACACCTCTAATGTCACAGATATGTCATATATGTTTAATCACTGTGCAAGTTTGACTACCATTGATGTACATAATTTTGACACTAAAAATGTTGAAAATATGAAAGCAATGTTTAGTATGTATTATTATGGCGCCAGTGATACGAGTATAGTATTCGGTTGGGATTCCAGCCTTGTCTCACTTGATCTTTCTAACTTTAATACTAGTAAAGTTACGGATATGTCATTTATGTTCATGAAATGTACAAAGCTAAAAGATTTAAACATTTCTAGCTTTGACACCTCTCAAGTTACAACTATGAATAGTATGTTTCAAGGATGTAATAAGTTAACATCTTTAGATCTTAGCAACTTTAAAACCGCAAATGTTACGGACATGTACGGCATGTTTCGAGATACGAATAGTTTAATCAGTTTGAACGTGTCAAGTTTTGATACAACAAATGTAACTAACATGGGGGAAATGTTCTATCTCTACGCTGATACTTACCATGGCGAGAAGTATCCTGAACTTTCGAACTTACGGACTCTAGATATCAGCAATTTTAGAATTAGCGAAAAAACTAAATGTGGCTATATGTTAAATGGTCAAGTAGGATTGCTAGTTTTGAAATTAGGAGACAATGTCAAAAACTTTTCACAAATGGGTCTTAATACGCCAGGAATTTGGCTAAATGTCGGTCCTGGAAGAGAAATACAGCATCCTGAGGGCAAAGATCAATGGCCATCAGATGAATTGATGAAAAATTGGAATGGTAAAAAAGAAACATATGTGCGCCAAGCTACAATAACAGCACACTATCAAGATGAAGAGGGCAAGACGCTTGCGCCTGATGAGTCTTTCACTGGTACATATGGCACTAATTACGATTTTAAAAAAGATATTCCAGGATATACTTTAATAGCCACGCGGGGAAAGGTGTCAGGAACCATTGGAAAAGAACTGGATGACGTTATATTTGTCTACAAAAAGAAGGATTCAGACAATTCAGGCTCAAACGGTCATGGAACAAACTCAGGGATAAATGATAATAATACTATAGCAAGGGTTGAAGTTCATTATGAAGATGAAAACGGTAATCAAATCGCTCCTAATGTTATTTTAAGCGGTAATGTTGGTGACGGCTATCAAACTGAAACAAAAGCTATTTCCGGTTATACGTTAAAGACTAGACCTAATAACGCCACAGGTTTCTTTACCAGCCAGCCTCAGGACGTGGTTTACGTTTACACGAAGAATGATCAAAGTGCTAAGGAACCAGGAAAAGAACCAGGACAGGAACCAAGCGACAATGACAATAGTCATAATTCTAGCGGTAATGCAAAGCCGAATAAGAATAAGAAGGGAACACATAAGACTAATAAAAAGGCAACTAAAGAAAAGAAGTCTACCAGTAAACCAAATGAAGGTCGTAGACAACCAGGTAAGTCCACTGGAGCAAGTAAAAAGACCAGAACTCTGGCTCAGACAGGTTCAGATTGGAAATCTCAAGTAGGTATGCTTCTCTCAGGTGCTTCAGCATTAGTTTTGAGTCTTTTAGGTGTGGGGATTAAACGCAAAAGAAAAGAATAATAACTTTTTAAAGCATACTAATTTAAAAAGTTAACTTAAATCAATCACTTCTATTATGAGAAATGGTTGATTTTTTTGACCAATTTTTAATTGATCATTTCTAAGCGGTATCGTTGCACATTATTGCCTAAAAGGCTAAAAACCAGTAAAAGGGAAATTCCAGCAGCAAGTAAAGTAAGAGCTGGCTGGTGGCAAGCATTGGCAATTGCGGATACTGCGACAGTAAAAAAGATATTCAATAGAGCACTCCCCAACTGCAAGAAACTTGATTGGGAAGACTGGACCTCTTTACCGGTTCTTTTAATTCTGGTTTTATTGCACCAATTAGCGATTGGTAAAGTTTCGCCATATATCAGTACAGTAATAACGCTCATAGTAACGATTGTTTGCTTTAAAAAGAAAATTCCTAAAGCCAGCGTGGTAATAAATACTAAAGTACTGAGCAGCCAAAATGTATTATCAAAGCGAATAAGAATAGCACCTAAGAAAAGACCGCTGACTACTGCAACTAGTAGCCAGTAAACGTGACTGTAGTTAGGATCAATTGCTTTCCAGAAATAGATCATCAACCCGTTAAATACTGATTGGAGGGCACTGGTAAAGATGGCAACAATAATTGAGGCGCGTAAGCCTTTGCTAGCAGTTATGTTGTGCCAAACTGTCATGAGGTGGGTTAAGGTTTTAAAACTATTTTGGTTTTTAGTAAAGTGACTTTGGCGTAAAGCAATAGAGAGAAAGATATTTATAAAAAAACCGTAGCTTGCTACTAAGAGAAAATACAAATAGTTGCGGGTAGTAAAAATTAAAACTGCCATCGCTGCCACACTGGCAATATTACCAATAAGTCCGGCAATGGAATTAAGGTTAATAGTTGACTCCAGTGCATTATCAGTCAGAAGTGACTTTAAATTCCCAGTGAAAGATAACCCTTCTACTAAGCTAAACATTGTTATACAAAGGTCAACCAGAATGTATAAGGGTACAAAGTATTTTTGCGGGAAAGTAAAAGGGAGTAATAAAAATAAACTCAGTAAAATATACATCCAGATAAGCATGCGTCGCTTATCAGTGTTGTCAAGCTTGGAACCAATAAATAAAACGCTCAAAATAAGTGCTAACGAACTGATACTCGAAATTAAGCCGTTAATAACGATATTATCTGAATATTCACGGATAATTAGTGAACCACCAATTCCAACTAAGATGCTGCTAAAATTAGTCAAAAAATTGATTAGTGGTAATAATATTTGGTTACGGCTGAGAAAGTTATTATTGTCCAATTTTGCCACGCTTTCGTTTTGTATAATGAGAAGCGTAACATATAGGAACTTAGCTGACAGCAAAAGTAACATAAAAGGCCGTTTCTTTTACTTGAAACGGCCTTTTTCAATATGCAAAATTAAATTGTATTTAAAATTGACTTTCAAAAGGGATAAAAAGACCATTTCCGTTAAGGAAATGGCTTTTTTATATATTTTTTAATGTTTGAATTTGTTTTTTAAAATCTCCTTTAAAAATGTAAGAACCTGAAACTGCAATATCAAGTCCTGCTTTTTTTAGTTCGTTAATATTTTGCCTGCTAATGCTGCCATCAGCTTCAATTTGATAATGATAATGATTAATTTGTCTCAAATCATCCAATTCTTTAACCTTGTTAACAGTGTTGGGAATAAATTTAGCACCACTTGTTCCAGGATCAACTGACATGACCATCACTTGATCAACAAAATCGAGAACAGGAGTTATGGCATTGACAGGGGTACCAGGATTAATAATAACTTCGCTTTTTTTGCCTGCATGTTTAATTAATGATAGAGCACGATGAATATGCTGTGTTGATTCTACATGTATGCCAATTACTTTTGTAGTTTTACAACAATAGTGGTTAATTAATTTCTCTGGGTTATTTACCATCATATGAATATCGAGTGGGACTGAAGAGTAATCACTTATTTCCTTAACCAGATTTTCGCCAAAATCAATTTCAGAAACAAAAGTACCATCCATTACATCAATATGAAAATAATCAGCTCCTCCTTTTTCTAATAAAGTTAATGTTTTTGCTAAATTGATTTTTGGGCCACTATGTAAAGATACGGCTATTTCGACCATTTTATCTCCTCCTTAATATAATTTATAACTAGCGTTTTCTTTTATTGCAAAATGGTTTTTGCCCAGTGAGAGTGAAAGTTATGCTTTTTTATTTTCACCTTAAGGTGCAAAATTGCTTTTTCCTTTCTTAAATAAAGCGCTTAATATTGTGACGTAAAGAAAGGCGGATGAAGGAATGTTCTTCGATAAAAGAATAATCAAGCTAGATGTTGATGCACGTGATAGCACAGAAATAATTACCAAAATGGCTAAGGCACTGAGAGAAAGGGATGTAATTAAAGATAGTTATTTGGAACATGTTTTAAAACGGGAAACCGACTTTCCAACTGGGTTAGAACTTGAAGAGGGATTTGGAGTGGCAATTCCGCACACGGATTCGGCATATGTCAATACTTCACAGATAGCTCTAGCAACTTTAAAAACCCCCGTTCAATTTAAAAGCATGGTAAATAAATCTGTCAATGTCAAAGTAAACATTGTCTTTATGATTGCAATGAGCAAGCCGCATGAACAGGCACAGTTATTAAGCAATTTAATGACTTTTTGCCAAAATAAAACGGCTATTAAAGAGCTAATGTCAGCATCTGATATTGATCAAGCAGATCAAATATTGAAGAAATACGGATTGAATTAAAGGAGTGGTAAAAATGTTTGTACAAGCCATACATTGGTTCTTAGACTTAGGCTCAACAGTTGGTATACCAATTATTATCATTATTTTGGGTCTCATTGTGGGTTTAAAACCATCTAAAGCACTGATATCTGGGTTGACCTTAAGTGCTGGTTTTATTGGAATGAATATGGTAGTCAACATGATGGCTACTAACTTGCAGCCTGCAATTAAATTGATGGTTGCAAGATATCATTTATCATTAAGTATTATGGATGTTGGTTGTGGAGTTGGAGGACCACTTGCCTTTTCCAGTTCCTTAGGTGTTTTAGCAATTCCGCTAACTATTTTAATAAATCTGGTTTTAGTATGGATTGGTTTAACGAGAACACTGAATGTTGATATTTGGAATTTGTGGCAACCAACATTTATTGGTTTGCTGGTATGGGCAGTTTCAGGTAATTATATATATGGCATAATTGCTTTAGCTGGTGGTTTTCTACTGGAACTATTGTTAGCAGACTTGATGCAGCCAATTACGGAAAAGTTTTTCAACTTGCCTGGTATTGCTGTAACTCATACAATGGCTCTTTCAGCCACGATTTTAGCTGTACCATTAAACTGGTTATTTGATAAAATTCCAGGATTTAATAAGTTAGACGCAAGTCCAGAAAGAATTCAAAAACGATTTGGTGTTTTAGGTGATCCATTAGTTATTGGCTTTATTGTAGGAGTTGGTATCGGTTTACTAGCAGGCTTTGATGTTTCAGGTATTTTGCAACTTGGAGTTGAAATGGGTGCAACATTGAAGATCATGCCAAAGATGATTTCAATGTTTATGGAAAGCTTAACCCCAATTTCTTCAGCAACCCAAGAGTTTACTAAGAAGCATTTACACGGCAAAAAAGTAAACATTGGTATGGATGCGGCTTTAACTGTTGGTCATCCAGCTGTGATTGCTACTAGTGTTTTAATGATTCCAATCTCACTGTTCTTAGCGACAATTTTACCTGGTAATAAAGTTTTGCCTCTAGGAGATTTAACACTTTATGTTTATGTATTTACTCTATTAGTTGGTGCTTTTAAAGGCAATATTATCAGAAGTTTGATAGGAGCAGTTATCTATTCGGTACCAATGCTGTATTTGTCTACTTGGCTTTCACCATTAGTAATGAAGAGTTTCAAGTTGGCCAATTACAGTATTAATACGAAAGGAGCGTTTTCATTTGAACTGTCTGGATTATGGACAAATTCAATTTTCGTTTGGATGACGCAAAACTTCGGTGTTATCGGTTTGGGTGTTTTGATAGTTGTTTTACTTGGTCTTCTATACTATTTAAATGTAATTAAGAAATTTAATGCTGGTCCAAGTGCAGAGAAAGGTGAATAATCATGAAAAAAATGCTAATTATGTGTGGTGCTGGACATGCTACTTCAACCATTGTCCACGCAAAAGTTAATGACTGGCTAAAAGAGAACGGCTTCGAAAATGACGTTGAAATTAAGCAATCTGCTGTCAGTCAAGAAGTTGAGAACATTCAAAATGGCAATTATGATATTGTTATTTCAACTACAATAGTTCCTGATGAAATTAAGGACAAGGTAATTAATGGCGTAGCGCTTTTGACAGGCGTTGGTACAGATCAAGTATGGGACAAAGTAAAGGCAGCTATTGAATCATGAGTTTCTATTTTGATGAATTAGAGCTAGAAACAGTTCAAGGCAGACCGTCTTATCATATGATTACGGAGCAAGTAAAAGAAGCTGTTAACAAAAGTAATATTGCTAATGGTATTTGCTTAGTACAAACAACGCATACAACATGTTCTGTCTATTTTGACGAGTATATGCATGACAAAAATTACTATGATGATGATTTCCTGCAAGTTGATCTAACTAATGTGTTGGACAAGATAATTCCTCGTCAGCAGTCAGAGAATTATCCCTATCTTAGTCCTGGTCCTGAACATATTGCCTATGGCATGAAAAAGACTGATCCTAATTATCCTGCGGTTAAATGGACAATGTTAAATACAGATGGCCATTTGAGATCAGATTTCCTTGGGTCAAGCGTTACCTTGGGAGTTAAGCAGCATAAACTACTTTTAGGTTCAGTTGGTCAGATCTTTTTTGCTGATTTTGATCAAACTAGAGCAAGAAAAAGGAAAGTTGAAATCATAATTCTAGGTGAAACAGATGAATAATTATTCCGCACTTTTCCAAGCTGAGGGCGAAGAAATTATTAAGCTTGGCCAAAGCATTACTGAAGAGGATTTTACTCATTTACTAAAAACCATAGAAAAAAATACTAATAATGTTTTTCTCACTGGTTGTGGTACTTCAGCAATGGCAGCTCGCAAAGTAACCCACACATTAAATGTTGTAGGCATCTCAGCTTTTTATCTTAATCCGTCAGACGCTGTTCATGGCGGTTTAGGACAAGTGAAAAAAGGCGATACTGTTATCTTCATATCAAAAGGTGGTTCTACTAAAGAATTAACCAGCTTTGACCAAAATGTTAAAGAGAAACAAGCAAAAATTGTCGCTATAACTGAAAATGTTGATTCTGTTTTGGCCAAAAATGCAGATTTGGTTGTAAAAGTTAAAGTTGAAAAAGAACTGGATGAGTTTAATATGTTGGCTACCACCAGTACATTGGCAGTAATTTCTCTATTTGATGTTATAGCTACAATACTAATGAAAGATGAAAATTTTACCAAAAAGGCCTTTTTATTAAATCATCCTTCTGGTAAAGTGGGGCAGCGACTAGCAAAGGATGTCAGAAATGATTGACGAATTTGATCAAATTATTAATGAACTTGGCAATATACATTGTGATCTCACAAATGAAAAAGCTGACCAAATTTTAAGAATGTTTTTGAATGCCAAAAGTATTTTTCTTTCGGGTGAAGGCAGAAGTGGCTTAATGATAAATGCTCTTGCAAATCGGTTAACGCAGTTTGGCCTTAGAGTGCATTTAGTCACTGAGATAACAGCACCAGCAATTGGTAAAGACGATTTATTAATTTTTAATTCTGCAAGTGGTAAATCATCAACTCTTATTTCGCAAGAGGAAAGTGCTAAAAGAGCAAAAGCAAAAATTATAGTTTTTACAGCCAATAAAAAGGCACCGCTTAATCAAAAATGTGATGTTGCTGTATTAATTGAAGCTCAAGACAAGGATACAACTGGTTCTTCAATTCAGCCTATGGGAAGTTTGTATGAACAATCTTCTTTACTATTGTTTGACAGCTTGGTATTAAGAGCTCTTCATACTAATTTGATTACAGTAAGTCAATTACGTTCAGTACACTCTAATCTTGAATAGGTGAGGAGATATATGATGGGTGGCAACAGAGATTTATTAGATTTTTTACGACAAAATAATGAATCTTGGATCACTGCGAAAACTCTTGCAATGAAACTGGCAATATCAGAAAGAACGGTGAAAAATAGAATAGCTCAGTTACGCCAAAACAATATTGAAATTGAAAGTGGACCAAAAGGTTATAAATTTAAAGGTAGCAATGAAATCCAGATAAAGAATAGCAACTTACCTATGACCGTCAATCAAAGAAGCTCGTGGCTAATAAGAAAATTGATTATGGCGGAAGAACCAATCAATATTTATGATTTATCTGGTCAACTTTACATTAATGATGTGGAGCTAAGAAAAGAAATAAAAAATTTAAGCAATGAGTTTTCCAACTTTGATCTGAAATTAGTTCGTTCTGGTGATTTTTATCATGTTGAAGGAAAAGAAGAAAATAAAAGGAAAATATTGTCGTCAATCATATACCATGAATTGAATGGAACGCTGTTGAATGAAAAAGCAATTAAAGAATATTTTCCTGATGTCAAAGTTCATACAATCAGTAAAGTTTTAAGTCAAAGCATTACTGAAACTAAGACAAAATTAGATTCTTTTAATTTTAGCAACTTCTTATTACACCTGGTAATTATGATTGATCGTTCTGATAAAACAATTGAAAAGCCCGATGTTAATAGAATTGATAATGTTTTAGTACATCGGCTTGTAGAAGAGATTAATAATAAAACTAATTATTGTTTGTCCGAAGATGATGTTAAGCAATTGGTAAATATGTCGGAACTATTAATAGGCAATCATAAGATTGAAGTACCCGAAAAGTCACAAATTAATAAGTTATTTAAGAGAATTGTTTTGTTTGTGAGAAAGACGTATGACTTAGATCTTGACGAAGAATTATTTAAAAAAAGATTTTTGCCACATTTATTACGTTTAATAGATCGTTTTAAGAATAATAATATAATTCATAATCCTTTAGCAAAAAATATTAAAAATTCTTCACCTACAATATATGAATGTGCTACTTTAATAGCATATGAAATAAATAATGTGTTAGGTATTTCAGTTAGTGAAGAAGAAATTGCTTTTATTGCTTTGCATGTAGGTAATATCGTTACCGAGCAAATCAGAAATGAAAATAAAGTTATCGGTCAATTGTTCATGCCAGAATATCATGGTAATGCTAAAGACACTGTAGACATTATTGATCAAAAATTTAATAATGATATGGCTTTACTTAATACTATTACCGATGAATCTGATATTTTGGATGAAACGCAACTGGTAATTGTGGCAGATTCGAAACAAATTATAAAAAATCATAATTTTGTGCAAATTTCTAGTTTTTTGTTACCTAACGACATTAATAAAATTCAAAAAGCAATTAAGCAGATTAAGGATGCAAATTTATCTCAAGGATTAAAACGTGGTCTGGCAAAATTTACATCTAAAAATAATTTTGTTAGAGAAAGTGGCAGTAGGAGCGCTTCAGAAATCATTCACTATATATCTAGGCAATTTATTAAAGAAAAAATTGTTGGTCAGGACTTTGAAAAAAAGATCTTAGAAAGAGAAAAGCTTTCTAGTACAGCTTTTGGATCAGTTGCAATTCCGCACCCTATTGATTATGATGCCGAGAAGAGTCAGTGGTTTATTTATATTAACCCTAAGGGAATAAAATGGGGAAATCAGTTAGTTTATTTAATTATTACGTTGGCTTCGAGCAAGAAGGATGAGAAGAGATTCCGTAAAGTTTTTGATGAACTATCTGAGGTTATCATTAATGATAATAAAGTTTCCAAGTTAACTGCCAGTAAAACGTATGATGAATTTGTGAATGAAATTGTGAAAGTTGAATAATTAATCAGTAATATAAAAATGTATTGTTATTTCGGATAGCAGTACATTTTTTTGTTGACAATTTTAAAAATTTACTTTCGCACTGTATAACTAAACCTTTATAATTAAGATACTACTTTTTTAATCAATCTAATAAGTTGGGAGAACCTATGACTACAATTAGTAGCTTGCATGGCGTACCCGTAATTTCTAAAGTTTGTGACTCGCTAGTAGCAGCTACGGGATTAGTAATGGGACAACGGGGTGTCAATATGCCTCTAGCCTGCATTCGCGGTCTTGAATATGAAAAAGTTAGGCTTTTGGTATTGTCGATACCGTGAATTAGAATCAATCCGATTTTTCCAACTAGAAAGCTAAGATTACCAATTTTTTAAGAAAAGAATAGGAGAGATAAAAAGTGAAAATTATTTGTTATGGTGTAATTAAAATGGAAGAAAAAATTATTGAAAACTGGGCTCAAAAAAACCAAGTTGAAATAAAAATCGTCCACGATGACTTGTCTGCAGATAATGCTGATTTAGCACAAGGTTTTGACGGAGTGAGTTCTGAAGGAAATCTTCCAGTCGGTGCCAGTGTCTACGAAAAATTTAAGCAATATGGTATTAAGCAATTATCCGTGCGGCAGGTTGGAGTTGATAACCAAGATTTAGCAGCCGCAAAAAAGAATGGTATTAAAATTACAAACGTTGCAGCTTATTCACCAAGAGCCATTGCCGAACTCGGTGTAACCGATGCAATGTATTTACTGCGTAAAATTGGGATTTACCAAGACAGAATGGCTCATGGGGATTTTACTTATGATAAAAGTACAATTAGTACTGAAATTTTTAATTGCACTGTCGGTATAATTGGTGCCGGTCATATTGGTGGAGCTAGTGCACACCTATACAGCGCACTAGGGGCTAAAGTTTTGGCTTATGACCCTGTTTATGACGCGTCTCTAGAACCCTACCTCACTTATACTGACTTTGACACGATTCTTGCTAAATCCGATATTATTTCTTTGCATACGCCATTACTAGCAAGTACCGAAAACATGATTGACAAAACTGCTTTTGATAAAATGAAGAAAAAGCCCATTTTGATTAACGTAGCTCGTGGGGGCTTAGTTGACACACAAGCTTTAATTGCGGCCCTTAAAAATGGGCAAATTTCTGCTGCCGCCTTGGATACTTTAGCTGATGAAACAGATTTTTATGATAAAAAGAATATGCTGAATTCACTACCGGAAGATTATAAAGAACTACAAGCAATGCCTCAGGTATTAATTACTCCGCATATTGCTTTCTTCACAAAACTAGCTGTTAAAAACAGTATTGAAATTGCTTTGAACGATGCTAAAACAATTATTTCCGGAGGAGAAGTAAATAGCGTAGTTAACTTGTAAATAGATAGTGAAAATATTTTGGCCGCAAATGGTCGTTATAACAATAAAATGAAACAGCATCTTTAAACAAAAATAGCTAAGTTTTTACTTAGCTATTTTGTGGTTTCTCTGATTATTAATTTAGTTGGAATTAGAAATTGACTTCCTTTTTCATTTTGCTTATTGATGGCATGCATCATGCTGGTAACAGCTGTTTGTGCAATTTCTCTGGTATTTTGCTGAATGGTTGTTAACTTTGGTGTAACTATGTTAGCTGCAGGTACATCGTCGAAACCAATTACTTGAATTTGTTGAGGAACTTGATAACCAAGATTTTTAAGATATTTGAGTAATTCCATTGCAATCCCGTCATCGACCGCAAATAAACTGTCAGTTTTGGGATTTTTTTGCAAAAATTTGGCGAATGAAGATTGACTTTGCAACTTCAGTTCGTGGCGTGACTTAACGAATTTAAGAGAATGATTTTTCAAACTTTCTTTAAAACCATCAATTCTAGATTTAACTGAGCTACTAACCTTTTTGACTACGACCACAGGAGATTCTGCTCCTTTTTGAAATAAATAATTAGTTGCATCCAGGGCGCCCTGATAGTGATTAGAGGAAATAAAAACTGTATTATGAAAATTTTCTGGTTCGCGGTCAATACAAATGTAGGGAATTTCTTTTAGAGAACTTTGAAATTTAAAACCGTGTTGATAAGATCCGGAAATTACAATAATGCCATCAACCTTTTTGTTTTCAAGCATACGTAAGTATGCTTTTTCTTTTTGTTCATTTTTATCAGTATTACAAATAATGGTGGAATAGTTTTTGTTAAACAGCAACTCTTCAATTTTTTGAACCAAATCGGCAAAGAATGGATTTTTAATGTCTGGAACAAGGATTCCAATGGTGAATGTAATATTCGTACGCAAACTACGGGCATTGTTATCGATTTTATAGCCAGTTTGCTTAATAACGTCTAAAACCCTTTGCCTGGTTTTTTCAGAAAACCTGCCATTATTATTAATTACCCGTGAAACTGTTGCAGTTGAAACATTACATAATTTTGCAATGTCTTTAATTGAATATTGCTTCATTACCTACTCCTTCATTTATTGCCTAATTATATCATTAAAATAAAAATTTAAGTTCTTTTATAGTTAAACGATTGCTCTATTTATCATGTACTATTTAGAAAAACGTTTACAAAATAAAAATTAAGTGTAATAATATCAGTGTGTTGTGTGAGTAAACGATTACTCAAAAAGGAGGAGAAAATGTCTTTAATACTAAGTCCGTCAATGATGTGCGCAGATTTTAGTAATTTAAAACAAGAAGTTGAAAAGCTGAATAACGCTGGAGTCGATATGTATCACATGGATGTAATGGATGGTAGATATGTTCCGAATTTTGCATTAGGACCAGAAGATTATCAAACAATCCGTTCCTTGACGAAAAAACCTATGGATGCTCATTTGATGATTGAAAATCCCCGTTCTTACATTAAATTCTTTAGTGATTTGGGAGCAGACATTATTTATTTTTGTCCAGATGCTGAAAAACAACCTGCGAGGACGATTGATGATATTCACGCTTTGGGTAAAAAAGCTGGAATTGCAGTAAATACGGGAACGTCTTTCACTACAGTTCAAGAACTTTTACCTAACGCAGACTATGTTTTAGTAATGACTGTTCATCCAGGATTTGCTGGACAGCCATTTCAAGATTTTGTAATGCCAAAGCTGCAGCAGTTTGTCGCGGCAAAAGAAAAGTATAAATATGTTTTAGGAATTGACGGAGCAGTTTCACGAGAAAAAATTAATCAACTGCATAGAAAAGGCGTTGATAATTTTATTCTCGGAACTTCAGCACTATTTAACAAGTCAGTTTCTTATCAGGAAACAATTGCTCAAATCAGAAAGGAAAATCAGTAAAAATGGTTGCAAAGAAAATAAAAATAGCTTTTGGATCAGATCATGTCGGCTTGGAACTGAAACCGACAATTATGGAATATGTTAAAAGTTTAGGTTATGAAGTTTATGATTTTGGGACAAAGAGTAATGAGCGAACTGATTACCCTATTTACGGTCAAAAGGTTGGTAAAGCCGTTGCTAATGGGGATTATGATCTGGGAATCGTAATTTGTGGCACTGGTGTAGGCATTTCATTAGCAGCAAACAAGGTAAAAGGTATTCGTGCCTGCGTATGCAGTGACTGCTATTCAGCTAAGCTCTCGCGAATGCATAACAATACAAATGTATTAGCTTTCGGCTCTCGCGTAGTTGGTCCAGAGTTAGCCAAGATGATCGTCAAAAATTGGTTAGAAGCCAAATATATTGGCGGTCGTCATGAAAGAAGGGTAGAAGAATTAGCAGCAATTGAAAGTGATAATGAACAAAAGTTTGATGAATTGGAGCACTCTAAAGAATTTGATGGCAAAGAACAATTTGAGGACCAATCATTGTAAGGGATAGGTGAAAAAAATGTCCGAAAATCTTGGCAAAAAAATCTTATCGTTAGTTGGGGGACAGGATAATATTACAAATATTACCCACTGTGCTACACGACTTAGGATGCGCTTAGCAAATAGTGAAATAGCTCATAAAAATAAAGCAAAAATTGAATCTTTAGATGGAGTCATTAGCGTTGTAGAAAAAGCTGGCCAGTTTCAAGTTGTTATTGGGCCAGCGGTACCTCAGATTTATGATCAGTTAATTGAAAACACGGATTTAACAAGCAGCGAAAATGAGCATACAGCTAAAGAAGAGAATACCAACTGGTTTCTAAAATTAATGGATGTTATTGGAGGGATTTTTACCCCATTGCTACCGTTATTTGCTGGGTCAGGTGTTTTTAGAGGGTTAGTTTTACTTGCAACACAATTAAACTGGTTATCTACATCTTCTTCTACTTATCATATTTTGACAGTGGCTTCAACGGCTGTCTTTTATTTCTTACCGATAATGCTTGCAGTTACCGCTGCTGAAAAGTTTAAGTGTGATAAATTTGTGGCTGCAGCCATTATGGGTGCTTTAATAATGCCTGAGTTTATGAAACTAATGGGTAGTACAGGCAATGGTACAGTTGTCCATTTCTTTGGTATACCTTTAGTGTTAATGACCTATACTTCAACAGTTGTGCCAGCTATCTTGGCAACTTGGTGTCTATCATACTTGGAAAAATGGCTAAGAAGTTGGATACCAACTAATTTACAGTTATTATTTGTTCCACTAATATCTTTATTTGTTATGGTGCCGTTAACTGCAGGAGTTTTTGGACCGTTTGGCGTATACGTAGGAGAAGGGATTTCAAATGTTATTAATTGGTTAATGAACCTTAACGGTTGGGTTGCAGGAGCCATGATAGGTGGCGTGTGGAATATTTTTGTTATATTCGGCTTACAGTGGGCAGTTAACCCAGTAATGATTAATAATATTAGCAGCTTAGGTTATGACTATATTGTGCCATTAACATGTGCGGCCAACTTTGGTATGGCAGGAGCAACACTTGGTACTTTTGTCAGAACAAAAGACAAAAAAATGAAGGCTTATTCTATCTCAGCGCTTTTATCAATTTTCTTTGCCGGCATTACAGAACCAGCGATATACGGTATTGGAATCCGTTATAAAAAGCCTTTAGTTGGAGCTGTTGCAGGAGGAGCAGTTGGCGGTGCGATTATTGGTGGAATGAAAGCTAAAGCATTTGCGTTTGTGTTTGGTGGTTTAACAACCTTACCAGCTTTCGTAGGTAAAACTTTTATTCCTTATTGTGTAGGATTACTAGCCTGCTTTGTTGTCGGCTGTGTTGTCACAATGGTTTTAGGTATTGACGAGAATAATACCGAACAAGCAGCAGATAAATCTGATTCAGTACAACCTGTTTCAGATGAAAGTATTTTGAGTCCAATTTCGGGAGAGATTGAGGACTTAACTCAAGCTCATGATCCAGCATTTGCTGATGGTTCAATGGGTGACGGCTTTGTTATTGAGCCTAGTTCAGGAGATGTTTATGCACCATTTGATGGTGAAGTTACTATGCTATTTAATACTAAACATGCAATTGGCTTAACTTCAGACAATGGCGTACAAGTAATGATCCATATTGGAATTGATACAGTTAAACTAAATGGCGAATATTTTGAAAGTTTTGTCAAACAAGGAGATAAGATTAAGCAAGGTCAAAAGCTATTACATTTTGACTTAAATGAAATTAAAAAAGCAGGTTATGATTGCTCTACTGTTGTCATCGTTATGAATACTAAAGATTATCAAAGCGTTGAACTACTGAATGCAGGGAAAAATGATCATGGCAGTGCCACTTTGAAAGTTCAAGTTTAGCTTTTATAATTTCTATTATAAGAAAAATATTAATTAATAGACTAATAAATTACAGTTTTGTTAACTTAATTTATTAGTCTTTTTTCTGAAATAAAAAGTTTTTTCACAAAGTAAATTATTTTGATAGAATGTAAAATAAAAATAACCATTTTTATTTTATGTCACTGCTCTATATGAAATGTTTTTGCTAAATGCTAGTATATTATTAAAGTAACAAACATAGTATTTACTTAAGCAAATCTTGGAGGATATCATGATTATCAGAAATTCAGCATACGGTGAAGAATGGGGGTTATTAGACCCTAAAGTCTTGGAAAGAACTAAAAATAAGCCTCTTCTTTCTGACGAAGAAGCCATGGCTCCTATAGATTTAAGCACTATTGATTTCCAAAATGCGAGAGATGGCATGGGTTCGCCAAATAAAGATTTAACTAGTTCATCAATTATTGATAAAAGTATTTTAGTTCAATGTGAAAATAGATATATACCTGCTATAGTTTGCAGGCCTGCTAGTAAAATTCCCACACGCAATGCCTGTCTATATTTGCATGGTGGTGGCTTTATCGGTGGTAATAGTTCAACTTTGCTAAATCAATGCCGTTTAATTGCGGAGAAAGCAAATTGCACTGTTATTTCTCTTGATTATCGTTTAGCTCCAGAAACTCCCTTTCCAGGGGCTTTGCATGATTCTTATGAAACAGTGCAATGGATTTGTTAATCATCAAAAATATTTAGGTTTAAAAATTGACAATGTAAAGTAAATAATAAGAACTAAGCCTTTAAAAAGCAGGTCATTGACCTTACAAAAAAAGAAGATGAATCATAAAAATGTGATTCATCTTCTTTTTTCTTTGCTAAGTTGACGGATAGAATAAACCAGATGTTTTTGCAAAATAGTAAAGTCTAAAATGAAAACCTAAGATTTTTTAAACTATGGCATAACTTTGGCACATAATGATTGGTTTCTGATCGATTTGAGTTAGTTAATACTATCAAGACTGAGGAAAAATGTATGTATAAAGGACACTGACCGATAACCTCAGTGCACTTTTGTTGATCTGTTAAAAGATCTTTTTCAGAATTATTTATTTAGGTTTTTAACATTTAATTCTACCAGCTAAAATTTAGCAGGAACAATAAGGGGTTCATAATTTTTGCTATTATCTTCTCCACTTAAACTCTTAAGTAAAATTTCTGCAGCACTTGCTCCCATTAGATATGGGTTTTGGGAAATTAATCTTGCTTCGGGTAAAATGGTTTGTACTAATTTGGTATCTGAAAATCCAGTGATCAAGACTTGGTCGCTATTTAAAAAGCCATCGGCAAAAAGCATAGGTAAAAATGCAAGTAGCCAACGTTCTTTGAAACTAAAAATCAAAGTTTTTTTATTTCGAACTTTTTGTTTTAACAGGAAAGATTCAATCTTATTTTTAATCGTCACATAATTATACGACTCTTCGTCAAGCTCAATTAAATGAATTTGATCAGGATTTGCAATAGCACAAACACCACTGTATCTGTCTCTTCTTGTGGAAGCAATTTTGACTTCAGAAGATAAAATTAAGATGTCATCGCAACCTTGTTTTAAAAAATATTTCGTGGCATCCTTTGAAGCCGTAACATTATTGGAAATAACCTGAGGCCAGCGTTTGGTGGCTAGCCGTCTGTCTAAGATTACTGTGGGAATGTTATGGATAAATTCAGATTGAATGGTTTTTATATTACTACCCAAGGGTTGAAACAGTAGTCCATCAAAGAAACTGCTGCTGACGGTTTTAATTAATTCTCGTTCTCGTTGCTGTTCTGCATTGGTATCTAACAAAAAAGCCTCATAACCTTTAACTCTGAGGATGTTAGATGCTCCTTTAAACAATTCAGTTGAAAAATAATCGTCTATATTGGAAACAACTACCGCAATAGTCTTGCTTTGATTAGTAGCCATTTGACGAGCTGCAAGATTAGGAATGTAATTTAAGTCTTTAATTGCTTGTTCTATTGCCTTAGCTTTTTCTTCGGAAAGTCTACCTTTAGCCTTATTATTTAAATACCTTGATACAGACGCAACGGAAACATGTGCTAATTCAGCTACGTTACGGATTGTTGCTTTTTTCATAATCACTATTCTTTTTGTTAAATGTTTTTAAAACTAGTATATCATTTTAATGCTCTTAAAATGATATATTGCAAAAATCAGTATTAATTTGAAAAGCGCTTGCAAAGACAAACTAAATGTTTTATATTAAGAAGGTAACCGGTTACCTTAAAAAGAAATATGCTGATATTCATTAGATGAAATAATGAGTTAGTAAAGAGGTAAGTGTAATGAGTTCTACAATAATAGCAATTTTGCTATTAATAACTTTTGCTTTATTTATATGGTACATTTTAAAAGGTGGAAACTTGATGATTGGCTTCTTCGTGATGGCAATCTTATGGTGCGTCATTGGTTTAGTACCATTTAATGAAGCAATTAATAAAGTTTTTGCGCAGCCAGCGCTCAGCTATGGTCCAACTATTATTTATATTGTATTTGGTTCATGGTTTGGTCGAGTACTGGTAGATAGTGGGATTGCACCTGCAATATCAGAAGCTACTAAGTCAATTGGTAAAAAGAAGCCACTATTAGCAGCAATTTTAGTTGTTTTAGTTACAGCTTTTATTTTTGTAAGTGCATACGGTGTTGGTTCAGTAATAGCAATTGGAGTTATTTTATTACCAATTCTATTATCATTGGGATTGCCTCGAGATGTTGCTTTGGCAGCATTTTCTATGGCTATTGGTGCCCCAATGTATATTAACGTTGTGCTTTATAACCAGATGAAGGCCTTTGTGCCAAAAGCTGCTTATGACAGTAAGTACCTTACTTTTGGTATATGTGCTGCAATAGTACAGCTGCTGGCAATTATTATCTTTTTATTCTTTAATCGTAAAAAGATTGATCCGGCGATGGCAGATAATAATCTTAAATTAATTGGAGCCGAAAATAATGAAAATAGTGTTACTAAAGTTCCTAAAATAGCGTACATTGTTCCTGTTATTCCAGTTGCAATGAATATGGCATTTAAATGGGATGCGGTACCTGCATTAACTTTAGCAAGTATTATTGCTATTTTCTTAACTGGTCAATTTAAAGATTACAAGAAGGGACTTAAGTTTTTAAATGATTCAATTTCTCATGCAATCAGTGATATTGCAGGATTGATCATGTTTTTAATGGCTCTGGAAAGTTTTACTGGCGCTGCAACTATTAATGCTGAAAGATTTCGTCCGATATTGGCAGCTGTTTTGCCTCATGAACACTTAATCCTTTGTCTTGCTTTGGGTATTTTGGCTCCACTCGCTTTATTCCGTGGTCCTTTACACGTTTGGGGTGCCGGAGCAGCCACCGCTGCAGTTTTGTATAGTACTGGATTATTCAGTGATGCCTTCTTATTACCACTCTTATATGTTCCAACTTTGATGGCTGTATCTGTAGATATTACCCAATCTTGGAATGTCTGGGGTTTAGACTATATGAAGGTAAAGTCAAAGGACTTCTTAAAATATGGTGTACCTGTAATGTGGGTAGTTTCAATTATAAATGAAATACTTGTTTATCACTTTTTTGAGTGAGTATGAAAGACAAAGAGAGGAAAGATTATGTCTGAAGTAATTACTATTGGTGAACCACTTGTTATATTGTGTTCAAAAGATCCAGATGTTTCTTTAGTAGACGCTGAAGAATTTCACAAGGTGATGGGTGGTGCTGAACTAAATGTTGCTATTGGCGTGAGAAGGCTGGGACACTCTGTTGAGTATGTTACACGAGTTGGCGAAGATCCTTTTGGCAAGTATGTTCAAAAAACTATTGCTTCTCACAATGTAGGTACTAAGTATGTTAGTTATGATGATAAGTATTTTACAGGTCATCAATTAAAGCAGTTAGTAACACATGGTGATCCTGCGACTTTTAACTACCGGCGTGATTCTGCTGCTTGTCACCTAGAAGCCAGTCAGATTGATAATATTGATTTAAGCGATGTTAAAATTGCCCATATGTCTGGAATTTTTCCTGCAATTTCTGATACTGCAGAAAAAACTTTCCGTGCTTTTTACAAAAAGCTAATTGCTGCAAAAAAACTAATCACGTTTGATCCTAATTTGCGGCCACCTTTATGGAAGAGTAAAGATTATATGATTAAGACAATCAATGAACTGGCGGGCATGGCTGATATTGTCTTGCCGGGTATCAGTGAAGGCAAGACATTAATGGGTTCGGAAGATCCAGAAGAAATAGCTGACTTTTACTTGAAAGGTGAAAGAACTACAACAGTAATGGTTAAACTAGGAGATAAAGGAGTTTTCGTCAAAAATGCTAAAGGTGAAGAATACACTGTTCCTAGTTTTAAACCAGATAAGGTTCTTGATACTGTCGGTGCTGGAGATGGATTTGCTTTAGGTCTGATTACTGCTTTGCTTGAAGGAAAAAGTTTGAAGGCCGGAGCTATTCGCGGTAATGCTGTAGGTTGTCTGCAGGTGCAAACCTTAGGTGATAATGACGGGTATCCTACAAAAGAAGAATTAAAAGAATTTTATCAAAAACAGGGTGTTTCTGAAGATGAAGCTGCAAGTCGCAATTGATCGGGTCTCTTTAGCCGATGCAGTTCAACTGGCACGAAAACTTGATGGTATTGCTGATATTGTAGAATTTGGTACTTCAATAATAAAAGATTATGGCTTTTATGAAATTCAAGCTGCAAATGTCAATTTAAAACACAGTTTGCTTTTATTGGATACTAAAACTAATGATGAGGGCCAATACGAATTTGAACAAGGATTTAAAACCGGTGCAGATATTCTAACAGTAATGGGAACGGCTGGTCAGGAAACTCTTGCCGGCGTTTATCAAATTGCAGAGCAAAAAAACAAGAAAGTACTTATTGACTTAATGGGAATGAGCAATAAAGCCATTTTAGAGATTGCCAAATTTCCGAATGCAATTTATAACTTGCATAATTCTCATGATGCTGGCAAAAACACGGATTTGACTAATCTAGTCTCTGATTTCAGGAAGAATTTTCCCGCAATTAAAAATATAGCAGTTGCTGGTAGTATTGATTTAGAGCAGGCAAAAAAATTAGCTGTGCAAAACGAGGTACAAGAGGTTATTGTAGGAAGTAAAATTGTTCATTCTAATGACCCTGTTAATGAGGCCAGCAAGTTTAAGGAGATTATTAATTTATGTTAGATTCTAAACATTTAATTAAACCTGTTTTAGCAGAAATAAATACAGTTTTAGATAAAGTAAGCGAAGCAGAAATTGATCAGGCTGCAACGTTAATTACTAAGGATAAAAGGATATTTGTTTTAGGCTCAGGCCGCTCTGGGTTTATGGCTAAAAGTTTTGCTATGAGGTTAATGCATATTGGCTACCAGGTTTATGTTATTGGAGAGACAATTACACCTTCAATTCAGCCAAACGATGTTTTAGTTTCTGTGTCAGGTTCTGGTAAAACCAGCAGTGTGCTGGAATTGACAGAAAAAGCTGCTGAATCTGGAGTTGAAGTAATTGCAGTATCGAGCAACTCCAATTCACCTTTGGTCAAATTGGCGGACCGCGTGATAATAGTACCTGGGGCAACGAAAAATGGGGATGGAGTTAAATCTATTCAACTTTTAAGTTCTCTGTTTGATCAAAGTGTGCACATTGTGCTAGATATTCTTTGTCTCAAGTTGAGCATCAGGGATGAAGTTTCTAATGGTGCTGCTAAAAAGCAGCACAGTAATATGGAATGATAGGAGAGTTAATATGCTTTTAAAATATGAATCGATAAAGAGAATTCAGAAAGCTGGAGTTGTAGCAGTAGTTAGAGGGAATAATGAAGAAAATTCCTACCAAACTGCCAAAGCATGTATAAAAGGACATGTCACTGCTATCGAATTAGCATTTACTTCACCCAGTGCAGATATAACTATCAAAAGATTAACAGAAGAATACGGCAGTGACAAAGATGTGATTATTGGTGCAGGTACGGTGCTGGATCCAGCAACAGCAAGGCTGGCTATTATAGCGGGAGCTAAATTTGTAGTTAGTCCATCTTTTAATAAAGATACGGCCAAGCTTTGTAATTTATACCAGATTCCTTATATTCCAGGGTGTTTTACTTCGACTGAAATTCAAGATGCGCTAACGTATGGTGCCGATGTAATTAAAGTTTTCCCTGGTTCAGTTGCTGGCAAAACAATGATCAATGAAATTCATGGACCGTTTCCAAACGTAAATGTTATGCCAACAGGTGGTGTTTCATTAGAAAACATGAACGAATGGTTTGAAAATGGAGCTTTCGTTATTGGAGTAGGCGGTAGTTTAGTCGGACCGGGTAAAAAGAATGATTACGAAGCTGTTACTGAAAATGCTAGAAAATTTAATGAGAAATATATCAATTTTAGAACAAATAGGAGCAAATCATGACTTTAATAATAAATACATTGGTTTATGAAAAAGAAATTCAAAGTGGTATTAGCCAACTGGATTTAGTGGATAGAATTGCTGATTTAGCTGCAGATGGAATTGAAATTAGACGTGAGTATTTCAAAGATGTAGATGCAGAAATCAAAGAGCTGGCACCAGCTGTTAGAGAAAAGGGTTTATTGCTAAACTATAGTGTGCCTGATAATATTTTTGATGAAAACGGTAATTTTAATCAGAATTTAAATAAGTATTATAAAGAAGCCCAAGAGCTTGGTGCACAGAAAATCAAGTTTAGTACCGGTAATTTCTATAAATACCATGGTGATTTAGCAGAAGATCTTTCAAATTTACCTTTAGCAACTATTCAAACAACTATTGAGAACGATCAAACTCCAATAAGTGGTAACCCAGATACAGTATTTGATTTTCTGACTGCCGTCAGAAAAGCTGGGTTCAATTCAATTTTTGCTACATTTGACTTAGGAAATCTTGCTTTTACAGGTTTTGATCCAAATTTAGCCGCAAAGAAGCTTGCACCTTTTGTAGCGTACATTCACTTGAAGAATCCTATGCTTAATGCAAAGGGCAAAATGCAAAACACTGAGTCATTAGACCTTGGGATGTTCAATTGGAAAGCAGTAGTAAGATACCTGCCTAAAGATGCACAATTTGCATTTGAATTTGCAATGCCAGATGATGAAGTTATTGGCAAGGAAATGGAAAAGTTTCATGACTATTTCAATGGTAAAAGATAACTTTTAAGAATTTTGGATATTAATTTAGCTGATTTCCTCACAAAAAACTTATACAGACTTTAAGCGCTTAAATAATCGTTAGTTAGAAACTTGAAAAAAACAAAAAAATTTAATTGGTAAATCGTCGTTTTAATGTGAAACAAGATTTACCCTTTTTATTTGGCTAATAAAAAAAGGTAAATTAGTTTTATATGCATCTTTACAGGTTTAAATAAAAAACCTAATAATCTTTATATTTTTAATGATGCTCAAAGAATAAAATTCTATGAGCATTTTTGTTGTTCAATTCTTTGCACCAACAGTGTTGAATTAATTTGGAGTTCTTTTTATAATACCGCTTTCATATAATTTAAATATAGAAAGGAGCAAGCAAAATGACTCTAATTTCTAGGCAAATTAACATTGCAACAAACTTATTAAATAACCCGCAGACTTATAAAGTTAAGGATTTATCTGCTAGATATAAAGTTTCAATTAGAACTTTAAGAAGTGATCTCAAAAAAATAGCAGAATGGATAAATAAGCAACCTGGTTGTAAGTATAATTCAAAGCCTGGTATGGGAATATGGATAAGTTTTGCTAGTGATTTTGATCGAAAAAATGCAATTAACTCATTACAATCTTTTTCAAGCGAAGAAGTAATTTCGCAGTATTTAAGTCCAACTCAAAGAAAATGGAAAATTTTGACCAGTTTGATTTTTGCTGATGGATTTATAACCGGCAAAAAAATGACTAAAATGCTTGACGTTTCTGCAAATACTTTTTTAGCAGACATAAATAATGCCAAGTCAGAAGCTAAAAGATTCAATTTGCTTTTAGAAGGGAAAAATTATTATGGCTACTACTTAACTGGAGATGAAATTAATATTCGTGCGCTAATGGAATATATCTTGCAAAAGCAAATAGATAGATATTCATTTGGTGCCAACAATTTGATTGATTTGATTTCTAAAATAAGTACAAGTTCAGCTGGTAACACGAATTTACCTAAAAACATAAATAAGTTAATCAATTATGTTTCTTTAATATTATGTGACATTTTAAATCTAAAAAAGGCCTTTAATACTGGCATGGATTTGAGCATTGCTAAGTCAATGATTAATCGGTTAACGATAATTATTTTAGAAAATCATCGTCATCGATTTTTAAATCTTTCTGGTTATGGTAAAAGACTTAATCAGACTCAAAAGCATTATGCCCAGATCTACAAATTTGTAAGTGAAATTTTTGATATTAGACCAACAAAAGATGAAGAAAAGTACTTTATTTTTGGAGTAAAAGTGTTGGAAAAAGATGTGGAAACTAATAAGGCTGTCAAGGAGATTATTTCCTATGTTTCACAAAAAATGGTTTTGCCTTTGGAGAATGATTTACAGTTACAAGACTCATTAACTCAGCATTTGATAAGTGAATTGAATAGTAATTTTCAGCATTTTAATGACTATACTCCTTTTACAGCAGAGGTTAAAAGTCGGTTTGGCACTTTGTTTGAAACTGTTAAAGCTGCATTGGACAAATATATTTCTAAAAGCCCACTCATTAACAGTGATACTTTTGTGACTTTAGTTTCTCTTCATTTCTTGGTTTCAATTAGTGATTTGCAAAAAGTACCACAAGTCAGTGCACTTTACGTTTGTTCAACCGGTTTAGGTGCAACGAAACTTTTAAAAAAAGTAATTCAAAGCAGAATTCCGTACATTACAAGTGCCGGCTTTGCTTCAGCGATTAATTACCGCACAAAAATATATGAAACAAAGCCTGATCTCGTAATTAGTATTTTCCCTTTGAAAAAAATAGCGTCAACTAAAATCATACAGGTTAATCCGATCCCTAATGAGCAGGATATGTTGAAAGTTGAACGGGAAGTTTCTTTCTTACTCAAACAAAATGCTGTTAAAAATGACAATGATTTGAGGAATGTTATTAAGGAAGAACAAAGTATTAATAATGTAGAGAAAATACTTTCTTTAAGTATAGAAGCCTATATCAATGTCAGTGAATATTTAGGAGATCGCATCAGTAAAAAATATGAAAAAGCATTTATGATTCATGTGCAATTAGCAACGGAGCGAATCTACTTTGATAAGCAATATGACTCTAAGCCAACTGATAAACAATTAAATAAATTTTCCAAAACTGACATCAGTCGACTGCGCACAATTTACTTAGATTTGGGCTTACACATTAATATTAATGAAATAATAGCAATTTTACGTTATACGTTGTTGAGATAAAGAAACGGTAATTTAGATGAAAGTAGAGTTATATAAAGAATTCCAAAAATATATTGCAAAAAGTAATTATAAAGATGAATTAAGGCGGGTAATGGTATATGTAGTTTCTTTAATACATCAAAATAAGCTGCATCCGAGCGACATAGAAACTCAAATTTTAGGTAATCATTTATTTGAAATGGTTAATAGAGCAAAGAATGGAAAAAAATTAGAAAAAGTAGATCAGAAAATTTTTGCTAAGGTTTCACAGCAATCGTTAGAAATGTCTCAGCAAGTTGTGGATTTTATTGATAATAACATCGGCAAAATAGCTGAATCAGAAAAGTATGTTTTGTCAATTCATTTTGAAAATATGAAGTTAGATTAAAGGAGAAATTAATATGTTGAAAATTGTAGTTGCTGACCGAATGGGAAAAGGAAGTAATGTTGCTAAAGGTATTGAAAAAGCGGGCGCCAAGGCTATTTTAATTCCTGGGATTGGTGCAGACATGAAATTAGGGGATGTAATGAATAAAGAAAAAGCTGATTTCGGTATTTCTTTTTGTGGTAGTGGTGGAGCTGGCGCTTTGATTGCCAATAATAAATACGGCTATCCAGAAAGACATGGCATGAGATCAATTACTCAAGGGGTTACTGCTATTAATGATGGTAAAAAAGTTCTGGGTTTTGGCTTTATGGATAAAGAAGAGTTAGGAGAAAAACTTGTTGAAGCAATCAATAAAAAGTATCCCAACAAGTTTTAGGTGTTCAGATGAAAAATGTAATTCAAGCAGAAGATAGAAACATTGTAGTGAAAGGAAAAGCAAAGAATAAGAAAGAGGCATTTGCCAATGCAATAAACCAAGTAGCAAGAAATTTAGGCGCAAAAGAAGATAATTTGATTTTTAAGATAGAACCAAAATCTTTTGAAGTGGAAGAACTTAAGGAAATAGATGAAAAAGAACATTTTTTATTTTTCTTTTTCCCAAGAATACGCAAGTCTTATGAGGTTCAACTTAGAGTTTTGGTTCATGTAGAGTACGTTTGCGTTAATGAAATAGATTGTCAGAAACTAGCAACTACTGACAACCCACTTTTTAACAGAGCAACTAAAGGAGTATAAAAATGCATATTTTGATAATTTTAATTGAATCCTTAATTATTGGTACTCTTGTTGGTTTAGCGGTTGGAATAGGAGCAGCCAGAATGTTTAATGCTCCAACTGTCCAGGCTTTAGGAGCATTCAGAACATTAGGCGAAATGAATGCAAGTGAAGGAGATCCTGCATCACACTTTTCGTTTGGATTGGGTTTCTTCTTTAATGCCTGGGCTTCCACTGTGGCAGCAGGATCTTTTACACAGGATGTTACTCACAGGGTAATACCAAATTGGGCCGCTGCACTTTTAATGTTGAAAAACCACGATGAAAAACAGATGCATGATGCCAAAAAAATGGGTATAGCCGGTGCAATAGTGGGAGCTTTAATTGTTGCTTTTCTTAACTTAACGAGTTCAGCTTTGCCCCAATCACTTCAAATTACGGCGGTAAAAGTCCTCGTTCCAGCTGCAACATTATTAATTAATACTGTTATGCCTGTTATCTTTTGGCTGGCAGCAATTGATGGCGGAAAAAGATCTGGAATTTTCGGAACGGTCTTTGGTGGCATTGCTCAGCTGATTATGGGCAATGCTGTTCCAGGAGTAGTTTTGGGAATTTTAGTCGGTAAAGGAGTAGATGAAAGTGGTTGGAATAAGATTACTAAAATTATTCTAATTACTACAATTGTCTTATTTATTTTGAGTGCATTTTTCAGAGGAATAGATCTGACACTGATTAAGCAACTGAATATGGGAGTTCCTGCTTGGTTAAAACAAATTCACTCAGTTTTTGGTGGCTAAAACCTAGTTGAAAAGAGGCAAAGACATGGATAAAAGTGATGAAACTTTAGAAGAAAAAGAATTAGATTTAAAGAATACTAAAAGTTTTTGGTATGCCGATTGGAGTTTCCCAATTATTGTTGGCTTGATGTCGGCTGGGGTATTTGCTGGAACTTCAATGTATTTTAACTATGGTACTGGTGCATTTAATGAAGTTGCATTTGTTGCCATGTTGAAGGCAGGTATGACTGGTGGCTCGTATGGTGCTTGTGCAGCGTTTGGAGCTAGCTTTCTTTTTGCCAGAGTTTTAGAAGGATCGTTAGATGGAATCTTAGATTTAGGTGGCTCAATTTTAACTGGTGTTGGTTTAGGTATTCCTGCTATATTACTCAGCATGAACATTAAAGAACCAATTAAGAGCTTTCCGCTGGCTCTATTGACCGGTGCTATCATCGGAATTTTGATCGGTCTTGTTATTTATGCTATTAGACATTTTACTTTAAAACAATCTAACTCAACTTTTGGTGCTGATATTATGATGGGCGCAGGTAACGATACAGGCAGATTTTTAGGCCCATTAATCATAATTTCTGCCTGTCAAGCATCAATTCCTATTGGCTTAGGTGCAATTATTGGTGCGGTAATATTTTATGCTTGGAAGAAACCGATCACTGGTGGCGCAATTATTGGAGCTATGATTGCTGGTTTGTTCTTCCCTGTGAAAGTTTAGTTGAGGTAAAAGATGATAGATTTATATTTGAAAAATGGTAAAAGGGTTACAGACGGTTCTCCAATCGAAATTGGCGTTTTAGGTAAAAAAATTGTTGCTGTCGGTCATTGTCTGGATGGAATCGAAGCTGGTAAAGTAATTGATCTTCAAGGAAAGTATGTTTCGGCTGGATGGATTGATGATCATGTTCATTGTTACGAAAAATTGACCCTTTATTATGATGATCCTGATGAAGACGGTTATAAATCTGGTGTCACTACCGTAATTGATGCCGGTTCTACCGGAGCAGAGAACATTGGTGATTTTTATGATATAACCAGAAATAAAATTACCAATGTTTATGCAATGATTAACGTTGGTCAAACGGGCATACTGGCACAAAATGAGTTGGGCGACATTAATACTGTTCAAAAAGATCCTCTGATGGAATCTATTCAAAAATATCGTGATTTCATTGTCGGTATCAAAGTTAGAGAAAGTCATTCTGTAGTTATCGATAATGGTGTAGTGCCTTTGCAGAAAGCTAAAGCATTTCAAAAAAGCTTAGGTGGCAATTTTCCGATTATGGTACATGTTGGCGCAAACCCACCACAATTAAAAGATGTTTTAGACTTAATGGATGATAACGATATTTTGACTCATGGCTATAACGGTAAACCAAATGGCATGCTTGATGAATCAGACAACATTTGTCAATTTCTCTGGGAAGCCTATCGCAGAGGTGTAACTTTTGATGTTGGACATGGTACAGACAGCTTTAACTTCCATACTTTTGATATTGCAAATGCTGCCGGTTTAATTCCATATTCTATTAGTACTGATATATATAACCGCAATCGTGTAAATGGTCCTGTGTATAACATGGCTACAACTTTGGACAAGTTTTTAATGTATGGCTATTCGCTTAGCGATGTGATTAGTAAGGTAACTGCAGCTCCGGCAGATAATTTTAACTTGATTAACAAAGGTCATTTGAAGCCGGGATATGACGCTGATCTGACTATTTTTGAATTAGAAGAAAATAAAGAGGTTACACTTACAGATTCAAATCATAATCAGCGTCAATTTAATGAACATATTTGTCCTAAAATGGTTGTCGTTATGGGTAAAGCTTATCAGATTGGAGAATAAAATGGATTATTATCAGAAATTGAACTTAAAGCATGTAATAAATGCCAGCGGTAAGATGACAATTTTGGGTGTTTCAAAAACAAGTAATGCAGGAATTGAAGCCCAAGAATTTGGCGACAAACATTTTTTTGAAATGTCAGATTTAGTCAAAAAAAGCGGGAAGTATGTGGCTGAATTAATAGGAGCTGAAGATGCAGTCATTGTGAACTCAGCGTCTGCCGGGATTGCTTTAGCAGTTGCAGGAGTTATTGGTCAGGGAAGCCAGTACCATGTTTATCATCCGTATTCAACTAGGTTTAAAGCCAGGAATATTGTCATACCCAAAGGACAAAATGTAGATTATGGTGCTCCAGAAGAAGAAATGATTACTTTGGGTGGAGGTAATGTAGTTGAAGCAGGCTATGCTAATATGTGCTCACCAGAACATGTGGAAATGATGATTGATGAAGATACTGCAGCTGTTTTCTACGTTAAAAGTCACCATGCAGTACAAAAAAGCATGCTTACAGTTAAACAGGCAGTTGAAATTGCTCATAAACATAACTTGCCTTTAATTTTAGACGCTGCAGCAGAAGAAGATCTAAAAAAATATCTGGCTTTAAACGTAGATATTATTCTTTTTAGTGGTGCAAAAGCAATTGAAGGTCCAGCTTCAGGCTTGGTATTTGGTAAAGCAAAATACATCGATTGGATTCGTATGCAAAGTTCAGGAATCGGTAGAGCGATGAAAATTGGTAAAGATAATCTTTTGGGTTTGGTAGGAGCAATTGAAGAATATGTCAGCGCAGGTCCAGAGGATGGCACACACATGCGTAAGCGACTCGCACCATTTTTACAAAATCTGAACACAATTCCTGGGCTTACAGTCAAAGAAGCACAAGATCAAGCAGGACGAGAAATCTATCGTGCCGATATTAAAATGAATGCTGATGCATCGAAGAGTGCATTTCAAGTAATTAAGGAATTAAAAAACAATGATCCGGCTATCTATACTCGAGAATATCGTGCTAATGAAGGAATAATTGAGTTTGATATCAGAGCACTCGATGCAGAAGAAATGAATTTAATAGTTGAAAGATTAAAGGAGATTATGAAATAAATGGAATTAGTACCAAATTATTATAAGGCTAGAGTAGCGTTAAATGTTTTAGCCGGAAGTGTTGCCAATGCTAAGGAGATATATGAAGCTGCTGATGGTCATGTTGTTTGCGGCGTCTTAACTAAAAACTATCCTGATAATGACAGCTGTATTGCTGATTTGAAAAAGTATCAAAGTGCCGTCAATAATGCTATTTCGGTTGGATTAGGTGCAGGCGATCCTAATCAAAGTAAGATGGTTAGTGAAGTATCGCAAGTAATCCAACCGCAACATGTCAATCAAGTTTTTACAGGGGTTGGCTATTCTCGGGCCTTATTAGGACAAGACCAAACTATTATTAATGGTTTAGTTTCACCAACAGGTAAGGTTGGTTATGTCAATATTGCAACAGGTCCTCTAAGCTCTAAAGAAATGGCAACAGAAGTTCCTGTTACTACTGCTATTGCATTACTGAAGGATATGGGTGGCAGTTCATTTAAGTTCTTTCCAATGAAAGGTTTAGCACACAAGGCGGAATACAAATATATTGCTAAAGCTTGTGCTGCAAATGATTTTAGCCTTGAGCCAACAGGTGGCATAGATTTGGAAAACTTTGAGGCTATTTTAGATATTGCTTTAGAAGCCGGAGTAACTAGAATATTGCCACATGTATACTCATCAATTATTGACAAAGATACCGGACTTACCAAGCCAGATGATGTAGCAAAATTGTTTGAAATTGTTAAAAGAAAACTTGCATAAAAGTAGGCACTAAGATGAAGCGAAAACTAGGAATATCGATATACCCAGATCATAGCGATTTCGCCAGTGATAAGGCCTATATCAAAAAAGCAAGTGAATTTGGATTTTCCAGAATTTTTATGAGTTTGCTTGAAATTACCGGCGAGAAGAAAGAAGTAATTGCTAAATATCAAAAGTTAACTAAGTTGGCAAAGGAACTTAATTATGAAGTGATTTTGGATGTTTCGCCAACAATATTTAACCTTTTGGGAATCTCATATGATGACCTTTCATTTTTTGCTGAACTTGGTGTAGATGGTTTACGTCTAGATGACGGATTTGATGGCAAAAAAGAGGCATTACTTAGTTATAATCCGCAAGGTTTAATCATTGAATTAAACATGAGTAATGATGTTGCTTATGTGGATAATATTCTGACTTATCAAGCTAATAAACCTTTTATTTATGGCTGTCACAATTTTTATCCTCAAAAAGGAACAGGTCTACCTTATGATTTCTTTGTGAAATGTAGTCAGCGTTTTAAAAGAAATAATCTGCATACAGCTGCTTTTATCAGTTCTCAATCAGGAAAAATTGGCCCCTGGAGCGTAAATGATGGTTTGCCAACTTTGGAAGAAGATCGTAATTTGCCTGTTGAAGTGCAAGCTAAAAAAATGTTTGCGACTGGGCTCATCGATGATGTAATTATCGGTAATTCCTATGCTAGTGATGGAGAATTAAAAAGACTTAGTTTAATTGATCGTTATCAAACTGAGTTAAAAATTGATTTCGTTTCAGATATAAATGAAGTTGAACATGACATTGCTCTTAATAATCAACATGTTAGACGGGGAGATATAAATGAGCAGGTAATCAGATCAACAGAAGTTAGAAAAAAGTATCATAGTTTTTCCAATTCGCCACATGACAATGAAATAGAGTTTCAAAAAGGGGATGTAGTCATAGGCAATAATGGGTTTGGAAAGTATAAGAATGAGCTACAGATTGTATTAAAGCCACATAAAGATAATCGTAAAAATCTCGTTGGACATATCAATACCGATGAACTTTTACTATTACCATTTATTAAGTCTTGGTCAAAATTTAAGTTTGTCTGTTAAAAATTCTATAACTAAAAAATAAATATGAGGTGAAAATAAATGAATAATTTTGTCAATTTTTTGGAAGCAAAAATTCTACCTGTAGCTAATAAAATGGGTCAGCAAAGACATATGACAGCTATTCGTAAAGGTATTATTGCTACCTTACCACTAACTATTGTTGGCTCTTTCTTTACCATTCTGAGTAATATGCCCATACCAGCAGTCGCTATTTTCTTAGCACCTTATCAGGCAATTCTAGATATTCCTTTTCGCTTTACGGTAGGAATTCTGTCGTTATATGCAACATTTGGTATTGCTTCTGCTCTTGCTGAAAGCTATAAGATGGATACTTTGTCTAGTGGCATATTAGCTGTGCTTGCCTTTTTAGTGGCGACAGTGCAGCCGGTTAAAGTGAATGCAGATGTTAAAAACGTGATTACGGCAGGACGCTACATTAATATAGCCAATTTAAGTGCATCTTCGTTATTTGCAGCGATTGCAACTGCTTTGATCTCTGTCGAAATTTATCACTTTTTAGAAAAGAAAAACATCACAATTAAAATGCCCGAAGGTGTTCCTCCTGAGGTTTCCAATTCTTTTGTAGCTCTTTTTCCAGCAGCGATTATTTTAATATTATTTTGGGTTGTAAGAGATATATTTAATTTCAATATCGCTACTTTTATTTCCAATATTTTAATGCCGTTAAAAGGATTTTTAGTTGGCAACAGCTTGGCCGGTGGCCTGACTACTGTATTCTTTATATGTGGCTTCTGGACACTTGGTATTCATGGCGCTGCTATTATGGATCCAATTGTCAGACCATTTTGGGAAATGTCAATTGCTACTAATATGAATCAATTTCATGCTGGTGTAGCAGCAACTCACTTATCCACAATTTTTACTGAGCAATTTTTGCAATGGTTTGTTTGGATTGGTGGAGCTGGTGGGACACTTGCCTTAGTAGTACTTTTTATGTTTTCTAAATCGAAGTACTTAAAAGATTTAGGTAAGTTATCTATTTTACCTGGTTTATTCAATATTAACGAGCCAATTATATTTGGTGCCCCAATTGTGTTAAATCCGATTCTTGGTATTCCATTTATTTTGGCTCCACTCGTAACAACTACCATTTCTTATTTTGCAACTACTTCTCACTTGGTACCAATGATGATGGTCAGATTACCATTTACTATTCCCGCACCAATTGCAGCAATCATGAGTACAAATTGGAGTTGGAATGCTTTGATACTGTCAGTGGTTAACTTTATTATCTACATCATCATCTACTATCCATTTTTCAAAGTGTTTGAAAAACAGCAATTGGAAAAAGAGAATGATGCTTTGCAAAGCTAATTAACTAAGGTTAAGTGAAATAATAATGATATATATAATTTTATTAGCTGTATATTTTATAGCTTGTCAGGTAGTAGTTTTTAAGGTTGATCGCGTCAGAAAATTCATTAACGAATATAGCGCAGGAAAGATAGTTTTATATGGCATAATTGCTATCGGCCTGGGGACAATTTTATGCATGACTTTAAAAGTAAGCTGGATATTAATTGCTTTAATTACTGTTTTTGAATGTTCAATTATTTCAGAAAAATATCGACTTGTTTTCAAAGACATGGAAAAGGGGAGAAAAATATAGAATAATAAAACTATACATTATATCAAAATAAATAATTTAAGGACTAATATCTAATGCTTTAGATAATTAGTCCTTTTTATTAAATTAATAATGTTACCTTATGTTAATAAAGTAGCGACATTTAAGGTTATAAATTACAGCTTCTTACAAAAATTTTGTCACAGTCAGTTTTTTCCCAACATTTCAATATAAATTGTTGGTTGTTTATCTTTTCTACATCAATATAATTAAAACAACTTAAATTGAAAGAAGAGAAATTCATGACTGGAAAAAAAGCCAATTTAATTTTTGGAACTCTTTTGACTGGAACAATTGTTACATCGTTTCTTCAAACTTCTTTAACAACGGCCTTACCACAAATTATGCATGAGTTATCATTGACCGCACTAACTGCCCAGTGGTTAACCAGCGCTTTTAGTTTAGCTATGGCAGTAATGATTCCTATATCAGCATATTTGATTAAACGCTTTACTACTAGGCAAATATTTTTATCGTCAATGCTATTATTTGCTTTCGGCACATTGCTTTGTTGTTGGGGAAGCAATTTTCTAATTATACTAATAGGTCGTATATTTCAAGCCTTTGGTAGCGGCATTATTTTACCATTAACTCAAGTAGTAATTATGATTCTTTATCCGGTTAACAAGCAGGGAACAGTCATGGGGATATTGGGATTGGCATCAGGAGCAGCACCTGTGATAGCACCAACTTTAACAGGCTTCCTTATTGAAATATGGGGTTGGCGTAGTGTTTTCTTTATTTCAGCAGCTATATCACTTTTTATTATAATTTTAGCAATCTTTAGCGTTGAAAATGTTTCACCAGTTGCAAAAAATCAGCTAGATTACTTTTCTCTATTATTAAGTACTGGTGGCTTGAGCAGTATGTTGATAGGACTAAGCAATATTACTACTAGATTATTTACAAGCTTAATCTTGATGGTTATTGGAACAGTATTAATAATTATTTTTTGTAAAAGACAGTTACAAGATGATGAACCATTACTAAATATAAGAATTTTTAAGAATTCAAAATTTCGTTTGGCTGTATTAATCAGTATGCTTCTTTATGCAATAATGATGGGTAGTTCAACTATTTATCCTATTTTAATTCAAACTGTAATGAAAAAATCAGCCCTTATTTCAGCATTTATAATGTTGCCCGGATCATTAGCTATGGCTCTAATTAATCCTTTTACCGGAATGTTTTATGATAGATTTGGAATAACTAAATTGGCAATTTCAGGAAGCTTGTTATTAGTAATTAGTTGTTTGGGAGTAACATTTATTAGTTCTCCAAAAGAAATAATTTTGTTAGGAGTTTTTTATCTTCTCCGTTTATTAGGGGTTGGCTGTTTGATGATGCCAATTGTAACTTGGGGAATGCAAAGTTTGCCTAAAAATGAAGCAGCAAATGGTACAGCTCTTCTAACTTGTTTAAGAACATTAAGCGGTGCTATAGGAACTTCTTTATTTATGGAAGCCATGACTAGCGCAACCCACTTTATTGATACCAAAGTGACGGCAAATTATATAGGAATTCAATTCACATTCGGTATGATGTCATTTTTGGCTTTAGTTCAATTATTTATTAGCATATATAAATTCAAAAAGCTTTAACAAAAAGATTTTTATATGTCATAATCATTTCTATGAATAAAAAAAGAAATCGCACTGTATCACGTAAAAAAATTCAAAATGCCGTCGTAGAACTTTTAAAGAATAGTAACTTAGAAAATTTAAAAGTCACTGAAATTTGTCAAAAGGCACATATTAACAGGTCAACTTTTTATGCTAATTACACAGATATTTATGA
Organism: Lactobacillus sp. ESL0261; assembly: GCF_003693025.1. Taxonomy (NCBI): domain Bacteria; kingdom Bacillati; phylum Bacillota; class Bacilli; order Lactobacillales; family Lactobacillaceae; genus Lactobacillus; species Lactobacillus sp. ESL0261. The sequence goes on from NZ_REHN01000002.1 coordinate 232,797, forward strand.
TATGGCAGACAAATTAAGAAAATATCTTGTTGATGAATACGCACTAACACAAAAGAATTTAAAAAATCCAAGTTTTTCAAAATTATTGCAACATGTTAAAGACAACCAAGATTTGTATCGTTTATTTTTTAAACTTAATTTACAAAATGGTGTTGCTGAAAAGTTTATAGATAATCATGAAGAAAAAGATCATTATGATGAGGTGTTTTTTCGCAATGGCATAGTAGCTATAATTACCGAGTGGCTAAAAAATAATTGTTCTGAGTCAATAGATAACATTGTCAAAGTAATTGATGCTCATCAAAATTGTTTGAAGAATAAAAAAACAATCTGAAATTCAGATTGTTTTTCTGTTTTAAGCCAGTAAAATAGCATCGTCTTCAAGCCTCGAACCAACGTGCTTTTGGAATAGTTCCATCAGTTTAGGCACCGTCAAGTTTTGTTTATCTTCACCGGCCAAATCAATTGCCACACGACCTTGATGCAACATAATCAATCGATTACCGTATCGTATAGCATCTTCCATGTTGTGGGTAACCATAAAAGCCGTTAAATGCTGTTCGGATATTAACTTTTCAGTTAATTGCATGACTGTAATCGAGGTTTGCGGATCAAGAGCAGCAGTATGCTCATCCAGTAAAATCAAATCTGGTCTTTGCAAAGTAGCCATTAAGAGTGTAATTGCTTGTCTTTGACCTCCGGAAAGAAGTCCAATTTCAGTTTCCAAACGGTTTTCCAAATTTAAGTTAAGTTGTGCCAGCTGCTTTTTGAAAAATTTTCTATCCTGTTTTTTAACGCCGGGACGAAAACCGCGTCGTTGGCCTCGTTTCATCGCTAAAGCCAAATTTTCTTCAACTGTTAATCTGACCGCTGTTCCCATTTTAGGATCTTGAAATACGCGACTAATATTTTTTGCTCGTTTAGTAACAGGCATTTTTGTAATATCGGTACCTTTTAAAATAATTTGACCCTCTTGAATAGGCAGCGTACCAGCAATACTATTGAGCAGGGTAGACTTACCGGCTCCGTTACTACCAATGATAGTCACAAAATCCCCGGCTTCTAAATTAAGGTCAATTCCGCGTAAAACCCGGTTTTCATTGACAGTTCCTTGTTCAAAAGTTTGATGTAAATTTTTAATCTTTAGTACTTCTGGCATTTTGCTTTCCTCCTTTAAGATTGCGTGGCAAGTGGAAATTCGGCAAAGTTAAGCACACAACTAAAACTAAAGCTGAAGCTAATTTTGCATCAGATGGTTCTACATTCATCTGGAAAACCAGAGCTAAAATCAGCCTATAAATGATGGCACCTACGACTAAAGTAAGTAAACGACCACCAATTGACAGATTCCTGATAAGTACTTCTGCAATAATAATTGAAGCTAATCCAATAACCAGAGTACCAACACCAGAGTTAAGATCGGCAAAGCCGTTATTTTGTGCTAAAAGTCCACCTGACAGGGCAATGCATCCGTTAGAAATCATATAGCCTAAAATTTTCATTCCTTGAGTTTTGATACCATTTGCGGCACTCATTTGAGGATTGTCGCCTGTAGCTCTCATAGCTAGGCCAATTTCAGTTTTGAAAAAAACAACTAATAATAGTATAACCAAAAGTGCAATTATCAATCCCATCGCAATTACTGCATTGTTACGACTTAATCCCCAATTTTGCGCAATTGTAAAAACTGTATCTTTGCCCAACAATGAAACATTAGCAGCGTTTTGCATTACTCTGGAAGTAATGGAGTACAGTCCAGTCATTGTAATAATTCCTGCTAGTAAGGAAGGAATACGCAATTTGGTGTTCAAAATACCAGTAACTAAGCCAGCAATCAAACCGCCAACAAATGCGGCAATAGTTGCTAAAACAGGATTAATTCCCTTAATAATACACATCGTTGCAACGGCTCCCCCTAACGGAAAGCTGCCTTCAGCTGTCATGTCGGCTAGATCTAATATCCGAAAAGTTAAGTAAACACCAATTGCCATTAATGACCAAAGTAATCCTTGAGAAGTAGATGAAAGTAATAACTCCCAAAATGTATTCAACATAACTATTGATTCACGCTGCCTTTCTTTAATTTACTTAGGTGCTTTAATTGAAGCAGGATCAATTCCAAGTGCCTTTGCCATTTTCTTGTTAACCACCAATTTCAAATCAGTTGCCCTTTCAACAGGCATGTCTTTAGGTTTAGCTTTACCATCTAAAATCTTAGCGGCCATTTTACCGGTTTGTTTACCAAGTGCCTCATAATCTATTCCAATAGAAGCCAAGCCGCCAGTTTTAACTTGGTCAGTTGAACCAGCTACTAGTGGGATCTTCTTTTCCTTAACAACCTTACCAATAATTGAAGAAGCAGAAGCAAATGTATTGTCTGTTGGTACGTAAATTCCTTGTACTTTACCAGCTAAGGTTTCTGTTACTTGTTGAACGTCGTTAGTGGTATTAGCTGTTTTAACTAAAACTTTAACGCCAGCTTTTTTCAATGCCTTGATGGCTAGATCAGCTTGAATTTTAGAATTGGCTTCGCCCGCATTGTACATAATGCCAATTGTTTTAGCCTTAGGCACTATTGATAATAACAATTTTATTTGTTTATCAATTGAAACCATGTCAGTAGTTCCAGTAACATTTCTGCCAGGTTTTGCATCTGAATTTACTAATTTAGCAGCTTTTAGATCAGTCACTGCAGTTACTACAATAGGAATATCTTGGGTTGCATTAGCTACGCTTTGCGCTGCCGGTGTGGCAATTCCTAAAATTAAATCTGATTTTTCATTGACTAGTTTTTCACTCATACTTTTCAGATTGTCTTGGCTATTTTGGGCATTTTGATAATCAATTTTTAGATTCTTGCCTTCAACGTAGCCATTCTCTTTCAAGCCTTCTTTGAAACCTTTGTTAGCCTCATCTAATGAGGGATGCTGTACTACCTGCAGTATACCCACATGTTTGACAGTTGCTGTACTGCCTGATTTCTTGTTACTGCAGCCACTAAGCAGCAACAGACTAGTTAAAGCCATTCCCATAATAATTTTCTTGATTCGCATTTTCGTTCCTCCGTAATACTGCTGACCGTAAAAAAATATCCACTTATTTCTAAGTGGATATACAAGAATTATTAGTAATAATCATTTGTGATTAGCCACTTAGAAAGTTATGTGGCTAACCGCAATTAAAGGACTTTAGCCATCATAGATAAATTCAAAACTTGAGTCTGGTTTGAATTCATCTAGATGAACCCAAACCTTATCTAAAATAGCTAAAGTAATAACGGTTATTCAGTTGTGAGACTCGTATTAAATTATATTTCATAAAACTTTACCTCCAACCTTAATGAGAAGATTATAAAAAATAAAGAAGAAAAAGTCAAGAAATAATAAATTTAGCTTGTAAAAATAATAATAATTATGATCACTTAAAGCAAAGGCTAAATAAAAAGGTCACCCATTTGAAATAAGCAACAAAGCTTTTCACTTTTGCTTTTTATTTCACTGTTCAGTGGCCTTTTTATATCAATTTAAAATTATTTGGGTGCTTTAATTGATTTAGGATCAATTCCCAGTGCTTTAGCCATACTCTTGTTAACAACTAATTTCATATCATGTGCTCTTTCAACCGGCATGTTAGCTGGCTTGGCTTTACCAGATAAAATCTTGGCCGCCATTTTACCAGTTTGTTCTCCTAATAATTCGTAATCAATTCCGATTGAGGCCAAACCACCTGTTCTAACTTGATCAACGGAACTTGCTACCAGGGGAACTTTCTTTTCTTTGACTACTTTTCCAACTACAGAAGCAGCTGAATCGAAAGTATTGTCAGTAGGAACGAATATACCGTCAACTTTAGAGGCAAGCGTTTCAGTTACTTGCTGAACATCATTAGTTGTGTTTGCAGTTTTAATCAAAACTTTCACTCCTGCTTTTTTCAGTGCCGCCGTAGCTAAATCGGCCTGTATTTTAGAGTTTGACTCACCGGCATTGTACATAATGCCTACAGTTTTTGCCTTGGGTACGATTGATAGCAATAATTTAATTTGTCTTTTAATTGAAACCATGTCTGTTGTTCCCGTAATGTTTCTGCCAGGTTTAGCATCTGAATCAACTAACTTGGCTGCTTTCAAGTCAGTTACAGCAGTAACAACAGTTGGTATTTTTTGGGTCGCATTAGCAACGCTCTGTGCAGCTGGAGTGGCAATGCCCAAAATCAAATCTGATTTTTCATTAACCAGTTTTTCACTCATACTTTTCAGATTGTCTTGATTGTTTTGCGCATTCTGGTAGTCAATTTTAAGATTTTTACCTTCAACAAAACCACTTTCTTTTAGTCCCTTTTTAAAACCTTTGTATGCCTTATCTAAAGAGGGGTGCTGCACTACTTGTAAGACACCAACATGTTTAACATCAGGCGCCTTGCTGGCTTTTTTGCTGCTGCACCCTCCCAGTGCCATTAATCCGACAATACTAATTCCTGTGATCAATTTCTTGAAATGCATTTTCTGCCTCCATAAAAAATACCCACTTATTTCTAAGCGGGTACACAAAAATTTTTATTGCCAAAAACGATTGAATGTGGTCAGCCACTTAGAAAGCTATGTGGCTAACCAAACTAAAAGAGTCTTAGCCATCATAGATAAATTCAAACTTGTGTTTAGTTTGAATCCACCTAGATGAACCCAAACTCTTATCTATAGTAGCTAAGATAATAACGATTATTTAGTTGATTTTCTTTTTGACTAAATTGAATCATTACCCTTACCTCTAACTTCAATAACCGAATTATAAAAAAATAAGAAATTAAAGTCAAGGCTTAATTTAATTTTATTGTTAATGTTAAAAATGGATGGCTAAAGATAAACTCTTTAAAATCTAATTTATATGGTAGTGATGATAAATAGAAAGCGCTCTGATTAATGGTTATAATACAGATAATGAAAGTAGGGGTAGTTAAAAGAAATGAGTATAGCTAAAGAGCGTGTATTAAAAGAAATTGAATTATTACCAGATGGTACAACAATTGACACGAAGGGTCTCGCCCAAAGGTTAAGTTTATCTAGATCAGTAGTTAGTCATTATCTTAACCAATTAGTTAAAGACAAGAAAATACAAAAAATTGCTGAACGACCGGTTAAGTGGTCTAAAGTTGAGGCTAAAAATCCAATTAAACATGCGTCTTTTGAGAGTGTAATTGGTAGTGACGGTTCACTGAAAAAAGCAATTGAACAGTTAAGTGCTGCAGCAGCTTATCCTCCTGATGGATTAAATGTTTTAATTACAGGCAAGTCAGGAGTAGGAAAAAGCTTTTTAGCTCGTAAATTATATTCTTATTCTAAAGAAATTGGTGTTATTGCTACTAAAGCACCTTATATAGTTTTAAATTGTGCTAATTATGCCAACAATCCTGAACTTATTTCCAGTATGCTTTTTGGCTATGTTCAAGGTGCATTTACTGGCGCCGATACTGCTAAAGATGGTTTGCTGAAAGAGGCAAATGGCGGTTATTTATTTTTGGATGAAGTGCATCGTCTCAGTAGTGAAAATCAGGAAAAGCTTTTTAGTTTTATTGACTCCGGGCAATTTTATAAAATGGGAGATAATGTACATCCGCAAAAGTCAAAAGTCAGACTGATTATGGCAACGACCGAAATGCCTGAAAATGTTCTTTTAACAACCTTTTTACGACGGATTCCCGTCAGAATAAATTTACCTGATTATATTGATCGACCCGTTGACGAACGATTGGAGCTAATTGATACATTATTTATGAGTGAAGCTCATAAAATTAATAAAAAAATTTTTGTAGATAAAGATGTGGTATCAACACTTTTACAACTAAATCATACTGGAAATATTGGGTATCTTAAAAATACCATTAAAGTTTCATGTGCTGCAGCCTATCATGATTGTTATAACAGCACTACCATTACTCTTAAATTAAAAAATCTAGAACTGGAAACTTTACCTGAATTTAAAGATTATGGAGAAATAATTGTTGATCCAGATAAAAAGAAATCTTTTATACCCCAGATTAGTTTGGAACAAAAATTAACTGATATTACTGATTCTCTAAAAATTCTTGAAGATAATTATACTGATGAAAACTTGAATACATGTCGGTTAAGAGTGCAGGCAGTTAATAAATTTATTAATAAAGAGTCATTAAAATCTGGTTTACATGTTCAACATCAATACCTTTTTAAAAATATCATTGTCAAACAATATGGTTTAAATAAAACTGATTATTTAGAACCGATTATTTATTTGTTATATGTGCGTCACTTTAAACCCAATTGTGATATCTCTAAGCTGAAAGAAGTAATAACGAATTATTTGCCTCGTTCATTTCATGTAGCCAGCAAATTTTATGAAAAATTACCTGTTTTAGATTCTGAAAGTCATAAAAGCATAGCTTTAATCCTGGCATTGTTGTTAAGTGACCATGTGGATGAAAATATTCAGTTACGTGGTTTAATGGTAGCTCATGGTGAAAATACAGCCACCAGTATTCAGGCAGTTATTAATTATCTTTGTGGCAACTATATTTTTGATGCAATCGATATGCCAATTGATGCTGATATAACTACTGTTATCAAGGAAGCTAACAAGTTAATTAGTAGCTTTAACACCACCAATGGTTTCATTTTGATGATAGATATGGGTTCATTGAGCCAGCTTTATGGCCAAATTAGTGCCCAATTGGATGGCGATTTGTTGGTAGTTAATAATTTAACAACTTTAACTGCCTTAGATTTAGCACTTCAAATGAAACAAAATTTGCCTTTCAAGCAAATAGCGGAAAAAGCAGAAAAAGATTACGGCATTGATGTTAAGTATTATGAGGGCTTTTCCCAGTCAATGAATATTTTGGTTTCATGTATTTCTGGATTAGGAATAGCTGAAAAAATCAGTGATATCATGCGACAATATTTACCTGTAGGGATAAAGGTAATACCAATAGGTTATAATTCTTTAAAAGAAAAAATTGCTGGTAAGAAATGGTCGTATTTCAAGCAAACGCTTTTTGTATTAACTACAATTGATATCACAGAAAAAGTTGAGTTTAACCATATGAATCTATATGACATATTAGATTCCCGTGGTGAAAATAAACTTAAGAAGTGGCTCTCTCCTTATCTAACTCCAGGACAATTGGAAAGCTTCAATAATCAATTGTTGCGTTTCTTTTCAAAGGAAGGAATTTCAGAAAGGCTTAGTTTTTTAAATCCAGATGTAGTACTTGGAGAAGTGGAAACTATTAATAGGAAATACGAAGACTATTATAATTTAAAATTAGATGGTAAAGTCAAATTGAATCTGTACATGCACATAGCGCTTATGATTGAACGCACAATGATGCGTAACACTTCAGAAGTTCCTGTTAAACCAAAGTCAGAAAAAGAAAGGAACTTTTACAAAATTACCAAAAGTATATTTCAACCTATTGAAATCAAATATAATATTAAAGTTTCTACATACGAGATGTCCCTTTTATATGAATTGTTTAAACAGTTTATTTAAAAGAGTTTAAAATTTTACTAAGAAGTGTTTACTGGCTTAAACACTTCTTTTTTTATGCTTTTAAACAGCACTTGGCATTATATTTGCTAAACATTAGTGAAATGGTAAATAACTAAAGGAGTGACAAGATGACAGATATATTGATTGCAAGTCATGGGCATTTTGCCAGTGGCTTAAACAGCTCTATCGAAATCTTAACGGGTATGAGCAAGAAAATTAAAGTTATCGATGCCTATGTTGATAAATCAGACTATATAAAACAAATAGATGATTTTATTGCAAAGTCTAAACGACCAGCTGTGATTTTTACAGATTTAAAAGGGGGCAGTGTAAATCAAAATGTAGTCTTAAGAGTTGCTAAGGAAAAAGATATATTTGTAGTTACTCAAACTAATCTTGCAGTTGTATTAGCAGTGCTTTTAGATACCGAAAAGCTAACTAAACAACATCTACAGGATTTGATAAATCAGAGTCAAGTAGAATTGTTCCAAATTGATGATGATAATAATAGTTTGTCAAATCAAGAAGAAGAATTTTTTAAATAAGGAGAAAAAAGATGATTGCGGCATTAAGAGTAGATGAAAGACTGATTCACGGCCAGATTTCAATGTCATGGAGTAAAGCTTTAAAACTGCAGGGGATTGTGGTAGCTAACGATAAAGCGGCATCAGATGATATGCAAAAAATGATGCTCAAAATGGCAGCACCGTCAGATATTAAGACGATCATTTCATCAGTAGACAATGCAATTAAGTTGCTTAATGATGAGCGTTCTCATAACATGCGTTTACTGGTCATTACTACCACTGTCAAGGATGCCCTTACTATTGCAGACAATGTCAATGAAAAGCCGGAGCAGGTCAACATTGGTAATGCCGGTAAGATGGATGCAAAGGGTGATGAAGTCACTCTCACAAAGGAAGTACGGCTGTCACCAGAAGAGATTGAATATTTAAAGAAATTAGTAGCAGAATATCCTGATACTTATTTCCAAGGTACACCAAATATGGAAAAACATATGGGTAAAGATCTTTTAAAGAAACTTGAAAAATAGGAGGTAAAAAATGTTTTATGATGCTTTAATGACTGCTATTGCGGTTTTTGTAGGCACTGCAGGACATGAATTTTTTGGAAATGCCATGCTTAGCAGACCCATTGTAGTAGCGCCTTTACTGGGATTTTTATTAGGTGATATACACACAGGACTACTAGTAGGAGCTTCAGTTGAAACTATTTTTATGGGTGTCGTCAATATTGGTATTTCAAGCACCGCAGAGCCGGCATTAGCTGCGGCTTTGGCTACAGTGTTTACAATTCAGTCTGGAAATATGGGCGCTAATATTACACTGGCATTTCCATTAGCAGTGTTAGGCTTACAGTTTTTAAACATGATTCTTTCGTTTGTAATCGGGCCTTTTGCTCCTTTATTCGCTAAATTTGCAAGAAAAGGCGAAGATAAAAAAATGGTAGCACTACACTATGGCTTATGGTTCTTACACTATGGTTTATATTCGCTGATCCCGTTTTTTGCTGTTCTTTTTGGTTCAAAGGCAGTGCAATTTGCTCTGCAGGCAATTCCAAAGTCAATTATGAATGGCCTAACAGTTGCAGGTAATTTATTACCAGCAGTCGGAATGGCAATGTTACTACTACTGTTATGGGACAACAAGCTGGCACAATATTACTTTTTAGGAGTTGTATTAATGGCTTACTTAAAATTGCCATTAATGGCTATTGCGGTCATTGCAGCTATTGTAGCTGTAGCTATTGCTGAACGTGATATGAGTGAAATAAAACTTTCTAAAAATAAGGGAGTTACTAGTTCTGTATCTGATTCAGATCAAAAGGATGAGAAAAAATCATTTAGTCAAGAAGAGGAGGACTTTTTCGCATGAAATTAACACAAGGTTTGTCTAAAGATGAAAAGAAAATGATTCGCAGTATGTTCTGGCGGTCCTCAACCATGTACATATCTGTTAACCCAGTTTTGATGGGTGGTGGCGGTTTCTGCTACTCACTAATGCCTTTCATTAATAAATATTATAAAAATGATGAAGCTGGTAGACGTAAAGCTTTGGAACGTGAAACTTCTTACTTTAGTACTACTGTACCAATGTCTACTTTTGTTATGGGTATTGCCGCTTCAATGGAAAAGGAAAACAGTAAAGAACCTGATTTCAATGCTGATTCAATTAATGCTGTTAAGACCAGCTTGATGGGGCCTTTAGCTGGTATTGGCGACTCTTTATTTTGGGGAGTTTGGCGTGCAGTTTGTGCAGCTTTGGCTATTAATTTTGCTAAAAATGGCAATTTTCTCGCACCAATTATATTTTTAGTCATGTTTAATATACCTAACTACATTATTCGTTATTATGGCGGTTTCTTGGGCTATTCTTTAGGTTCAAGTTATGTTAAAAAACTTTATGAAAATGGATTAATGAATGTATTGACCAAGGCTGCAAGCATTCTAGGACTTGTAATGGTCGGTGCTATGACTGTGCAAATGGTAATTTTTAAAACTACGATTAAATGGACAATGGGTGGCAAAACGATAATGGATGTCCAATCGGTCCTTGATCAAATATTTAAAGGTTTGTTACCTGTGGCAATTACTTTAGTATGTTACAAACTTTTAAAAGACAAGAAAATCGGTGTGATCAGCCTAATTTTTGCAATTGTTGTGCTATCGATTTTGGCGTCATTAATCGGAATAGTCTAATATGAATCCTTTAATTAAAAAAATTGTCGAAGAAGCTTGGCAAACACCAGAAAACAATTTTTATAACATTACTTCCTTGAAAAACAAAGAAGCAAGCACTAATAAAGAAAGTTATTATGAACATTTACTTCCTGACAAGGACTTTTCAATTGATATTAGTAATCAAAAAATGCTTGCTAGCTTAGATGAAAAAGGCACTATAAAAAGTATCAGCTTTTTTAGAGACTCGTATTATACTGAAGATAAACCTGGCACTTGGGTCTCTAATGGCTTTGTTCAAGAAGAGAATATTACTTCTGAAATTGAATTTAATAACCAAAGATTTTCTTTGGCAGAGGGAACTCACACAATAAGATATGATCTTATGTATAATTTGTTTCCTAGGTATATTCATAATTTTGGCAGTTTTAAAGTTTTACAACTATTTTTACCAATCTATTTAGAGTCAGGTGCTTCTGTTAGTGGACTAATTGAAGTTTGTGCTTTGACAGGTAATGATAAAGCACATTTAATTTTCCCCAGATGTTTTAATCAAAAATTTTCCGATCGTCATAATGTAGAATTTAATTACTGTGCAGGGAAACGTACCATGCATCAAGGTATTGGTTGGGTATTTATAACTGATCCCAATGTCACATTTAATGTATCTAAAAAAGCAATGGAAAATACTATTGTTACTTCCTACGATCATATTGCGCAAAAGTATGGGCAATTGGAAATACCTGAAAAGCCACAATTGGCAGCACTAATTATTAGAAAAGCAGATAGTGCCTTAAATAGTATTTCTTGCGCTACTGATAATAAAGTTGTTGGTGCAAATTGGGGCTCAAGTCCAGTAATTAATCGTACCTGGTTGCGGGATATGTATTATGCCAGCTTGCCAGCCATTTATTTTGATCACGGATTGGTTAAAAGAATTATTTTGTGGTTTTCACAATATGAAATCAAACCACAAGGCGACAAATTTGTTGGAGGGATTGAGCATTCAGTGGTAAATTCATTGAATTGTGCAAATTTGTTGTCATTTTATTTGGCACAAACAAATGATTTTGAATTTATTAGAAATAATCCTCAAGTGTGGCAACATGTTTTATATGTCGTTAACTACTTAATTGCTCGTTTAGATCAAAAATACGGATTGATAAAATCACAATGGATTTCTGATGGTCTGGCTTTAGGAGAATTTCATACTGGAACTCAAATAACTCTATGGTCGGCTATAAATAGTATCAGTAATATTTATAATAAAATTTTGGACCAACCAAAAGAGGCAAAGTATTATAAAGAAGTTGCTGATAAATTGAAGAAGAATATTGATGAATATTGCTTAGTTGAAAATAAACAAGGTAGAAAAAAATATCTTGAAGGTATAAATCCAAGCAATCACAAACTAAGTGTAGATTCCAAGCAATATGAAACAGGACTGTTAAAGCAGGGACTTGACTTTCTAACCAGAGTAAATCACCACGGGCAAATTACTTTAGAATTCCATGATGGTGAAGAATCCGATACAACACTTGCACCATTTTATGGATTTTGTAACGTAATTAATGAAAACTATCTTTCTACTATGAAATTTGCTGGAAGTAAGCAAAATCCTAGTTATAGTTCATTAAGCAAAGGAATTTCATGGGGAAACCAATCAGAAGCAACTTTTCCCGGATACATTACTTTGCTAATGGGTACAGTTGATAATAGTAATGAATTTGATAAGAGACTAACTTTGCTTAATAAGCTTGCAGATTTAGATGGCAGCTGGTGGTGGTGGCCATACGAGGTTGGTCAAGATCAGGAAGAGGTTAGTCGCTTTAATCATTGTGGTAAATGTGGTTGGAGCGATGGAACTTTTAGTGCTTTAATGATAAAAAATATATTGGGTATTCAGTTTGATGCACCAGAAAATAAATTATGGTTAAGACCACTGAAAATTACTCCTGATTTTACTTGGCAGCAATTTCCATTAGCTCAAGGATTGAAAGTAAACCTAAATTATCAAAAAAACGAAATGGAGAAAAAAATCACAGTATCTTTAACTGGATCTCTAAAGAAAGAAATAGAGGTTATTTTTCAGCCACAGAATTGTGACCATTTAATAAAGAAGAGTTTAAACACTAATAATAGTGTTCAACTTGAAGAAAGGAACGTTTAAATGTTTAGCAGTTTGACAGAGTATAATTCCTTTGCTACCAGAGCCATAACACCAGAGAATCCAACAGGAGCCAAAGGAAAAGCAGCTATGACGGCAAGCGAGCTGGGACCAAGTCGTAAGGGCAAAGCCAGCATTACTTTACCTATAAATGAAGAAATAACCATTGCCGATATTAATGGTTCTGGTGAAATAAAACATATGTGGTTTACTATTCGTGATCATACTGAACAAGGCAGTTTTATTATGCGTAATACAATTTTACGAATCTATTGGGATAATGAAACAGTTCCAGCTGTGAATTGCCCTTTGGGAGACTTCTTTTGCAATGGATTTGGGGAACGCTATGATGTTAATTCTGCACCAATTGTTGTTGCTCCCACTGGAGGTATGAACTCATATTTTGAAATGCCTTTTAAAAAAAATGCACGCATAACTATCACAAACTTGTTCAGACAGGATATTAGATCATTTTTCTATACTATTAATTATGAACTGCATGATCAAGTTGATGAAGCTCATAAATTATATTTTCATGCATACTGGAATAGGGAGAGACAAACCCAAATTCAACAAGACTATACATTGTTGCCTGAGATCTCTGATCATGGCTACTATGTTGGAACTTTCATTGCATTAACTGCTTTGGAACGATACTGGTGGGGTGAAGGAGAATTTAAATTTTATCTTGATGGAGACCATAAATACCCTACAATTACTTCTACAGGGATGGAAGATTACTTTGGTGGAGCATGGGCTTTTCACAAGTATAATGAAGATGGCACAACATATCCTGCTACTTTTTGTACACCGTACCTTGGATTCCCTTACCATAGTAATGTAGACCATTCACGAGAACACTTCAGTACTGGTAAACCGAATTCGCCTCATGCATTTGGTAATGATGGTTTGCCGCAGAATGCTTTATACCGCTGGCATTTAGTAGATCCTATTTCTTTTGATGGCGATATTCATGTTACTCTGCAACAAATTGGTAACGATGATGTGGGATTATTTGAAAGAAGTGATGACTTATCTTCAGTAGCTTATTGGTATGGTGCTAATCCAAATGGAATAACAAATAGTCTACCTGCAAGAGAAAATTTACGTCCACGATAGAAAGTTTTTTTCCTATAATATAATTTGGTATAATTGTATTTAAGTAAGAGGAGGAAAAGCTGATGACACGATTGCAAAAAATGGTATTAAAGCCAAAAGAGCAGTTAGTGACACGGCTTTTTTTGTCACCAAAATTAAAGCAGAATTTAACCGTTCTTTCCTACAGTACTCATGACTTAATAAATGCCATGAGGGAAATGAGTGCTAGTAATCCCTTTGTGACTTTGAAAGAACCTAAAGGCGAGATGCAGAATTTGGAATGGCTGCGCTCGCCTGAAACAGAGAATTTAATAGATCATTTATTGATGCAAGTGGATTTAAGCGACTGGCACAGTTGGGAAAAAAGTGCAGTCAAAGCTTTGATTTACCATCTTGATGAAGATGGCTACTTGAGAATTGATTTAGCGAAAATTGCTGAACAAACTGAGTTTACGCTTGCAAAATTATTAAGGGCAAAAAGCCTGCTTCAAAGTCTTGATCCATGTGGAATCGGGGGTGCAAATCTGGCTGAATGTTTAGCACTTCAGGCAAAACAAAAAGACAACTTTAATCCTGTAGCACTTGAAATTTTGCTTGATAATCAGTTGGAAATGCTGGCCGATCCTAAAAAATGGTCTAACTCTAGGTTTTCAATATCGGAATTAAATGATGCATTGGCCAGCATACAAACATTGAACCCGACTCCAGCCAGCGATTATATAGTTGACAGTAATGTTCAATATTTGTTACCCGATTTGATTTACAAGGTAACAGATGGACGTATAACGGTAGAAAACTTTCAAGCGCAAATACCAGAGATGGTTTTTGATGAAAAATCATATCGTGAATTAAAAGATCAATCTAATGAAAGTAAGTATTTTTCGGAGCAAAAGCAGCGTTTTCTTGAAATGAAAAATGCGATTGCAGAGCGTCAGAAAACTATCATGAGATTGGGTAAATATGTGGGCCAGTTTCAACATAGTTTTTTAACTACAATGCAAAAGCAGAAATTAAAGCCACTTGGTTTAAAAGAAACCGCTCAAGCCTTGGGTCTGGCACCAAGTACAATTAGCAGGGCGATTAAAGATAAATACGTCCAGTGTCAGAATAAGGTTTTCAGTTTGAAAATTCTTTTTCCGCGTAAAGTAACTACTGATTTATCTCAAGCACGCATAGAATACGACCTGCAAAAGATCATAAAAAAAGAAGATGTCCGTGCTCCCTTAAGTGATCAGCAATTAGTAGAAATTTTTGCAGCGCATGATGTGACTTTAAGTCGACGAGTGATTGCTAAATACCGTAAAAAACTCAATATACCTAATAGTTACAGTAGAAAATCCAAGTCAATTGATTAATATTGGCAAAAAAATCCTAACGTAAAATTGCGTTAGGATTTTTGTGTTATCAGCTAATTTTAAGGCAAATCATTACCAGCAGCTAGATAAATGTCATACCATTCCTGAGCAGTAAGTGAAATATCTGCTCCCTTGGCACTGTCGATGATATGAGCTGGTGTCATCGTACCGATAATAACTTGTGTATTTGCAGGATGCCTTAAAATCCATGCAGCAGCAACAGCATTTTTAGAAACACCCTTTTGATCAGCTACTTTTTGCAAGGCATCATTAATCTCCGGAAACTTAGAATTACCAATGAAATTGCCTTCAATTTGACCGTATTGGAAAGGCGACCATGCCTGAACGGTCATGTTGTGCAAGCGTGAGTAATCCAAAACGCCACGGTCATGATCAATACTCCGCTCATCAGTCATATTAGTGTGAATATTGAAATCAATTGGACCAGTGTGCATGACACTTAATTGCAGTTGATTAATTAACAGTCTTTGACTAACTCCACTCTGCAGTAAATCGACTTGCATCGGGTTGAAGTTGGAAACGCCAAAATGACGCACTTTACCGTCTCTTTGTAACTCATCAAAGGCAGCAGCGATTTCTGCAGGATCCATCAGAGCGTCTGGTCTGTGCAGCAGCAAACTGTCTAAATAATCAATTCTCATGCGAGAAAGAATGCCATCTACAGCATTAATCAGATATTTCTTAGAAAAATCATACCTGGTAGTCTTGTAATCTAATTCAGGATTTTCATAAATCCCAGTCTTAGATTGAATATAAAAATCGTCGCGTTTTAAAGATGATTTTTGTAATGCTTCTCCGAAAATTTCTTCAGATTTACCGTGACCATAAACATCAGCTGAATCAATATAGTTAATACCAGTTTCATGGGCAGTTTCTAATACCTTGACAGCTTCATCAACAGTCAGTTTATTCATGCGCATAATTCCGAGTGCAATGGCTGAACCAGAAAAGTTGGTATTGCCAATTTTAATTTGTCTCATAATGTACCTCCTCTCTTTAGTATACGCTTTCTTGGAAGAGAAATTTAAAAAATGAGTGAGTTTTAATTTATATTTAGCAATAATAGCAAAAAGCCTAATATTTTTTTAAAAATAATTTTATTTTTGTCATTATTTTGTATATAATAGAAATTACATAATTTTGAAAAACAAGTAGGAGGGAAAATTATGAGTAATAAAATAGGAGTTATCGGTGACGGTCACGTTGGCAGTACGGTAGCGCAACAGTTAATATTAACAGGTTTAGTAGATGACCTCGTTATGATTGATGTTAATGAAGCAAAGGTTAGAGCAGATCAGCTTGATTTTCAAGACGCGATGGCAAATTTGAAGCATCACACTACTATTACAATCAATGATTATTCCGCCCTCAAGGATGCAGACATTGTCATTAGTGCTTTTGGAAATATTGAGTTGGAAGCAGGCGGCGAGCGTTTCGCAGAATTGAACTATAATCGTGAGCGAATTGGAGACATTGCGGAGTCAATCAAGAAGAGCGGCTTCAATGGTATTTTGGTTGCTATTACCAATCCAGTTGACGCAATTACTAATATGTATCAAGAACTAACTGGTTTACCGCGCAAACATGTCATTGGTACCGGTACCCTTTTAGATACGGCTCGTATGAAGCGTGCTGTTGGTGAACGGATGAATGTTGATCCTCGTTCAGTTGAAGGTTTTAACTTGGGTGAACACGGTAATTCACAATTTACTGCTTGGTCAACCGTTAAAGTTTTGGAAAAACCAATTACTGAAGTAGCTGAAGCAAAACACCTTAAGCTTGAAGACTTAAACGATGAAATTAAGTTTGGTGGTCAAACAGTTTATAAGGGTAAGCAATATACTAACTACGGTATTTCAGCTGCTGTGACTCGTTTGGTAGAAACCATTCAAAGCGATGCTCACACTGAAATGCCAGTTTCAAATTACCAAGAAAAATATGGTACCTACTTATCTTACCCGGCAATTGTTGGTCGTGATGGTATTGTTCAAACCGTTGAATTGACACTGACAGATGAAGAAGAAAAGAAATTACAGGCATCTGCAGAAACAATTAAAGAAAAAGCAAACAAATAGTTCTAATTTGTTTAATATAAATGATGGTCACAAAGATCATCATTTTTTTATTATATGAAAAAGATAGTGAATTATTTTCTTATAAAGGGTATTCTTATAGTAATGAAAGCGTATAAAGGAGAAAAAAGATGAAAAGAGTTAATGAAGATTATATTTTAGGTCTCGATATCGGAACCAACTCTTGCGGTTGGGCCGTAACCGATAAAAAAAATAATTTATTAAAACTAAGAGGAAAAACAGCAATTGGCTCACATTTATTTGAAGAAGGGAGAACCGCTGCAAAGCGACGAAGTTTTAGGACTACTAGAAGGCGCCTTAAGCGCAGAAAGTGGCGTTTACGGCTATTAGAGGAATTTTTTGCGGAACCAATGGCCGAAGTAGATCCAGCATTTTTTGTGCGTTTACATCAATCTTGGGTGTCACCACTAGATAAGGACAGGAAAAAATACCACGCTATTGTCTTTCCGACAGCTAAGGAAGATCATGAATTTTATCATGATTATCCAACTATTTATCATTTGCGTGACGCACTGATGACTCAAGACCGTCAATTTGATTTGCGGGAAATATTTTTAGCTATCCACCACATTGTTAAATATCGTGGTAATTTTTTACAGGATACGCCTGTCAAAGACTTTGAAGCTTCTAAAATTGATGTAAATTCAATTTTAACGAGCATTAATAACGCTTTTGCGGAAAAGATAGTTGAGGAGCAAAATCCTATTGAATTAAATGTCGCAAACGCTGCCGAGATTGAGGCTGTTATTCGTGGCAATGATGCCGAAAAAACCGTTTATAAGATGGACAAGGTTAAGAAAATTGCCAAGTTATTAACGGATTCAACTGCTAAGGAAGAAAAAAATGTAGCCAAGCAGATTGCTAATGCCATCATGGGTTACAAAACGCAATTTGAAACTATCTTAGGCAAAGAGATCGATAAAAGCGATAAGGCACAATGGGAATTCAAGCTAAAAGATAAAGATGCTGAAGATAAGCTGGATGCCTTATTGCCAGACCTTGATGAAAGTGATCAAACTATTATTGCTGATATTGAAAAGCTTTTTAGTGCGATTTCATTGAGTTTTATAGTTGATGAAGGTAAGAGTTTATCTGCATCAATGGTGGGAAAATATAAAAAGCATAAAAAAGACTATAAAAAATTAAAGAAATATATAAAAACTTCACAAGATTGGTCCAAAGCTAAAAAGTTGCTTTTAGCCTATGATTTATACGTTAATAATCGTCATGGTCGTTTACTGGAAGCAAAAAAAACATTTGGAGATAAAAAAAAGAAAAAAGCTTTAACCAAAGATGAATTTTATAAAATAGTTAAGGATAATCTTGACGATTCCGATCTTGCTCATGAAATACGGCAAGAAATAGCCACGGATAACTTTATGCCTAAACAGCGGACGAATAGTAATGGTGTAATTCCGTTTCAGCTGCATCAAATCGAACTGGATAAGATTATAGCTAATCAAAGTAAGTATTACCCCTTCTTAGCTGCAGAAAATCCGGTAGAAGATCACCGTAAACAAGTACCGTACAAATTAGATGAACTGGTCAGATTCAGAGTGCCTTATTATGTGGGCCCAATGATTACAGCTGATGAACAGGAAAAAACTTCCGGTAAGAATTTTGCCTGGATGGTCAGAAAAGAAGATGGCCAAATCACGCCGTGGAATTTTGAACAAAAAGTAGACCGGCAAGAATCCGCCAACAAGTTTATTAAACGCATGACTATTAAGGATACTTATCTTTTAGGTGAAGATGTTTTGCCTGCTAATAGTTTGCTTTATCAAAGATTTGAAGTTTTAAATGAGCTTAATAATATTAGAATCAATGGTAGCAGGATCAGTGTTGACCTCAAGCAACAAATTTTCAATGAACTTTTTGAAGAAAAGAAAACTGTCACGGAAAAATCCTTGACAAGTTATTTGAAGCAAAACCTACATTTGCCAACTGTAGAAATTAAGGGACTGGCTGATCCAACTAAATTTAATTCAAGTCTGGCGAGCTATTATCACCTAAAAAGCTTACACGTATTTGATAAGGAATTAGCAGATCCACAATATCAAAAAGACTTTGAAAAAATAATTGAGTATTCGTCTATTTTTGAAGATAAAAAGATATACCAAGATAAGTTACATGCTGAATTTAAGTGGCTAACGCCTGAACAATTTAAGGCAATTTCGACTTGGCGCCTGCAAGGTTGGGGCAGATTATCACGTAGACTCCTAGTTGAATTACATGATACAAATGGCCAAAACATTATGGAGCAACTGTGGGATAGCCAAAAGAACTTTATGCAAATTGTGACTGAACCAGATTTTAAAGATGCAATTGCTAAGGAAAACCAAAATGTTACTCAAGTAAATGGTGTTGAGGAGATTCTGGCTGATGCTTATACCTCTCCTGCTAACAAAAAAGCTATTAGGCAGGTTGTCAAAGTAGTAGCTGACGTTGTAAAAGCAGCTGGTGGTAAGAAACCCGCACAATTTGCGATTGAATTTACACGTGATCCTGATAAAAATCCCCAGTTGTCGCATATTCGTGGTACTAAATTGCTGAAGGCATATCAAGAAACTGCTGGCGAATTGGTAGATCAGAAACTGACTGATAGCTTAAAGGAAGCAATGACCAGTCGTAAATTGCTTAAAGATAAGTACTTCTTGTACTTTATGCAGACAGGTCGTGATGCATACACTGGTAAGAAAATCAATATTGATGAAGTATCAACAAATTATCAGATCGATCATATTTTGCCTCAGTCATTTATTAAAGATGATTCCTTTGATAACAGAGTATTAACTGCTACTCCATTAAATGCAGAAAAATCGGATGATGTACCTTATAAGCGCTTTGCCAATAATTACGTTTCAGACTTGAAGATGACGGTAGGTGAAATGTGGAAGCACTGGCAAAAGGCTGGCATCATTAATAAACATAAGTTAGGTAATTTGCTACTTGATCCAGACAGATTAAATAAATTTCAAAAATCTGGTTTTATTAACAGACAATTGGTAGAAACGAGTCAAATAGTTAAATTAGTCTCAGTTATTTTGCAAAATAAATACCCAGATGCAGAAATTATTACTGTTAAAGCTGGAGATAACTCGGCTTTGCGTCAACGTCTAGATTTATATAAGAGTCGTGACGTAAATGACTATCACCATGCCATTGATGCCTACCTTTCAATTATTTGTGGCAACTTTTTGTACCAGGTTTATCCTAAGTATCGGCCATACTTTGTTTATGGCAAGTATAAAAAGTTCAGTCTAGACCCGGACTTGCAGAAGGATTTGATTAAACACTTCAAGGGCTTTACATTTATGTGGCCTTTATTGCAAAAGGATAATTCTGAGCGTAAAGCTCCGGAAGAAATTAAAGAAAATAATAGTGATCGAATTGTCTTTTACAAGCATCCTGATATTTTTGATAAATTACGTAAAGCATACAATTATAAGTATATGCTGGTTTCAAGAGAAACGACTACTGAAAATAGTGGCCTTTTTGATGTAACTATTTATCCACGCAGTGAACGTGACCTTGCGAAAACTAGAAAGCTGATTCCTAAAGGTAATGGACTCGATCCGAAAATTTACGGTGGCTATAGCGGTAACAGTGGTGCATATATGGTAATTGTCAAAATTGAGCAAGCAAAAAAATCTATTTATAAAGTTATTGGTATTCCGATGCGCACTCTTGTAAGATTAAATCAAGCTAAAAAACAAAGAAACTATCAAGGAGAACTCCACAAAGTACTTGAGCCGCAGATTATGTTTGATAACAAAGGGAAGCCTAAACGCTTTAGAGTAATAAAAGATCATGTACCTTTTAAGCAAGTTGTCTTAGACGGTGACAAAAAGTTTATGTTAAATTCTTCAACTTATGAAATTAATGCTAAACAATTAACACTTACCCCGGAAACTATGCGAATAGTGACAGACAACTTGAAAAAGGGCGAAGATCAAGATCAATTATTGGTAAAAGCATATGATGAGATTCTGCAAAAAGTTGATAAGTATTTACCATTATTTGATGTGAATAAGTTTAGAAATAGTTTGCATCTAGGTAGAGCAAAGTTCCTTGATTTGGCGGTTAATGATAAGAAAATTACTTTAACCAATATTTTGAATGGCTTACATGATAATCTAGTAACTCCAGATCTAAAAAATATTGGAATTAAAACTCAACTTGGTAAGCTTCAAGTTCCTTCAGGAATTGTTTTATCATCAGAAGCAATACTAATCTTTCAGTCACCAACAGGACTTTTTGAAAAAAGGGTTAGGATAGCCGATTTGTAAACTAAAATAGGGAAGCGCAATAATCCGATTCCCTATTTTTATGCATATTTATGCATAAAAAAACCTCCGCTATAGAGCTGAGGCAGGACGGTAATAACCGCGTTAAAACTTAGTATCTTAAAGATACATTGTTTGATTTTAAATCTGGTTGTTAGATCAATAATGATTAGATCGTTGGTAGCTAACCAACAACTATAGTATAACATTTATTTTTAAAAATACAAGGAGGAAAATATGGGATGGAGATCGGTAATCATCACGCAGCATGCTAAATTGACTTATTCAATGCAAATGATGATTGTACAAACTCGTGATGGCATAAACCAAATACCAATTGAGGATATTAATTTATTGCTCGTTTCAACCACGCAGGCAGTGATCACTAGTGCACTTATTAGTAAATTGGCGCAGAATCAAACCAAAGTTATATTTGTTGATGAAAAAGGAAATCCTATCGTTGAAACAGCTGTTTATTATCCGGGAACAAGGAATATGGCTAAATTAACGCAACAATTTAATTGGGATGATCATTTAAAAGAATTACTGTGGACAAGAATTGTTAGTCAAAAGATCAAAAATCAGATTGCGGTTTTAGATAATTATCATTTGAATAAGGACGAGGTTCAGAGTGAACTTGATCAGTTAGAAATTAATGATGAAAGCAATCGAGAGGCAATTGCAGCCCGTAAATACTTTATGCTTTTATTCGATAAGGACTTTGTCAGACGTGATACCAGTGCCATTAATGCAGCATTGGATTATGGCTATGCCATTTTGCTTTCTAGTTTTAACCGTGAAATTGCAATGAATGGCTATCTGACCTATTTTGGCATTCACCACTGTTCACAGGAAAATCAGTTTAATTTAGCTTCGGATCTAATGGAACCATTTCGTCCGTTTGTAGATTATTGGGTTAAGGCCCACGAAAAGATTAAGGAATTAACGCCTGATATTAAGTATGGCTTAGTTGAACTTTTAAGTTTAGAAATAAAGTTTAATGGTAAAAAGACGCTTTTGACAAATGCTATTACAGTTTATGTACGAGAATGTCTAAAATTTCTAAGTGGGGATAGTAAGAAATTGCCAGAAATGGAGATGAGTTTGACCAATGAGGTACCGAATAATGCGCTTAATGATAATGTTTGATTTACCAACAGAAACAGCTGAAGAACGAAAAGAATATCGCCAATTTCATAAAAAGTTGATTAATGAAGGTTTTCTGATGGTCCAATTTTCAGTATATGTGAGGGTCTGTGTTACGAGACAAACCGCTAAGTTTTTGGAAAATCGTATTAGAAAGTTTTTACCTCGTGGAGGCCTAGTACAGTCATTAATGGTTACTGAAAAGCAATATAATGACATGCATTTTTTAGTCGGTAAGCCAATTGACGATGTGCGTAATACATCAGATAGGACGGTAATTTTATGATTTTAACTTATGCGACTCATAAAAAATGGGTATTTAAGGATCCTGGAATAAAAGTAATTGGTTTACAAAGTTCAATTGCTTACCGTGATATAATTCAAGGCTTTCAAGGAAAAAGCAAGCTGTTAATTTGTTCAGAGGATGATTATAGTCCCCTTGATTTAAGTAAAACTTTTGATTTTATTGGCGATCCAATGCTTAGTGGGGATATTACTAAAAAGTATATGCCTCACATTGTAAGTAGTTATCTAAAAAGTTTAGACGAAGAAAATCGTAATAAAGTGATTAAGTCTTTTTATAATTTAGAGTCAACCTTGCAGGATTCACTTTTACTTGAAGACTTACCTTTAGCAATTAATTTTGATGAAGACTTAAAAAAATTACTTAAATTTACAGAAATTCATTTAGATAAATCAATGTTGCTCAGTCCATATGGTATAATAGAAGCAGTTTTAAAAATTCACCAAACGTGTAATTTAAAATCAGTTCCTGTTATTTGTAATGTAGCTCATTACTTGGAAGAACGGGAGTGGCAAGAGTTAGCTAGTCTTGTCACAGAAATGAATTTAATTTTGGTTGTAATTGAATTCACCACAAAAGAAAATTTGGCAATTTCTAAAGACATACCTTTTTACTATATTGATAAGGATCTAATCGATTGGTACTAGCAACAATATTAAAATCAGATTATAAAACATCGGTTTTAGATGATTGTTAGATCAATGATGATTAGAACAGTTAGGCTGGTTAACTGATAAAGATTACAGTTTTAGATGATTGTTAGATCAATGATGATTAGAACTCATGGATGGCGAGCAGAAGTTCTATATCGGTTTTAGATGATTGTTAGATCAATGATGATTAGAACTGGAATATCGTGCTGATGGAGCTTTTGCTAGTTTTAGATGATTGTTAGATCAATGATGATTAGAACCTAAGCCTTCTTTACCACTTGCAATTGCGGGTTTTAGATGATTGTTAGATCAATGATGATTAGAACTGGAATATCGTGCTGATGGAGCTTTTGCTAGTTTTAGATGATTGTTAGATCAATGATGATTAGAACCTAAGCCTTCTTTACCACTTGCAATTGCGGGTTTTAGATGATTGTTAGATCAATGATGATTAGAACTGGAATATCGTGCTGATGGAGCTTTTGCTAGTTTTAGATGATTGTTAGATCAATGATGATTAGAACCTAAGCCTTCTTTACCACTTGCAATTGCGGGTTTTAGATGATTGTTAGATCAATGATGATTAGAACCAAGACAGTAATGATGATTAACCATCGCATGTTTTAGATGATTGTTAGATCAATGATGATTAGAACAAAAAATCAAATGGACCGTTTATCAGATTTGTTTTAGATGATTGTTAGATCAATGATGATTAGAACAGAATTGGCATGGAAAGACCTCACGTTTAGGTTTTAGATGATTGTTAGATCAATGATGATTAGAACTAAATTATTACGACACTGTCAAGTCAATGCGTTTTAGATGATTGTTAGATCAATGATGATTAGAACAACAAGAACGGGATAATCTTGCTGAAGATTGTTTTAGATGATTGTTAGATCAATGATGATTAGAACCAATGAATACCAAAATGGGTACAATTGGCAGTTTTAGATGATTGTTAGATCAATGATGATTAGAACTGCATTCTGGTTAATCCTTACTTGTTGCCTGTTTTAGATGATTGTTAGATCAATGATGATTAGAACAGGTCAAACCGAAACATTTCATATTCTTAAGTTTTAGATGATTGTTAGATCAATGATGATTAGAACCAAACCTTGCCAAACAGGAAAGTGCTAATAGTTTTAGATGATTGTTAGATCAATGATGATTAGAACGACTGGGTAACCATGACAGCCAATAAGCGAGTTTTAGATGATTGTTAGATCAATGATGATTAGAACATGGTAACGTGCTGTAAAAACTGTCACTACGTTTTAGATGATTGTTAGATCAATGATGATTAGAACGGTGGGCAATGGGATTGCTACAAGATTATTGTTTTAGATGATTGTTAGATCAATGATGATTAGAACTGTAAAGAGAATATTAAGTTGCCTTTGAATGTTTTAGATGATTGTTAGATCAATGATGATTAGAACCACACGTTGACGATTGGCACAATAGCGAACGTTTTAGATGATTGTTAGATCAATGATGATTAGAACCAAACCAGAAGCTATGAAAACAAAAGTGGCGTTTTAGATGATTGTTAGATCAATGATGATTAGAACAGCGAACTTGATCTCAGCTTACATTGCTTAGTTTTAGATGATTGTTAGATCAATGATGATTAGAACTGACCGATGGTGACGGGTTGTTGACCGGTCGTTTTAGATGATTGTTAGATCAATGATGATTAGAACTCTTAGCTTTAGCTTAGACTTAATATACCCGTTTTAGATGATTGTTAGATCAATGATGATTAGAACAAAGATAATGCTAATAGATTACACCCAACAGTTTTAGATGATTGTTAGATCAATGATGATTAGAACTTTTGCAAAAAGAGTTGCAGCAGAAACAACGTTTTAGATGATTGTTAGATCAATGATGATTAGAACAAGGTATGAATTGCACCAGACGCATGGTAAGTTTTAGATGATTGTTAGATCAATGATGATTAGAACAAAGCTTGAAAAGCTATCTGTTGACGATCTGTTTTAGATGATTGTTAGATCAATGATGATTAGAACTAAAAGAGCTCGTCGATGGTCCTACTGACAGTTTTAGATGATTGTTAGATCAATGATGATTAGAACCAGACAGCTTGTTTTCATCAATTCAAATACGTTTTAGATGATTGTTAGATCAATGATGATTAGAACAAGCAATATCCAATGTTCCTGAACTATGCGGTTTTAGATGATTGTTAGATCAATGATGATTAGAACCGACAATTGAACCCTTAGGTTATGATCCTGGTTTTAGATGATTGTTAGATCGATGATGATTAGAACGCAGTAAAAATCATTGCTTATTCCTTTCAGGTTTTAGATGATTGTTAGATCAATGTTAGATCAATGATGATTAGAACAGTTTCAAAGAAAACATCTTTATTAATGTAGTTTTAGATGATTGTTAGATCAATGATGATTAGAACTGCACATGAACATTACATAAGTGCCCTTGCGTTTTAGATGATTGTTAGATCAATGATGATTAGAACAACTTTGGAAAAAATATTCTGGGTATAAGAGTTTTAGATGATTGTTGGATCAACGATAATTAAAGCATAATTAATTGGGCTAAAGAAAGCGCAATTTAAAATGAAAAAAATCAGTCAAATTAAAGAAATGGGGCAACTCTAGGGCTGCTATTTGTTCACATGAAAAACATACTAAAAAGTAACAACAACAAACTATACCTTTTGTCAGTGATCACCGATAACTTGGGCAGCTCTTTAATGTCATTTGCATTGCCGTTGATGGTTCTTGATATTACTAAAAATGGTATTCACTTATCAATAATTTCTATTATTGAAACATTGCCTATTTTGGTTTTAGGTCTTCCGGCAGGTGCTTTAACGGATAAATTAGATGTTAAAAAGATTCTCATTTTTAGTGATTTGATTAGATTAATCAGCTACTTGATCCTTTCCGCAACATTTGCATTCCAGCTAACAGTGAATTGCATGATTTTAATTATTTATGCGGTATCACTTGTCGTCAGCGTGACAAACACAATTAATACGGTGTCAGAAATTACTTTTGTTTCTTTTTTAGTAGAAAAGAAAGATTTTTCAGAATTAAACAGTCTGATTTATGGCATACAATATGCAGCTAATTTTGCATTGCCTATTATAGGCGGAATATTATATCAATATATTTCACATAGCCTTTTAATTTTTATCTGTGCAGTTTTCTACCTTACTAGCCTTTTACTGGAAAAACAGATCAGCTTGAAAACTAAATCTACCGCTTTTACCGGCTTTACAGCTCTTAAATCTGCACTTAAAACGGTAAAAACAGATATAAAGGAAGGTCTGCAATATACCCTTAATCTTCGTTCTGTTTTGTATCCGTTAATATTAGCTGCACTAGTTAATATTGTGTCAGCTAATTTTGATAATGACAGCCTCATAATATTACGTACGCAATTAAAACTTTCCTCTCAAAATATTGGAATAATTTCAGCGATTGCAGCTGTCAGTGCCTTAATTGGTACTTTGGTGGTCAATTGGTTGAATAGGCACATTAAGTTTAATCTATTGTTTGTATTGCTAATTTTTGCAGGTGCTCTTTTTCGTGCCCTTTTTGCGCTGGACAAAAATGTACCAGCAATGGTTCTGGCCATTGCGTTTGTTTCTATAATTGAATCAATTATTAATATTAGTATCATCACGAATAGGCAACAGCAAGTTGAACAAAAATACCTGGGGCGGGTTACGAGTATCTATAAAACAGTGCTAATTGGAGTAAACTCTTTGGGCTATCTTTTAGGCGGTCTTGTTGCTAAAAAAATAGGCTCAAGATCAGGCATTGGAGTTTCAGCCATTGAACTTTTGCTAGTTACAGTAATTAGCATTTTTTTACTGGCACCTGAAATCAAGCATGATGACAAGCCTTAGCATCAAAAGCTTGAGCAAAAATAGTAAAAAACAAGAATTTATAGGCAGGTTGGGAAACTATAAATTCTTTTTTGTTTATATATGCAGGTCATTTGTTTAAAGTCGCAGATAGATTAATAATGATTATAGTCTGTGACTTAATAAATTAATGAGGAGATATATAAATGACTACAGTGCACAATAATAGTCGTGAAGTTAAACCAGATTGGTCTTCAGTGATTGTGGAGGAAAAGCAAATGCCCTGGTCCCAAAAGGGTGCCAAGACCATCTGTGCAAGGTATAAGGATCCAGTTCTTAGAGGCTATTCTGCTGTAATTGTAAAAGATTCAATTAACAGAGAGTTTTCTGAGAATGAAAACTTAATTACACCAGACAGAGTCACAACTATGGTTGTCAGGTTTCCCAGATTTATTCTTCCTGAGTGGAATACTCACCGGGTTTTCAGCAGAAACAGTGCCTCTTCCAGAGCCAGAAGCATAAAGACCACCGTCAAGCCAGTCATGGAGCAACCTGTGATTCCACTATGGACTATTAATCACAAGGGCATGACAGGTCCATTTGCTGATTCGGAAAGGGCGAAGAGATCTACTGCAAATTGGCTGCACTCCCGAGATGAAGCCGTTCTGGGTATGTTTTGACAGCTAATGAATGAAGAAGAAGTCCCTTACGATGCTGAAGCTAGTGACTGGGAAAAATTTGCTGACAAGTATGATGAAGCATATAAAAATGATGCTCATAAACAAGACTGCAACAGATTGATTGAACCATGGATGTGGCATGAAACTCTGGTAACATCAACTTACTGGCAAAATTTTCTGGATTTGCGAATCGCTGCTGGCGTCCAGCCGGAAATGGAAACTATTGCAATTTTGATTAAAGCGGTTCTTGAAGCAAGTCCCAAGTATGGAACATTGAAAAAGAGAATATTGCATGTTCCCTTTATCGAGGTTGAGGGGAATGATCTGTTATCGTGGGAAAAACTTGAGCCAGTGCTTCTGCAATCGGCTTCAGAATGTGCCAGAATTTCTTATCATGACCGCTCTAAAATGAAAAACAGAATTGGCTCAAATTTGGGTAAAAGATTGCTTGCTGAAAAGCATATGAGTCCGTTTGAACATATAGCATGGTCAGCTAAAAGCAGTGACTGGAAAAAATTTCCAGCATTAAAAGAAAAGATGACATATTTACTTAAAAAACATCCTGATTGTCCTCCAGATAAGGCATCTGGTTCTCTGACTTCAAACCTTAGTGAGAGCTGGCTGCAATTTAGAAGAATCATTGAGAATAGAGAACAGTAAGACAATTAACTGGATATAATTATATAAAATTTGCAGAAAGCAAAAGACTAATAAACTGTGTTGTCAATACACAAATTTGTTAGTCTTTTTGAATGTAAGAATTTTAAAAATAGAAGCTAATTCAGTTTTCTGCCATGTTAAGTATGAGAAGTTTTTGACCAGGACTGATTGCCAACTAAAATTCGACCCAAAGCTTTATAAGGAACTATGGCTAACGACCATCTGTAAAAATCAATCAAAAACAATATTTTTAGCAAATAAGAAATTTTCAAAGGTTCATCAAGCTTAGCTTCGCGCCATTGCTTTAGTATTAACAATGTATTTGCCAAATATTCTACTATTAGCAAACTTGCAATAATTGAAAAACTAATCAAGGCATTCGTTTTGACATACAGAAGTAAAACTATAAATGAAATTGCAGAAGCTGGTGTTGTGATCATTGAAAATACTGGAATAAGCAGGAAGAGCAGTACAAAAGTTTTAACCATTGAAGGAATAGATTTAGACTTAACAATCTTTTTGCTATATTTGCCTAAACATTGAAAACCGCCTTGGCACCAGCGAGTACGTTGCTTGATCAGCTTTTTATATTTTGTGACTCCCTCTTGTCCAATGCTGACGGTATTTAAGAAAGTACCTCGGTAACCCTTTAATAAGCCTTTTAAGGAGAATTCGCAATCTTCCAATAATGATGATGACCAGCCAACGTGATTGGTCATTTTTAAGGTCATGAATTGACCATTGCCGGAAGCTAAAGATGAACCCCAATCAGTTCTTGCCATTTGTAGAAGAGAATTATAAATAGTGAATTCAAAATTTTGCATTGCTGCGATATTATGCTTCAGATTATAAATATTTACTCTTGTTTGAAGCAAATCACAATTAGAATGGTTAAAAGCATATACGACTTGCTGTAAGTAATTTGCATCAAAGTGGCTATCAGCATCTATGACGCCAATAATAGTTTTATCTTCAGAATAGTTCATTTTGGCAATGCGTTCAGCTGCTTCTTGTAATGCTGGCCCCTTACCTTGTTGAGCATTAGGCTTTACGCGATGTACAACTATGACATTAGGATGATAAGCATATTTTTGTAATAAAGTGGTTGTTCCATCACTAGAATCATCATCGATAAAGACCAGCTTGAGTTTGATAAAACTATCACATTGTTTTTGCAACTCCATCAAATAAGGTATGTTTTTTCGTAAGGATTGAAATTCATTCATTGCTGGGATTAACAAGAACATAGTATCGAAGTCTCGACAGCGGTCACCATAATGATCTTGCTTAACATTATTGCTAAATGTCAGATAAAGAGTCCAAACTAAATCAAAAATGTATGAACAGCCACCCAAAATTAATATTATGGCTATTAATAACTTCATTTATTATCACCTAGTTATTTTTTCCTAATCTAAATATACTTTAGTTTTATAATAACACGAATTGGTCTAGACAAAAAATATATTCTTTGTAAATTTATAAGTTTAAACTTTAATAAAAAATATATACCCTTATAGGCATTGCTTTAATCACTTAAAACTAAAAATTAAATATGTAAAAAGTATACTATATTATTTTTCATATAGTTTTTTATTGTTGCCAATTCATGAGTGAAGAAAAATATTTTATTGTTATTTTTTAAAAAAGGCATATTATTGTAAACTGTTATTTTATACAGTCTCAAAATATAGTGAAAATGTCATTATGCTTACAAAAAGTAATTAGCAGGTAAGCTTTTTTTAAGTGAACAAAAAAACAAGCAGTTACCTGCTTGTTTTTCAGATGCTTTTACTTGCATAAAAATAATTGGACTTGTTATTCTCCTTTAAAAGTCCCTGCTTCAACTTGACGGATAAAGTCTGCTAAATGCTTGTAATAAACATCAGGGTTATCGACCATATGATGATGGCCACCATCAGGAGTTGTAACTAAGCGGGAATTCGGAATTTCTTTTTGCATAATTTTAGCCGTAGCGATTGGCATTGTTTCATTTTCACCAAAGGTTAACAAAGTTGGTACTTTAATATTTTTAAGTTGGTCTCTAAAGTGCCAGTCTTTTAGTTTGCCAGTAATCACAAATTCATTGTCACCCTGAAAGGCTTCGTATACAGCAGAACCACCAATATCCTTTAGATGATATAACTTAGACGGCTGTTTGCGGTCAACAAAGTTAATGTTGAGAATGTTGACATCTTCTTGATAGCGGTCATTGCCATAATCGTTATTGTCTTCGCATTCATGCATGAAGTCAATTTCAGTTTGGGGTAAAACTTCTTGGCGACGACGGTTCACGGCTTTAACATAATCATCAATATCGTCCACCATTGAGGAAATAATTGCTCCTTTCAGGTGCTGACCATATTTAACGGCATATTCTTGTACTAGAAGACCGCCCCAGCTTTGACCAATCAAATAAAAATTGTCTAAACCCAGTTTTTCACGTACCTCGTCAACTTCATCCAGGAAGTATTCATATGTTAGATACTTTTTAGCAATTTCCGGATCAGAATAATCGGGTTGATCGGAATAAAGGGAACCAAGCTGATCATACATCGTTACTTGCACATCCAAGCCCTGCTTTTTTAATTGATCGGCAGTATCTTCCCAGTATTCATGGTTTCCTCCGGGGCCTCCATGTAGAGCCAGTAAATGAATTTTGCCTTGACCCTGAGTGTTTGTCCATAAATGATAGCCATTATCCAGCGTAATAATTTTGGTACCTGTTTTCATATTTTTCTCCTTTAATTGTTATCAACTAGTTTCTATTTTAGCTCATTATAATAGAAAGAAAAACCAATCCCAAAAACGAGAGATAATTTAAAATAAGGCTTAAGTTAAGGGCTTGCACGTTACAATTAATTTGTTACTTAAGATAAAGATTAAGGAGAACAAAATGGCTGAACCCAAATGGTTAAAAGACATGGATGCTAGCGAGTATTTAAAAGAAGATGCTGAAACAGAAACTGAGTCTGATGCAGCAACAGGTGCTTCTCAAAACTAGAAATAAATTGAATATTAATAAGCAGTAGTTAGACAGGTTCTAACTACTTTTTTGTTATACTGATAATAGGTGAGCTTATAAACACAGTTGAAGTAAGCTTATGGGAGGAATTAAATGTTTTAGCTATATTTGGTAATAATTAAGGTAGTTAATATGAAATTTCTTAAAAAGTATTGACTACAGTAAAATAGAATAAATTGTTTTTTATAGAGGTAATTATGTCATGACTTTTTACACACTTAAATATATTGAGCAAAATCAAAATACAAGTAAAACCATTCTCTATGTACTGATTGCGGTTGCAGCTTTAACGATGATCGCTTTCACTGTTCTTTATCTGCGCCATAGATTTGATACGCGCTACCGCGATTTGGGTATTATTGCACTTTTGTTTTTGCTTTTATTTATGGGAACGCAATACGAAAAATACGTGCAAACCAATGTAGTAAAATCCCAATCCGAGCAGATTGCGCCTTTTATTAAATCAGTTGCTAAAGATCATAAGGTTCCGGTTTCGGACGTCATGGTCAGTTCTACAACTTTGCAAAACGGTCTAATTGTCAGAGTTGATTCCAAAGATATTGACTATCAACTGGAACTAAATGATGATAACAATTCATATTCTTTAAAGCAGGCTCACGTGATTAACCACACGGTCGACGTAAAGAATTAGGAGGAAAATAATAATGAATTATACGCAGCTTTTTATTAAATTCGTATTAGGTGTGTTAACTTTAATTTTTCAAATAAATGTGTTTGGCAAGAGCAATATTGCTCCCACAACGGCTCTGGATCAACTGCAAAATTATGTTTTGGGTGGTATTATAGGAGGCGTTATTTATAATGCCAATATTTCCGTATTACAGTTTCTGCTGGTTTTGATTGTCTGGACTTTAGTTGTCTTTATCTTGAAATTTGCCAGGGAGCACAGCAACTTTATTCGCAGTTTGATTGATGGCAAACCAATTCAAATAATTAAAAATGGTCAAGTTTTGCCTCGAAATTGTTTATCTGCTGGGCTTTCAGCTAATGAATTAATGTTTAAATTGCGCAGTCAAGGAATTTATTCTGTTGATAAAGTGAAAAACTGTATTTTTGAAAAGAACGGTCAATTAACGGTAATTAAAAAAGATGAAAAGAATGTGCGTTTTCCGTTAATTAATGATGGTCAAATCAACCAAGATGTGCTTGAATCTATTAATAAGGATGAAGATTGGCTAAAAGAGCAGGTCAAACAAGCTGGTTATGATGATACTAGTGACATTTTCTTAGGAGAATTTGAAGATGGCCAAGTTTCATTTACTGGTTACAATCAAAAATAGAAAAGGTAATTAAATGGAAAATTTGAATAAGGCACGACAGTTAGTGCAAAAGGCTGACACTGTGATAGTGGTAGCCGGTAATGGCTTAGCCAAAACAGAAGGACTTGACCTTTTGGGTCAGGAAGATTTTGAGCGTGATTTTCCCACTATTGTTCAAAAATATGATGTTCACTCAGTAGGATATGCTCTTGATGAGCATAAGCTTTCATGGGCTGAAAAATGGCAGTTATGGTCAAACCTTATTCAAAGGTATTCACTTGATTATCATCCTAGTAAAACATTGCAAAAACTGAAGCAGTTAATTGATAACAAGCAGTATTTTATTGCTACCTCAGCATTTGGTCACTTTTTTGAAACTGCCGGCTTTAATGAAAAACGCATTTTTAATGTGTTTGGCGACTGGACCAAAGCACAGTGTTCCAGCGGCATCAATCATGGGCTTAAGGATTGTCAGTCTGTCGTTCAAAAGATTGCTGGGAAAAAGCCCGATACCAACATAGAAGAATTGGTACCAAAATGTGATGTATGTGGTCAGCCACTGGAAATACATATGCCACTTAATGAGCATTTTTATCCAGATACTGAAGCTAACACTCGTTTCCGCTGGTTTTTAACCGGTAATGAAGATAAAAACACTGTTTTTTTGGAATTAGGAGTTGACGAAACGAGCCCGCAATTACGGGAACCAATTGAACATTTGGTAGCAGAATTTCCGCAATGGTCCTATGTGGCTGCTGACTTCAAGCAGGAAAATTTATTACCGGAAATTCAGGAACGCAGCGCCGGTACAAATGCAGATGCAGCAAGTTTAATCAATAATTTGGTGATGGAGTAGCTGATTTCAATGAGTATTTACGTAAAAAATGGCGTACTGCATGTTTCTGGCGTTCAAGATAAGATCCGGGGCAAGGGTCAGGAATGGCCTGACTTCATTTCCGACTACACTATGCTCGATATTGAAACTACGGGCTTAAACCCATATCGTGATCATGTAACTGAACTTGGTGCAGTTAAAGTGCGTGCTAACAAAGTGGTAGATGAGTTTAGTCAACTGGTTGTTTATCCACGGTCAAATCATGTGCCTAGTTTTATCACTAAGTTAAATGGTATTACTGAAGAACTGCTTCTTAAAGAAGGAAAACCGGTAAAAGAGGCAATGACGGCTTTTCGCAAGTTTATTGGTGACGATATTATCATTGGCTATAACGTCAATTTCGATCTCAATTTTTTGTATGATTTAGCACGAAAATTTCATTTGCCGGAGCTAAGTAACAATTATGTTGATGTGTTGCGTTTAGCTCGAGTATATTATCCGCAGCAGCACAATCGCTTGCTTGACTGCATTCAGCGCGCAGGCATTGCACAAGTAGAACAGCATCATGGTCTGGAAGATTCCCTTGATACTAAAAAAGTTTATGATGATTTTCGCCGGCATTTTACCCCTGAACTATTGCAAGAAGCACAAGGCAAACTGAAAAACATTGATTTGCTGCAGGAAGAACTGGAAGCCTGGGAATTAGGATTTCGTAATCCGGTTAATAATAAAAAGATTGCTTTTGCTCCTGAGGTGGAAATAAACGGCACTGAAGCCGCTCAAATGGTTAATAATATGAATGGCATAGCCCAAACTGGTGTCAAAGCTGATACAGATTATTTAATTATGAGTGATGATGGTTTTTTCAGTAAAAATAATCCGGAAACATTAAAGGCAAGAGAATTTAATCATGCAGGCAGCAAGATTAAGCGCTTGTCTGAAAGCTATTTTTTGAATATGCTGGATGAATGGGCCAGAAGTTAAAATTAGAGGCAAGGGATCATTGACCTTGCTTTTTTATTGTTCCTGTTGCAAACAACAGTTCGATTAGCTATACTTAATTATTATTAAAAAGGAGCAATGTGAATGGCACGCAGGAGGAGCAGACGAAAAACTAAAACAACTAATGGAGATTTTTGGGCAATAGTCATTATTATCTTGTTCTTGTTGTGGTTTGTTTCTACTAAAGGTGGCTCAGACCCAAGCGGACACCAGACAATGAACAGGATTACGCGCAGTGACCGCCAGAAAAGCAATCAAATTGATAAGGCCAAACCTGCTGCTAAAGTATACGGTGGCTTGTCGCATGAAGACTACCAAAAACTGGCTAATTTAAACTTTAAAAGTGGAAGTTCTTCTTATATTACTGTTAATAATGACCATTCCACGTTAATCAAAAATGCCTGGCGCGTTAATCGAGTTATTTATTCTGATTTGGATAGTTTAAATCGTACATCTCATTCGAATACAGCCTTTTTACAAAAGCGCAATGTTGCTAACGATAGTTTGAGGGTTCGCCAATTCGTTGAACCAACTGGTTGGCATTATAACCGGCGCAATGGCACACAAATTTATAATCGTGGACACCTCATTGCGTATTCAGTTTCTGCCGGTATTGACTTTGAAGGCAACTTCAATCCCGGTAACCATTCAGGTGATCAAAATAACCCTAAAAATTTGTTCACACAGTCTGCTTTTTCCAATCAAAGAATTCAAACAATGTTTGAAAGCCGTATCCGTGTTGCTTTAAGGCAAAATAAAAAAGTGATTTATCAAGCTACGCCGATTTTTCGAGGAGAGGAATTAATGGCACGTGGTATTAACTTGCAGGCAGTCTCAACTGACGGAGAACTTGATTTTAATGTTTATCTGTTTAACGTTCAACCGGGTTATTCCTTTAACTATAATAACGGACGAGCTAAAGTGAATCATGAGATTTTTGTGAAAGATAATTATTAACCAGTAGTTGCAGACAAAAATTAGCTTAAAAAAATAGTCAAATGTTCGGATAAAATAGTAGTTAATATATACAGAGATTAATAAGAGCGACAGTAAGATTTACTGCCGTTTTTTGCTTAAGGCAAAACTTTAAAAAGAGAACAATAAAAGTGATTTCTGGATAATAATTAGCAATTTACACAATAAATACGAATAATTAACTTAAAAGCTTGATTATGATAAGATAATTACGAATTTTAATTAAGCAAATTAGGTTGTGTTCTGACTTTTTTTATCATAAAATTAAGAGAGTAAAAATGAAAAATAAAAATTATAGTGGTGCGATTTAATGGATAACAATAAATTTGTTGAAGTGAAAAACCTGCGAAAAGTTTATGACAATGGTCATGAAGCTATAAAAAACGTCAGCTTTTCTGTTAAAAAAGGAGATTTGGTGTGTTTATTAGGGCCATCCGGCTGTGGAAAGACAACTATTTTAAATATACTGGCTGGTCTGCTTAATCCCACAGAAGGAGACATCTTATTTAATGGCAAGTCGGTGGTAAAAGTTGCACCTAAGGATCGCCATATTGGCTATGTTTTTCAAAACTATGCATTATATCCTCATATGACTGTTTTGCAAAACGTAATGTTTCCGCTGATTGTAGGGGCTAACAAAAAACCTAAAGCAGAAGCCAAAAAGATTGCCACCAAATACATGGAATTAACGCAGATTACTGAACTGGCTGATCAAAAGCCGGGCAATTTATCCGGTGGTCAGCAACAAAGGGTGGCAATTGCTCGTGCTTTGGTACAAGAACCTCAAATTCTGCTCATGGATGAACCTTTGAGCAATTTGGATGCCAGATTGCGTTTAAAGATTCGTGAGGAAATTCGTTCATTAGTCAAATCTGTTGGCATTACCACGCTTTTTGTCACTCATGATCAGGAAGAAGCATTGTCTATTGGTGATAAAATCATCCTCTTTAATGATGGTGTTATACAACAAGATGATTTAGGCCAAAACTTTTATTTAGAACCTAATAATTATTTTGTAGCCAATTTCGTCGGCAATCCAGTAATTGATAATTTTAAAATAACTAAAACTGCAAATGAATTAAAGTCAAGTCAATTTACGATAGATCTTGCTGATCTGGAGCAGTCTCGTTTTAAACGGGAATTACCAGACGGTGAGTATATCTTGTCTATTCGACCCGAAAATATTGTTCCTGATCCTGAGGGTCTTTTTGAGACCACGGTGGATGATATTGAATTAATTGGACGTGAACGTATTCTGAAATTTACATTTGATAATGAGCAGGTTCGTTCACTAATTAACCTTGAAACTCCAATTAAGAGAGGCGATCAAGTTAAACTTAAAATGCGATTTAATCGGGTATTTCTTTTTACACCTGAAGGAGAGCGAGTTTACTAATGAAGACAAATCAAAAGAAGGCTTGGCTTTTTTTAGCACCAACTATTATTTTTGTCACTCTGTTTAGTATTTATCCTATTTTGCGTGCATTTGGCATGAGCTTTCAGGGTGGGTCCTTAATTGACTTACACTGGAATGGTTTAAGCAATTATCAGTATATTTTCAATGATCCGGAATTTTGGCTGGCTATCAAGAATACGGTTCTCTATGCAATTATTTCAGTACCAATCGGCTTAATTATTTCAATTATGCTGGCGTGGATAATTTTTGACAAGGTTAAGCATAAGTCCTTCTTTGAAACCACGTTTTTTATGCCATATGTCACTTCAACAATTGCCATAGGGATTGTTTTCCGTTATATCTTTAATGGTGATTACGGAATGTTGAACTTTTTGCTTAGATGTTTGCATCTGCCTGCTCCTGACTGGATTGATGATCCAGCAATGTCTTTAACTACCATTATTATCTTTGGTATTTGGTCGTCACTGGCTTTTAACATTGTCATATTAATGGGGGCACTGCGTAATATTGACCCGAATTTTTATACAATTGCTGACATGTACGGTGCTAGCGGGCGCGATAAGTTTTGGCGCATTACTATGCCAGAGCTGGTTCCTACTATTGCTTTCTTATTAACAATGAACGTGATTGGGGCCTTTAAAATCTATACTTCTGTTTACGCACTCTTTAACGGGCAAGCTGGAGTGGGCAATTCAGGAACAACCGCAGTGTTCTACATTTACAATAAGTTTCAAATCGTCGGTACTCCCGGAGTTGCGATGGCGGCAACGGTAATTTTGTTCCTGATTATTCTGTTTGCAACCTTCTTGCAACGGAAAATGATGAAGAAGATAGGAGAGAATTAAATGAAACGAATTCGGCTAGGAGTTTTATTCAGTTACATTATTTTATTTATCTTTGCCATCATTACTGTTTTCCCATTCATTTACATGATTTTAGGCGGTTTGATGAGCTTTCAGGAAACAACTTCTATTCCGCCGACACTAATTCCCCACCATTTTGAGTGGTCTAACTACGCCAAAGTATTCGCTCGTGCGCCTTTTGGCCGCTACTTCTTCAATACGGTTTTAACAGCTAGCGTCACCACGATTGTCAGTCTGTTTAACTCATTACTCGGCGCTTTTGCCATGGTTAACTTGCGCTTTAAGGGCAAGGGCTTAATTCAAATGGTGCTTTTGTCATTATTAATGGTACCTGGTGAAGCAATTATTTTTACTAACTACAACACAATTGCTCATATGGGTTTACTTAACACTTATGTAGGACTGGTTTTGCCATTCTTGACTTCGATTTTCTACATGTATTATTTACAAAGCTATTTTGGTTCAATCTCAGATACGATTTATAAAGCAGCTATGATTGATGGCGCCAGCGATTGGGACTATATTTGGAAAATTCTAGTACCGATGTCAAAAGGTGGCTTGTTTACAGTTGGTCTTTTAAGTTTCATCTCTGGCTGGAATTCATTTCTCTGGCCATTACTGGTTACAAATGAAGATACCATGCGCCTGCTGAATAATGGTTTGTCGGCCTTTGCATCCGATGCCGGTAGTGAAACGCAATTGCAACTGGCTGCTGCTACCCTGACTGTTTTACCAATTTTAGTCTTGTACCTAATCTTTAGAAAACAGATTATTAAGGGGGTGGTTCGTAATGACCTTAAAGGATAGAACCACCATTACGTTTTACAATGGTTTAAATACTATTGGCGGCCCAATGATGGAAGTAGCTTACCGTAAATCGCACATTTTGTTTGATTTGGGTGAAGTTTACCGACCTGAGCTTAATCTGCCTGACGAGAAATATCAGACTTTAGTGCAAAATGAACTGATTGGTGATGTACCAAACTTTTATGATCCCGAATTAACTGGTAAAGCAATTGATCATGGACATTGGAAATATGCGGCAGCTTATATGTCCCACCTGCACCTTGATCACAGCAAGGCCATGAATTTCTTGGCTCCAGAAATACCTTTGTATGCAGGGCCAATAACAGCTAAGATGTTGCCTGCTTTAAATGAAAAAGGAGACTTTCTGCTGTCGGCTGCAGATCATGAAGCAAGTTATACACGCCCAATTATCGCAGCAGAGTATCAAAAGCCAATAGAAGTGGGCGATATAACGATGACGGTGTGGCCAAGTGATCATGATGCGTATGGCGCTACTGGTCTGATCGTTAAAACACCGGATTTGGCAATTGCCTATACTGGTGATATTCGTCTGCATGGGTATCATTCTGACTGGGTTAAAAAATTTTTGGCAGCAGCCAAAGACTGTGATGTTTTAATTACTGAAGCAACCGGCTTTTCTTGGCCGGAAGAAAAGCATGAGGAAAATAGCGCAGAATTTACCGGTCCAAAAAATGAAAATGAATTGACTGCTAAATTTGTGCAACTGCAAGAGCAAAATCCTAAGCGGCAAATCACTTTTAACACATATCCGACCAATGTTGAGCGGCTATTGCGTGTTATTTCTGATTCGCCACGCTGTGTGATTTTGCATGCTGCAAGAGCTCACTTGCTCAAAGAAAGCATTAATCAGGATTTTCCTTATTATTACTTGCCAGGGGAGCAAAAATTCGCTGATCTAAAGCCAGAACTGGCAGTTTCTTATGAAGAGCTGTTAAATGATGATCACGAATTCCTTTGGCAGGCAGTTGCTGATTTCGACCACTTGCAAAAAGGTGGTTTGTATCTTCACTCTAATGCAGAGCCATTAGGAGATTTTGACCCAGCATACAAGCCTTTTATGCAAAGGCTTGCTGAGCAAAATATTGAAGTTCAGGCGTTGCGTTGTTCTGGTCACGCTGACGAGCAAGAACTAAAACAAATTATTGCTTGGGTTCAACCACCAACACTAATTCCCGTGCACACATTGCATCCGGAGCTGGTGGAAAACCCTTATGGAAACAGGATTTTACCAAAGCGCAATCAAACAATTGCGTTTTGATTAATCAAAAAATGTTGTTTAGTTTTTATATTTGGGAGGTTTTAACCAAATGAAGTTTAGTAAAAAGTTGGCCGCTGCGTTTGCTATTGGCTTAACTCTTGTTGGTACTGCAGCTTGTTCAAATGGCGGAAGCAATTCTAATTCTTCCTCATCTTCAAGTTCAGAGAAAATTGCTAAAGTCAAGAAGACAACCAATATTGTCTTTTGGCATGGTATGCCAGGTGTGCAACAAGCTACATTAAAGAAGTTGACACGTGAATTTGAAAGCAAATATCCTAAGATCAAAGTTAAATTGGAAAGTCAGGGAGCTTATAACGACTTACAAGCTAAAATCAATTCAACTTTGCAGTCACCTAACAACTTGCCCACCATTACTCAGGCCTATCCTGACTGGCTCTTTAATGCTGCCAACAAAAACATGCTGGTTGATTTAACGCCATACATTAATAGTAAAGAAGTTGGCTGGGGCAGCAGCAAGGCCTCAGATATTAAATCTACACTTCTTGATGGTGCTAAGATTAATGGTAAACAATATGGTATTCCTTTCAACAAATCAATCGAAGTTTTGACCTATAATGCAGATTTATTAAAGAAATACGGTATTAAAAAAGCACCTGCAACAATGGATGAACTGAAGAAAGATTCACAAATCATTTATAAAAAGAGTAATCATAAAGTTGTAGGTGCTGGTTTTGACTCATTATCAAACTACTATACTTTAGGCATGAAGAACGAAGGCGTTGACTTCTCAAGTAAAATTGACTTTGCCGGCGACACTTCAAAGAAGGTTATTAATTTTTACGCAGATGGAATCAAAGATGGTTACTTCAGAGTAGCTGGTTCAGAACACTATCTGTCTGGTCCATTTGCTAACCAAAAGGTAGCAATGTACATTGGTACTTCTGCTGGTGAAGGCTTTGTTAAACAAGGTGTAGGCAATAAGTTTACTTATGATGTTGCTCCTCGTCCTGGTAAATACACCATGTCACAAGGTACTGACATTTACATGTTTAAGCATGCTTCAGCTGATCAAAAATCCGCTGCATTTACTTACATCAAGTTCTTAACTTCAAAAGCTAGTCAACTTACATGGGCAAATGCCACCGGTTATGTTCCAGTCAATCAAGCAGCTGCTGATTCAGCTGAGTACAAGGATACCAAGAAGCTGAAATTGCCAGCTAAACTTGAAGATGCAATGGCAAACCTTTACAGTGTCCCAATTATTAAGGATGCCGGTGCAGCTTACGGTAGCTTAAATCCAATTATGCAAAACATTTTAGCTGCTGCACAAAAGAAGCAAAATGTTGACAATGCAATTAAAACAGGTAAAACAAAATTTGATGCTGCTTGGAAACAATAAAAACTAAATAGCAATTTTTATCATAGAGCTTGTCTTAGTAGGCAAGCTCTTTTTATATTTAAAATGGAACAAAATAAAGACTTTCTGAAAAATGTTCGGAATAAAGCGAACTATAAAATCAAATAAAGTAAAATATACAAATAAAGCCGAATTTTTGTATCTAAATTTGTTGTAATCTTACATTATTTGCTATACAATAAATGAGTATTAATGCTCAAACTATCACTATTGAGCACTTAAAAAATTTTGGAGGAAAAACAATATTATGAATTTCGGTAAAAAGCTGGCAGCTGTTGCGGCAGCCGGCTTGGCATTAATTGGAACTGCAGCTTGTTCAAAAAGTGGCAGTTCATCATCCTCAAGTTCTAAAATACCAAAGGTAACTCAAAAAACTACCGTCGTTTTTTGGCATGGCATGCAGGGCTCTCAGGAAAAAACACTGAAAAGTTTAGCGCAGGATTTTGAAAATAAAAATCCTAAAATAAAAATCAAACTTGAACAACAAGGTGATTACGATAACTTGCAGTCAAAAATCACATCGACTCTGCAGTCACCTAAAAATTTACCGACAATCACTCAGGCCTACCCGGGTTGGCTTGAAAGTGCTGCTAAAAATAAGATGTTGGTTGACCTTAAACCATACATTAATGATAAAAATGTAGGTTGGGGCAGTGTTGCAGCATCTGGTATTAAGGAAGACATGCTAAATGGTGCGCAAATTAAGGGCACCCAATACGGTATTCCTTTTAACAAGTCAATTGAAGTTTTAATTTATAACCCAAAGATGTTTAAGGAATATGGCATTACCAAAGTTCCTGCAACAATGGCTGAGGTTAAGAAGGCTG
The DNA here is from genome assembly GCF_003693025.1 of Lactobacillus sp. ESL0261. Lineage (NCBI taxonomy): Bacteria > Bacillati > Bacillota > Bacilli > Lactobacillales > Lactobacillaceae > Lactobacillus > Lactobacillus sp. ESL0261. The sequence goes on from NZ_REHN01000002.1 coordinate 275,040, forward strand.
CACAGACTATTTACCAAAAGAGTAACCATCAAGTAGTTGGTGCAGGCTTTGATGATCTTGATAACTACTACGTTTTGGGTATGAAGAACCAGGGTGAAAACTTCTCCAGTAAAATTGACTTTACTGGTGCTAAATCCAGAAAGTTGCTCAATTACTTTATCAACGGGGAAAAAGCGGGTTACTTTAGAATGCCAGGTTCTGATAAATACTTGTACATTCCGTTTACTAACAAAAAATTGGCAATGTTTGTTACATCTTCATCAACTGAAACATGGATCAAACAGGCAGCCAAGAAAGGCTTCAATTATGAAGTTGCAGCTCGGCCAAGCAAATACACTATGTCGCAAGGTACCGACATTTATATGTTCAGCCATGCCAGTGCGATGCAGAAAGCTGCTGCTTTCAAATTTATGAAATATCTTTCTTCTAAAGATAGTCAAATTAAGTGGGCTAAAGAAACCGGCTATATCCCGGTTAGTGAAAGTGCCACAAAGTCTGACGAATATAAGTCGAATAAAGACTTTAAGCTACCAGCAAAATTAGAAGACATACTTAATGCCAACTCACTTTACAGTGTTCCTGTCATCAAGGACTCTAGTGCTACATTTAGTCAATTAACCCCAATTATGCAATCAATCTTATCAGCTGCACAAAAGAACCGGAATGTTGAAAAAGCAATTACTACTGGTAAAAATAAATTTGATGCAGCTTGGAAACAATAGAAAAGTGATAAAAAATTTAAAAAACAGGCTTAGGCCTGTTTTTTTATTTGTCGTTTTTCTCTTCAATGTTAAGATAATAATGGCATAACAAAGCTGGTGGCAGCACTAGCTAAATATAGTGGCCAGGGGTGAAAACGTGATCAAAGAACAAAAGTTTCCAGTAGAAACTAATTATAAATGGTATGATATCAGCAATTTGAGTGAAGAAGACAGTAATAAGCTGCAAATAGATTTTCATTTTACTCCTGACATGATTACCTATATTTCAGACCGACATGAACGACCCCACTATGATTATGATACGCATACACATATCAACTTGCTAGTTTATGATGTGCCTATTTGGCCTACTAAAACTATCAAACATTTTACGGCTCACCCAGTAACTTTTTTAATATCGGGGGAAAACATCTTTACTTTTCATACTCAATCGACCAGCTATGTGTTTGATGAGTTTAATGACACGGCTACAAGACGAGAACTATCCCTGGCGCAAGATGTTACTGAATTATTAATGAAATTTTTACTGTATTCTTCACAGTATTTTCAACGAGCTGTTACTCAGCTTGATGCAGAACGCAATAGTTTAGACCAAAAGCTTTCCGGTGACATTAATAACAAGGACTTAGTTGAACTGTCAAATATTGAAAAAAGTCTAGTATATTTGTCTAGCTCAATTCAAACTAACCTAATGATGCTGCACAGTTTAAAAATGTCTCAGTTGAACTTTACCAAGCCGGGGCGTGAACGTCTTGATGATGTCTTAATTGAGTCAAACCAATCGGCAGAAATGGTGAAAATTTCACAGCAGGTTACGCAAACATTGTCAGCAACTTCAAATAATATGATGAACAACAATTTGAACGATACGATGAAGTTTTTAACTGTCTGGTCTTTGGTTTTAACTATTCCTACTATTCTAACCGGTTTTTACGGTATGAACGTCAGTCTTCCGGTTGGCCACAGCTCGTCTGACTGGATTGCTATCATAGTGGTGACAGTCTTTTTAATGGTTTGGTTGATTGTTTTAATGAAACGACATCATTTCTTTTAAACTGAGGCAAGTAAATGAAAAATAAAGTTTTGATAGGCTCACTAATCACGGCACTTATTGCTTTTATGCTTTATTCTGTCAATCTTAAAAAAGTAGAAAACAGCAGCCTGAAAATTGTCGGTCAAGGACAGGAACAGATTGTCAAAAATAAAAAGGAAAAAAATTCTGTCCGTGAACCAAAAGTTGCGACCGTGGAATATCCCAATCACATTAAAATTGCTTCCGGCAGTGAGCAAAAATGGGCAGAAAAAATTGTACAGGTGATGGGGAAGGATCAGAGCTATCAAGTTTGTGTTCAAGACCTGAATAACAATAAATATGCGCGTGTTTCTAATACCAGTCAACGACACGGAGTAAATACTAGTAGTCGTTTATTTCTACTTATTGCTTTAACTTACCAAGAACAACATGGGAAGTCTGTTTCCAAAAAGGCAATCAAGATCAAAAAAGCAGATCACGTTAAAGGTGAAAAGGTGCTTCAAAAAGGAATTGCGTATAATGCAGCTTATTTGAAGCAGCTGATGATGCAAGGTGACAAGACTGCGGCCAATGCTCTGCTGCGCACAGTTAAGCCAGCTACCGTTAACTCTATTATTAAGAAAATCGGTGTCCATGATACTACAATTAAAGGTAAGTTTTCAGCAAAACCAGCAGCTTTAACCACAGCAAATGATTTGAACAAAATTATGGTGAGTCTATACCATGACCAGATTTTAAGCAGACAATATTCCAATCAAGTTTTAGGAGCACTGAATGCTAACAAAACTAAGCCCAGGATTATCCGTAATAGCAAGGGTTTAATTTATGCTATTGGGGATAGTAAAGCCAATGTTGCACTTGTCCAGTCTAATGGTAATGCCTATTGCGTCAGCGTCTGGGGTAATAATGACCATGATTTTGTTAAACTAGGTAAGGCAGTCAACAGCTTTTTTAAATAACATTTTTGACGTATACTTTAACAAATCTTAAATTTTAAGCCCTAATAAAAAGTCACTTTGAGGGCTTTTTTATTAATTTAAAATAATTTACAGCATGTAGATTGTATTCTTCATATTGTAATGATATATTATTCAGTATGCTGTCAAAAGGAGGGGTGAAATTGGTTAAAAGAAGAAGCCTTGATTTAGATAAGGTGATTGCGAAGGCGACGGAGCTGATTGGACGAAAGGGACTTTCCGCGACCACTCTGCCGAACCTAGCCAAAGAGTTAGGCGTTCGTTCACAGTCACTTTACCATTATGTTTCAGGTCGAAAGCAACTGCTGTCGCTTGTCGGTGCAAGCAGAATTAAAATTTTAGGTAAAAAATTAGTTGATAATTTGATCGGAATTTCAGGTGAAGAGGCTTTACTTAAGTTTGCGGATATCGTGCGTAATTTTATTTTGGACGATCCTGCATTAATTAGTATTCTCTATCACTTGAATGAATACCAAAAAGACGATGCTATTACTCAAGAAATTTTAAAGATAATAGCTTTGGCTGACAAACTAAATTTGAAAAGTGACAGCACGGTTTCGCTCCATTCCTTAATTGGGGCAGTACTAGGATACGTTTTTTTAGATGTGTCTGATTCTTTTACAGAAGAAACTAGTGAAGAGGCTGACCAAGGCTATCATGAATTAATTATTCAATTGGTTCAGCCTAAGAAATTATTGCCAAAAAAGAGAAAGGAAAATAAGAGTGCATAAACTAGTAAAAAATCGTATTTTCTCGTTAATTGCATGGATTTTAATATTAATCATTTCAGTTGTGGCTTTGCCGGACGTTACAGGGTTAACCCGTGAGCACTCAAATATTTCCTTACCGTCGGATGTTCAAAGTGAAGTCGCAAAGTCAATTCAAAATGATTGGGGTCCTAAGCAAAAGGATACCTATCAGATTGCGGTGGTCTTTAACAAGCAAAAGGGCAAATTGACATCTGATGATAAAAATGCCATTAATGAAACCATTGACAGACTTAAAGACAAGCAAGATCAGTATGGGATCAAGATGGTCTTGGGTCCAGATGATAATATTGCTACCAAGAAAAAGCTGCAATCAAAAGATAATACTACTTGGATAATGCAGTTGAATGTGGCTAAAAAGCACGGACCGATTAATGATGTTGAGTCTGAGCTGAATAAAGCTGTCAAAACGGCCGGCATCAGGACTTACGTTACAGGTGCAGACGTTTTGCAAAATGCCTTCTCGAATGCTATTCAAGAGGGAATTAAGAAAACAGAAGTAATTACCGTTATCTTCATATTTATTGTGTTAGTGATTGTCTTCAGGTCGCCAATAGTGCCCCTAATTTCATTACTAACGGTTGGTGTTTCCTTTATCACATCATTTGCGATTGTGACTAATCTGGTTAAATACCAGAACTTTCCGTTTTCTAACTTTACACAAGTCTTTATGATTATTGTGCTGTTCGGAATTGGTACGGACTATAACATCCTTTTGTATGACAAATTCAAAGAAGACCTCGGTAAAGGGATGGATCGCTATGAGGCGATGAATAGTGCCTTAAAAGTTGCTGGTAAAACCATCCTTTATTCCGGTTCTTCCATCTTAATTGGATTTTCAGCGTTAAGTCTGGCTAACTTTTCCATTTATCAATCAGCAGTTGGTGTGGCAGTCGGCGTTGCTGTTTTGTTAATAGTGCTGCTGACACTCAATCCATTCTTCATGGCTGTTTTGGGAGAAAAAATGTTCTGGCCAGTGAAGAAGTTTACCGGTGAGCATGAAGATAAATTATGGCATGGTATTTCCAAAGCGACACTTGCTCACCCAATTATTTACTTAATTGTATTGGCTGTGGTTGTGCTTCCTTTTGGTCTGATGTATACTGGTCACTTGAATTATGATGACACTGATGAGATTGATAATAGTACCCCAGCTAAAGCAGGGATGCTAGTTGTCGAAGATCACTTTTCAAAGGGGATGGCCGAGCCATCGACTCTTTATATTAAGAGTAACCATAAACTTGATAATGAAGCAGATTTGCGGTTAATTGATCAATTAACCAGACAACTCCAGGCATCTGAAGATGTGGCTTTTGTCACTTCTGTAACTCAGCCATATGGTGAAAGCATTGATCAGCTCTACGTTAAGAATCAGCTTAACACTGTTAACCAAGGTGTTGACCAGGCACGCGCCGGTTTGGGCAAATTGAGCAAGGCAAGCAAGAAAGTTACTGCTGGCGCAAGTCAGTTGGCTGATGGAACAAGCCAGTTGCAAAATGGTACTAGTCAACTCCAAGATGGCGCCAGCAAATTACAGGCTGGTACTGGTAAACTGCAAAATGGTGCCAGCCGTTTGCAAAATGGTACTGGTCAACTGCAAGGTGGTGCAAGCCGTCTGCAGAGCGGAACCCAGCAAATGACCAGTGGCCTTAACCAGTTGAATTCTCAATTGGCAAGTGGCAGTGCTGGTATCGCAAATGCGCAGAAAAATACTAAGGCTGCTTTAGAAAAGAGCTATAAAGCTAACTTAGCAAAGAGTATTAACAGTATACCCGGTTTAACTCAACAACAGAAGATGGCTGCCATGCAAGCTGCTGGTGCTGCTTTAGAAAAATCATGGGCAGAAGCTTCTGCTTCAATGCCAGATGTATCTGGCCAAATGGGTCAGCTGCAATCTGGTGTCGGCAGACTGGCTACTGCTTCTGGTCAATTAAATAGTGGTGCTTCTACTCTAAATGGCGGTATTGGTCAACTTAATTCCAGTGCAGGTCAATTAAGCTCAGGTATTGGTCAAGTTAATTCCAGTACTGGTCAATTAAGCTCAGGCATTGGCCAATTGAATTCCAGTGTTGGTCAACTAAATACTGGTGCAGGGAAATTGGCTTCAAGTACACCAAAGATTACCAATGGGGTAGATGAAGTTAATAGTGGACTTGGTCAAGGTGCAGCTTATCTTAATGGTTTAGCTAGTTCCTCAGCCGCAGATACTTTCTATATCCCAAAGGAATTTATTAAAAACGATACTTTCCAAACCTCAATTAAAAATTATCTGAGTCCTGATAAGAAATCTGCAATGCTTATGATTGTCTTTAAGTCAAATCCAAGTAGTCTTAAAGCAACCAAGAAGGCGCAGGATCTGAGTTTGATGGCTAAGAAGTCCTTAGCAGGAACCAGGCTCAAAAAGGCTACAGTAGCAATGGGCGGAGAGAGTTCCAACATTGCTGACATCAAAGATATTGCCAACAGAGACTTTATTAGAACTGCTGCCATAATGTTGATTGGTATTGGAATTGCCCTCATTTTTGTAACTCGTTCACTTTTGCAACCAGTTTATATCTTGGGTACTCTTTTGATTGCCTACTTCTGTTCATTATCAATTACGGAATGGGTAGTTAAAGCTGCATTAGGCAAATCCATGCTGACCTGGAACACACCGTTCTTTGGTTTCATCATGTTAATTGCTCTGGGCGTTGACTACAGTATCTTCTTAATGACCCGCTATCGTGAACTTGAAGACGGTAAGCCAAGTCAAAGAATGCTAAAGGCTTGTGGTATTATCGGCACAGTTGTAGTTTCAGCTGCTATCATTTTAGGTGGTACTTTTGCTGCGCTAATCCCTTCAGGGATTCCAACTCTGATTGAAGTGGCCTTGGCAGTGATTATTGGACTGATAATCTTAGTCTTTATTATGCCGATCACTTTGTCTGCTGCTGTCAAGTTGACCTATGAAGGTGTCCATTGGCATAAGAATAAGCGTGCTAAAAATTAATTGAACTTAATTAAAAGGTTGAAATTCTCATTTAGAGAGTTTCAGCTTTTTTTGTTAGTGAAATATGTTTTCTGACAGGTTTACAAAAGTTGATTTATTATAGTATAATGTTTTTAATTAAATTTTAAGCGGAAAGTAAGGAATACTGGAATGTCAAGACAAGTAAATAATCAGTAAGCTCTCGTTAAAGTTTTAAATAATTAATCACTTTTTAATTTTGAACCTAACGTAGAGCGAATCACTTTTGCAGATAGAGTAATTTTTGCAATTCAATGAACTGCAGCTTATTTAGTGTATTATGTGTACACGTTGAGGTTTTATAAGTGGAATTAATTAAAATAGATTATTTACAAATTGGCGTGGCAGCTTCTAAACTGCTGACTGTCTCAAATTTGAGCATCAATTCTGTGCAAAAAATTGGCTTAATTGGTAACAATGGTGCCGGTAAAACAACTTTAATGCGAATACTTGCTCAAGAAAAATTAACAGATTCATTTACTGTTAAAGGCACGGTTGCCAGCAATTGTAATTTTGCTTATGTTTCACAATTGCTTGATGCTGGGGATAAGAGCGGTGGACAAAGGGAAAAATTGGCTCTCAATAAGGCCGTCACCCAATTAAAAAATATGCCTAACGGTTTGCTGCTTTTGGACGAACCCACTTCTAATTTGGATATTACCCAGCAACAATGGTTAATAAAATTAATAAATAAAAGCAAAATTGCCTGTTTAATTATCAGTCATGACCAGAATTTTTTGAACAAAGTTTGTGATTCAATCTGGTATATTCAAAATAAAGAAGTACACAATTTCTCAGGGACTTATGAAGAGTTTCGCAGCTTTAACGAAGATCAGCGAAAACGGGCAGAAACGACTTATGAGCAAAAGAAAAAGCACCTTGAGCAGTTAAAGAGAAGTTATAATCTGCATTTTAATAAGGCCAGAACTTTCTCTCACAACAAAAAGGGACTTTCCTCATCTGATTGGCGGTCAAAGTCCATGGGAAAACAAAAAACAGCAAATAATGTTATCAGAGCCAGTAAGAATCTTGCTAGCCGCATCAATAAGGAAAAAGCAGAAATAAAGAAGCCGCAAATGCATCATGCGATTACCTTAAAAAATGGCAACAATGCAATAACTGATTTATCGATTTCTCCTAAAAGCAAGGCATTACGGCTGGAGAAACAGCAGGTTAATGCATATGGTCAAGAGTTGTTTAGCATTACTCAGGAAGCAAATCTTACTTATAGTTCAAAAGTAGTTTTAACTGGGCAAAACGGTGTTGGCAAGACTGTTTTTCTGAAAAAAATCAAGAATAGACAGTTAACCGGTTTTTATAATTCTAAATTGAAAATAGGTTATTTTAACCAGAATATTATTACTAGCCAAACTGATAAAACCCTGCTAGATTCTCTTTTTGCTACCAGTATATTTGATGATAGTTTGACTATGCAGGTTTTAGGTGATCTACATTTACGTCAATACGGGCAGCATAAAATAAGTGATCTTAGTGGTGGGCAGCTCGTGTGTTTCAACTTAGCTAAGATACTTACAGGTCAATATAATTTATTGCTGCTGGACGAACCGACTAACTTTTTAGATATTGCATCGGTTAATGCACTGGCCGAATTTGTCACCGCTTATCCCTTTGCCATGATTCTCGTGTCACACGATCAGGCATTTATCAAGCAACTTAAAGTTCCTAAATGGCAAATTAAGAATAGTCAGTTAATCACATCAACTGCCCAAAAGAAGCAGTTCAAAAAAGGCAACAATAATGAATTAGAGTTACTTAAATTTAAGCTCGATCAATTAATGCTTGATTCGCGGGCTTCAATTTCTGAAATAAGGCAACTTAAGGCACAAATTCAAGAATTACAGTAAAAAGCTAGGTTAAAATAGTGATAAGAATTTTCCTTAGCGCTATTTTTGTTTTATGATTAAGCTATTAATAATTATTGTTTAAAGGAAGTTTCTTATGACTACTTGTCCAAATTGTGGTCGTCCTGTCTCTGACGAGGATGTTACCTGTCCCAATTGCCAGTTTGATTTACAAAAATACCGTGAGACTTTTTTCACGGATCAACACCAACAGGCTAACTTTGAAGATGAAGAGACCGGTAAAAAAATAGCCAGTCGCAAGGTATACCGGCAAGAATTTTATCCAGAAAAACAAAATTCGGTTATCGAGCGAATGTTGCAATGGATTCATGTTAACAGTATGATTGTTTTTCTATTGGGAATTGCTTTACTAATTCTCATGAGTTTTTCCCGCAGCTTTGGTTGGATTTGCTTTTTTGCATTGCTTGTCTGGCTTTACTTTGTTTGCAGTCGTCAAGAAAAAATTGATCGTTATACCGTGGATGAGCGCTTAACACAAAAAATCAATCAATTGGGTTCTAACATGTTCAATGATGTGGCTGAATCGAAAGAAAAAGTTAAATCGAAAAGCAGATTAGCCCAGAAGGGTATGAAATATAAAGAAAATGTTCAGGTAAAGAAGCACTTTACCTATGTACAGCTTCTGGTTGTTTTGGTGGCAGTAATAAACCTGATAGTTTTATTTACTGGATCTGGTGCATCTGTTTTAGACATGACTTACGGGCAAAAAATGTCAATTACCAGGGTTGTCTTCGGACTTGCTGGCAGACTTTTTTCTTCAAATGCCACACTGCTTTCAGGTGTCTTACTTTGTGTAATATGGTTAATAATTGTTTTGATTCCGCTATTTATCATTTATCACACGTTGAGAGATACTAAAAAGAGCAGGTTAATCGCATTTTTACTTTCTTTGATTGAAACTATTTTTCTAATTTACATCATTTATAGAATGTCTAATAGTACACTGTCTAATCATGGTATTTTACACAGCATTACCAGTCAACTGCTTTTATACGCAGTTTCAATTGGCGCTTCAACTTATTTCTTAATTTTAGCTAGCGTGATGACGACTGGACTGACAGGGTATAATTTATTTCGTCACCGTCAAAAGCAATAATAAAAAATAAAAAGCTGATAAATCAACGTTCTTATATAGTAACGCAGGTTATCAGCTTTTTAATTTATGTCTTAATGATGAGTTATTTGGTTGGCATTGATATTACTAAGTGCTGGTTTACGAATGCCATTAAACCTAAATCACTAAGCTCACGACCATAGCCTGATTTCTTTACACCACCGAATGGTAATTCAGCAGAACTGATCCATGTGCCGTTGATTACGCTCATACCAGTTTCAATTTGCGCAGCTACATTCTGAGCACGCTTGATGTTGGAACTGATAACAGAAGAACCTAGACCGTAACTGGAATCGTTAGCTAAAGCAATAGCAGCATCTTCATCTTCTACTTCGTAAACGATAGCAACTGGGCCAAAGAACTCTTGGTCAAATGCAGGATTGTCACGATCAACATTGGTCAGAATAGTTGGGCGGAAGAATGCACCATCTGAATCAATTTCAGGATATTGGTAGAACACTTTTGCCCCTGCTGCAATAGCGCCATTTACTTGCTTAGTCAGTTTATCCTTTGCACCTTGTGAGTTCATTGGTGGCAGGCTAGTACTTGGGTCAAGCGGATCTCCTGGCTTCAAACTAGAAAAGACCTTCTTTAATTCTTGCAGCGTTTCGTCATAACGGGACTTAACGACAATAATACGCTTAGAAGAAGTACATACTTGGCCGTCATTATAAGTTCTGGCTGAACTAAGCGCCTGCTTTAAAACTTCAGGATCAGCGTCGTCAAGGATAATGAAGGCATCATTACCACCAAGTTCCATGGTCGACTTCTTTAAGTTTTTACCAGCATTTTCAGCAACCGAAGAACCACCACGTTCTGAACCAGTCAATGCTACGCCCTGAATTCTAGGATCGGCGATCATTTGATCAAGTTGATCGTAGCTTGGATACATATTAATCAAGCTGCCCTCAGGGGCACCTGCCTGTTTAATAATTTTAGCAATCAATGCTGCAGAACCGGGAACATTGTGGGCGTGCTTCAGAATAATAGGATTACCAACAATAAAGTTTGGTGCAAATACTCTGATTACTTGATAAAGTGGGAAATTCCAAGGCTCACATGCCATTACAACGCCAGTAGCCTGCTTTAGGTAATATGCATCACCCAATTTGGAATCAATTGGCTCGGGTTTTAACAATTCAGGCCCTTTGTCGGCAAAGTAATCGCAAATAGAAGCACAAAGATCAACTTCACCTTCAGATTCACCAATCATTTTACCCATTTCACGGGTCATGATCTCTGCCATTTCTTTTTTATGCTCGCGCAAACCGTCTGCTACTTTGTGTAATGTTGCTGTTCGGGTCTCAGGGCCTTCATGGCGCCACTTTTTGTAAAGTGCATCGGTCAAGTTTAGAGCATCCTCAATTTGTTCAGCTGTAGGATTATCATAGCTGGCAAAAGTTTCATTAGTATATGGATTAATAGATTGATATTTAGCCATAATATTATCTCCTTAAATTTTAATCAGGATAGATTTTTCTCAAAATCAATATAAACCGTTTTCATAAATCATTATAGCACATATAGAATATTTTACTAATAATTAGTAAGTAAAAGTTAAGATTTATTTTACAGCATTTAAAAGGTATGCTAATGAATCCTCTAAATATTGATTAGCATAAGTCATTGCGTGGCGCTTACCTGCTATTAATTTAAGATCAACAGCATGGTTATTTTGTGCCAAAAAGTTAATAAAATTAAGTAAATATTTAATAGGAGACAATTCATCTGCAGAATTGATCATTAATAATTGCTGTAAATTGCTGTAATCATATGAATCAGCATCAATCTTTTTTAACACCTTTTCATCTTCAGAACCGGCATATGCTAAAGTAAAATATTTATAAAAAGCATCATTAATATCATGTAAATCAGATAAGTCCAGTTCATTGCGACCATCAACCGCAGGCGTGACGTTCTGGTGGTCTTTCATCCAGGCAGAATAACTGACAGGAGCAGACCATGTTACTGTTGGGAAACCATATTTACCCGCAATATTTAGTGCCATTGTGCCTCCACTGCTGGCACCAATTTGAGTAATGTGGGGCTTTTTATTAATTACAAACTCGCTGTGCATCAGCCATTTGACGAAGTTAATGCTATCTTGGTGTGCGGCTGGAAAAGTATGCTGTGGAGCAAGAGAATAGTTAGGTGCAAAAACAGTAAAACCTTTATCAGAAATTTTTTGACATAAGTCTCTAATACTGTTTTTATCTCCCCGAAACCAGCCACCACCATGCCAAAACAGCAATATTTTGTCACCAAAACCGACTTTGTCCGGCTTATAAATATCTACCTTAAGTTTTCTTTGTTCATCATAAGTGACATCATTGATAATTTCTGCCATCCGATTTTCCTCCCAAAAATTGTATTTTTAATATCTATTATAATGTAATTAAAGGTCGGTTTTTGCTAAAAACCCAATTTATTTTTACTTTAAGAAAAAATAATTAAAAAATTTTAATTATTATTATTTAATGACTTAAAAAGTAATCACTATGCTTATTTTTTGGTAAAATTAGGCTTAACATTGGAGGTAAGCTATGCATCTGTCTGCTAAAGCTAGTCGAAGACTGATTAATATCTTGACCGTTGTCAGCGGGATTATTATCATTTTGTTATGTATATATTGGTATAGATTGGGAATATTTACCAGTCAAGCCAAAATGAAAGCATATTTGGCTGACAAGAAAATAATCGGACCGATTATTTTTGTTTTGATTCAGATAATTCAGGTTGTTATACCTATTATTCCTGGTGGCGTTTCACTTTTGGGTGGAGTTATTTTCTTTGGACCTGTAGCTGGTTTTATTTATAACTACGTAGGAATTTGTGTTGGATCAATTATTGACTTCTTTTTAGCACGCTTTTACGGCAGACCTTTTATTCTTCATATTGTCTCTGAAAAAACTCTTGATAAATATATGAAGTGGACTAAAAACCAGCGGAAATTCAACTGGTTTTTTGCAATCTGCATTGTGGCTCCAATGGCACCCGATGATGTTTTATGCCTTTTGGCGGGTTTAACTGATATGAAGTTTTGGACCTATTTTTGGATTATCATATTGGGTAAACCCTGGACTATTGCAGCATACAGTTTTGCGCTGGAATTTGGCATGGACTGGCTGCTTAGATTGACTGGTCATTAATGGACAGCCGAATTTATTTTCGTCCTTTTAAACTATCGGATGCACCTACTTTGCTAAAATGGGGACAAGATCAATATTATCGGCGTTTAGCAGGTTTTGAACATTATCACAACCTGGCGGAAGCTGAGGTTGCTGCAGGAAAGTATGCCGCAAGAAAGTATAGTTATGCAATTTGTCTTAGAAATACCCGGCAATTAATTGGCTTAGCTGAATTATATAATAGAGGTACAAGCGAAGCAGAATTATTACATACCAAAGAAATTGGTTTTTTACTTGATAAAGATTTTTCTGGTCAAGGTTATATGACTGAAGCCTTAAAATTACTTTTGAATTATGCGTTTAAAAAGCTCAATCAATCTGAAATTTGGGCCGGCACTTTTAAAAATAATTTTCGCTCACAAAGTTTACTTACTCGACTCGGCTTTAAATATATTTATTCAGTTGATATGAGTATGGTAAGTACGCTATTTCAATATCAGGAAGATTATTTTTTGCTGAAAAAGGCAGACTGGCTTAAAAGAGAAAAGTGATTTAAACTTGGCACAATCTTTTTACAAAAATAATTATAAAAACATTAAATATTGTTTGCTAAAAAAAGCATAATAGCTTAAAATAATATCCAAACACGGAATCCTCAGACTGATTCAGAGAGTTCGCATCTTGGTGCAAGCGAATAGATGTCGTTTCCAGATTCCATTAATGTGGGTAATTAATAATTACACGGCACGCGGCATCGTTATCGCCGATTTAATGAAGTGCAGCTAAGTATTAGCTGAAACTGGGTGGTACCGCGAAGCCATGTATGAGCCAATTCGTCCCAATCTTGTGGGATGAGTTGGCTTTTTTTGTGGAGGTAAAAAGATGCTGGATATAAAGGTGATTCGCGAGAATCTTGACTGGGCCAAGGATAAGCTTGGCAGACGTGGCGTTAAGCCGGAAGAGCTTGATGAACTGGTTAAAATTGATGCCGATCGGCGTGAAGAATTGAACCGCAGTGAACAATTAAAAGCTGAACGCAATACAGTTTCAAAGAAAATTGCGGAAATTAAAAGAAACAAAGAAGATGCTTCTGCTGCAGTTAAAAAAATGCGTGAAGTAGGACAGGAAATTAAGGAACTTGATGATAAAGTTGCTGAATTGACTGAAAAGCAAGATTACATCTTGCTAAGACTGCCTAATTTCCCGGACGATTCTGATCCAATCGGACCTGATGAAAATTATAATGAAGAAGTTCGCAAGTGGCATGAGCCAACTAAATTAGCCTTTAAGCCTAAGGCACATTGGGATATTGGTACTGATCTCGATATTTTGGATTGGGACAGAGGAGCTAAAGTTTCTGGTGCTCGTTTTGTCTATTATAAAGGTGCAGGTGCTTTACTTGAGCGGGCTGTTTTTAACTTCTTCTTAGATGAAAACACTAAAGAAGGCTACACCGAAATAATTCCGCCATATTTGGTTAACGATGAATCAATGCAGGGCACTGGACAATTTCCTAAATTCCGTGAAGATGTGTACACCATTGTTGATAACGACAACCCTGACAAGCCACGTGATTTAACTTTGATTCCAACTGCTGAAGTTCCGCTTGTTAACTATTTCCGTGACGAAATTATTCATGGTGAGAAGCTGCCAATCAATGTAACTGCATTGTCTCCAGCATTTAGAAGTGAAGCTGGTTCAGCTGGACGTGATACTCGCGGGCTGATTAGAATGCATGAATTTAGAAAAGTTGAAATGGTTAAAATTTGCAAGCAGGAAGATTCTTGGGATGAATTAGAGAAACTAACTCATAATGCTGAGCACTTGTTGCAAAAACTTGACTTGCCATATCATGTGGTAGCTTTGTCTACTGGGGATGCCAGCTTTACCAGTGCTAAAACTTATGATTTGGAAGTTTGGATGCCGGCTCAAGATAAGTATCGTGAAATTTCCAGTTGCTCAAATTGTACTGACTTTCAAGCTCGTCGTGCGCAAATTCGCTATCGTGATGATGATGGCAAACTGCATTTGGCACATACTCTTAACGGCTCCGGATTAGCTGTTGGTAGAACTGTGGCTGCAATTTTAGAAAACTATCAAAATGAAGATGGAACAGTTACCGTACCAGAAGTTTTGGTTCCTTATATGAATGGAATGACAAAGATTACTAAGGAAGAAACTTTGATTTAATGAGTAGCACTTTGCTATGATTTCGCAGGTTGAATAAACTTGCGAAATTTTTTTGCCCAAATTTTTGTTAATAGAAGTGGCAAAAATGACTAAATTACGAATAATTGGTTAATTGGTCTAGTCTAAAAAGTAAAAAAACTGGTTTGACAGGTATTAGTGAAAACTAATTTGAAATCAATTTTACTTAAATAACGAACAAAATGATTAATTTGACGAATGAGTACAAAAAGAGTAAGGTATTACATGTGTCTGAGCGAGTTACGACAAATAACAAGTTCAACATAAATCGAGCAAAAGCAGTTGACAAAAGCGAGCTGCTTTAGTAAGATAATAAACGCTGTCGGGGAAGACGGCGAAAAGGACTCAGAAAAAAGTGCTTGACAAAAGCGGCTGAATCTGGGAAAATATAAAAGCTGTTTTAAAGAAGGCAGCAGGTAGTACCTTGAAAACTGAACAATGTTTTCGCAAAAATGTGCGGGTTTAACAGAACCCAAAACAAAAGAGCGAAGTCAATTTCGCAAGCAAATAAATCCGA